>NZ_CP117268.1:1224510-1530638 GCF_007000325.2 Rhizobium rhododendri | reverse complement strand
TTCAGAAGCCGATTATCCTAAATAGCGTTGCCAAGCGGAAATATGGCGTTGCTCCGATGCTTGCACTAAGCAGCGATTCTGGACGTGCTGCAACCGCATTTTGGGTAACGAGACGTTAACATCACTCGCGTTAATCTCAAATGGTGTTATCTTTCATAGCCTTAGTGCCTGTAGATAATTTACAGCGCTCAGGTGAAACTCGGTCATTTATCTACGTTATAGGACCCTAAAACAGGCCCGCGAGATGCGACCCACCGACTCAGCGTTGCAGTTGAGGCCTCTGTAGCCTCCTTCCGTCGTCGTCGATCACGCTTACATTGGATGCGTTACGTCTGCCGGTTGGGGTGAAAATATAGATGCGGTTGCCACCTTGAGGGACGGCCAGGCAACTGCGCGCGCGCAGACATGGTACGAGATGAGCTCGCCGATCGCGAGCAGCCTCTCTAGGCAGCCTTGCGGTTTTCGCTGGCCGGCGTGCAGCTGAAATTCTCCGGATTCTGGAACACGGGAAAGGCAGGTGGCCTGACCATACCGGCGGACGGGCTGGCGGTTCATGGATCGTGAACTGCCGTCGCAACAATATAGCGGCGTTCCCGAGAACGAGTTCGCGATGATGACGATCGCCGGTATGACGGGGATGAACGTACCCGAGATTCAGCTGGTCGATCTGGAAGCCGTCAGCGGCCTACCGCAAGGTCTCAGTGAGTTGCAAGGGTAGGCGCTGGCGATAAGGCGCTTTGATCGCACAACGCACGGGCCGGTCCATATCGAGAATTTCGCACAGGTGTTCGGCGTAAAACCCGACGATAGGTACAGCAAAGGCAATTACCCCAGCATCACGCGCATGCTGGGAATCTCGTCGCCGAGTTCATACGGCGGCTCGTATTTAGTACGCTGATATGCAATGGCGACATGCATCTGAAGAACTGGTCGCTGATCTATTCCGACAGACGAACACCGGCGCTTTCACCCGCTTACGACCTGCTATCGACGATACCCATATCGAAGGTGAGGATACGGCGGCACTAAACTTCTCGAGGACGAAGAACATGGCCGCGTTGTCAATGGACGAACTGGCGCGTCTCGCCGCCAAGGTGGAATTGTCCGAAAAGCTGGTGCTCGACACCGCACGCAAGACAGTCGAACGTTTCCGCGCAGTGTGGGACGCGGAGAAAGGCCACCTGCCGATAGCAGCCAAGTTCCGCAATATGATTGATGGGCATGCCGCCTCGACTGAGCTGTACCGTGAACCTGCATAAGCAGCGCTGGATCGACAGGATCGTCGATAAGCAGAAAAGACGGAAGCGATAGGGCGTCAGGCGTAGGCGTTCGCCGGGCGAGCGGTGCTCAACGACCAGCCCCACTTTCGTGCGCGTAAATTAGCAGACCGCCTAGTCTGTGATCGAAAATGTTGCAGCTTGCCCGTACGTCAGACCGTCTTGCTCGGTCAACTGCCAGACACAGCCATCCTCGATCCAAAAGCGACGCCCAGACTTTGCTATCCGAGCGCCCCTGTACCCGGAAGCATGCCCGTCGCGTGCAACTGTCTCCAAAAGCAGTTGTCGGTCAGCACGATTGGGAACTTCGGCGGAAAGACGGGATGGTAAGGACGTAAACTCTTGCCAGTCATATTCAAAACAACGTTGAGCTGACATATTCGCATAGATGAAGAGCGGATCTGGATCGGTGTTGTGAGCGACCACAGCGAATGGGGCGTGATGATAGAGCCAATGCGCATCGCTGTCATCGGGCACCAGCGCCTTGCCGACAATGCGCCGGTAACTGTCAACCAACAGATAAAACAATGCTTTGTCGTACCAGGGTTCAAGGACGATTCGGTCGGTTGATGGCATGCACTTTCCTCAATTGTTTGGACTGGATCAGGCGCCCAGTTGGACAATTGAGTGAGCCCATTTTGGTGCCAGCCGCATCCGAACTTCAAGTTACACAACGGCGCGCTTTCTGTGCGTGTCAGCTCTCTTAGCGCAGCAATTAGTCAACGGCAAATGCCGCGTCGTTCCCGGTCGCCAACGTATGCGTGGCCGCATCGCCGTTCTCCTTGCGCACCAGGCTTTCTATCGACCTGCTGACCGATGCACGCAAGCGCCGCGTTGTCCTGAGTATGGTGACGCGTATGACCGACCTCGACCGACCTCTTTACATTGATGAACTGCGTTACCAGCCGTAGCTAAAGGTAGCGCCGCTGCCGTTGTTCCCGTCCTGGACCACGTCGGTTCGAGCATTGCGCCCATATTGAAATATACCGTAGGCGTTGTTGTCGCCATTCTGCCGCAAGGTTGCGGAATGACCGTTGCCGTGTTGCTGGATGAATCCAAGATTGCCGCGACCCGCCTGAGCGATGCCAGCCACATTCCCCCGGCCCAGCTGGCGGATGTCAGCACCTTTCAGGCCGCGGAAGAGCGTATAGACGCGCAGTCCTGTTGAGAAAAGACCGCTATCCTCAGCATTGTCCGGCGCGAGATTGAAAGAGATCTGGCCGCCGGCATAGGCTGGCACAGACAAGGCTACTTGCCCGATGCTCCCAGCAAGAAGAGCGACGGTAAGGATTTTAATCACGTTGCGGGTCATCCTCGTCTCCATTCATCGGCTACCTCGGCCGTTGATCAACTTTCGCATCCTGTCGCTGAACCAGATTGGAATTGCCCGTTCACTTGTCGTTCAGTGGTGTGGTGTTGGTCGAAAGCAAAAAGGGCGCCAAAACGGCGCCCTTTTTCAGGGATTGCAGAGTGCTGAGCCTTTAGCTGCCGGGGATCTGTTTCGAGCAGCTGAAACTCTTGTCCCCGATCAGAACATCCAATGTGGCTTTGTATTTGATGCCTCCAGTTTCGAGGGAGACGGAGCTGAGGATTGTCGGATGTCCGACTGTCGCATCAAAATCGCCACTCTGATTAGTCGTAGAGATACCGCCGTTCCCCGTCTTCTCGACACGGAATGTGTAGGTTCCGCTGACATGCTTATCGACGTCGACACGCGCGTCCAGTTTCACCACACCTGCTCCGGGCGATACTTCGATGCGGCAAAGCTGCGCCGCGTCAGGTTGCCCAGCCGTCATCATCGCCGCGACGGCGGTCACGGGAAGCAGGGCCAGCGCAAGAATTGTCATCAGACGGCGCGGATATTCAACGCTATTTGGCATGGGTCATCCCCTATTGTCTGCGGTTGCGAACTTGACCTCTTCGACGTCATCGAGCCGCAGCTTACGGGCAGGTCTGGACGAAGGCTGCGACGTTGCCGTTGCCGCCCTGGCTGACATTTGCGCTGCAGCCGCTACCGACCTGGACGCCGGCTGCGATATTGCCGTTGCCATCCTGGGTAAGGATAGTCGTGTGATTGGAGCCAAACTGGCCAATACCAGCTACGTTGCGGTTACCGTTCTGATAGGTGGCGCCGTAATTGCCATTGCCCTCCTGACCGACAGCCGAAAGGTTATGACGACCGTATTGATGGCCGACAATCCGGTTGTAGCCACCGTTCTGATAGGTCCTGATCCTATTTTCGAACCCTTCCTGCGCGCCACCGGCAGAATTCGACCAGCCATATTGTTCGATACGCACATCGTTGGCCATGGCAGGGGCTGCGGCGGTAAGACCAACGAGAGCGACGAGTGCGGTTGCAATGAAAGACGTGCGGATCATGACTTTGTCTCCTCAGGCGGATAGGACCGCGGTTGAACACCCCATTTCTAGACGCCAGTTTTGGAATGGAAGCTGAAGACACTATTCAGTCAGCGTTCACTCTCAGAGGCCGCCGCCAATGTTGTCACGGCCAAGTAACTGCTTTGAAAAGCGAAGGAATTGAAAAAAACGCGCTTTAAGATTTGGGGTAACTTGCCCGGACCGCGCCAGATCGCTCGATTGATAACGCCAGTCGTGAGATTTACTCCCTCTGTCACGCAGGCAGGAAGGCCCTTATGATTTCCCTTGCCAGTCGATGGGGACGCCTTGTCGAGGCGTCGATGCAGCACCAGGAGCTTTCTATTTCCGCGCAAAGCTCATCGCGACGCTTCACCAGCGTTGTGAAGGATGCCCGAGGTCCAGACGCGTGGGTCGCGGTCACCAAAGCACGGATGGGATCGCCCAGGAGCACCGGCTTTCTATATCGGATGTGATGAGCTAGTGCGACCCAAACCAGATCGCTCCGGGCATCGGTTGGTGCGATGTGGTGCCAGTAGCCGAGGACGGCTTTCTGCACCCACTGAAGATAGATGGAATTGTTGACGTGCCCCTGCTCATCGATGTCGGTCGGCGAAACGACGATTGCAAGATCGAACGTTGGCGCGAACGAAGGAAGAGGCGAGGTCTCAGGTAGCTGCCTTTTATCAACTGGTTGAAATATCAATGGTCCTGCTCTCGGTATTGGGACGCAGCTTGGCTGCAGCGCGTCAGGAAAGGGCTCTGCCTCTTTGAAAGATGCCGTGGCCAAGCGCTAAAGCTTAGGGCCAGAATCGCTCCAGGATGGTGGCGTGCCAAGAAGGCTCAGGGCCAATCCGGAGACACCGGGTGCACGACCGTAAGCTTCACAGGCAGCGTTCTTTGGTGCCCCACCGAGTTGTGACCGCAATTTCTGCCGGGATGGGAGCGACACGTGTAAACCAGAGGTGTTCTTTCCTTTCACAAGCATTTCTGCGAATTGACCGGCAAAGGCAGAGGCAAGGCCGTAGGCGTCTCCGACTTCGGAGACCCTCGCTTGATTGGTGATCGAGTTCGCGCCGCGGGACCAAACGATGGCTGCCCTCTGCATGCCGTCCTTGTCGAGGGCTTCCGCTTCCACCGCTAGTCCTCCAAGGCCAATGGGGAGGCGAGGCACGCCAACGGGCAGGACGACCGAGCTTCCCAGACTGACGGCCGTCGATAATCCGGCCGCGAACTTGCCGGTTGGCACGATGTCCGTGATGACGGCCTTGACGGTGATGTCGGCGGGCTCGCCGGGACCAACGATGTTGTATCGATCGCTGAGGCCGATGCAGAGCGCTCGATCAAGGGCATTGGAGACCAGACGCCCGTCGCCAGTATTGTGAATGCTCGAGGAGGCCTGAGGCGACAAGCGTGTCGAAGAAATTGCAACTGTAGTCGCAGCCAGCAATGCTGGTGTATCTACGTAGGAGCGGGACTTGCTAAAGCGCCCTTCGCTCGCTCCCAGACTGCCGTATGACGTCAGCGCCCCGGACTCGGTCAGCGGAACCGAGCTGCAACTTGCAAGACTGAGCGCGACACAAAGTCCGGCCGCCTTCCAGATGACGAGATGGGTTTTGAAAACGGTCTGGCGCAAGTCTTTGATCGTCATAGCCATTAAAGTCCAATTTTCAGGGAGATACACATTGTCGTGGAATCGGGTTGCCGTTGCGGCTCGCCTCCGTCAACCCAGGTCTACAGCGCTCTGCTGCGATCGCGCGGGAACGGCCCGCCTGGCTTCTGCCGCAAGCAAAAGCGACATCGCTGAGGGCAGGAGGGTCAGGGTCAGGAGCGTGGCAACCGCGAGCCCGCCGATGATCGCCGAGGCCATCGGGCCCCAGAAGATCTCGGAGGCGATCGGGATCATGCCAAGGATGGCAGCGCAGGCTGTCAGGACGATCGGTCGTGCACGGTGGAGGGATGCCGCGATGATCGCCTCGTCGGGCAGTTGTCCCCGCGCAACATTCTGGTCGATCTCCTGAATGAGGATGACCGCGTTGCGAATAATCATGCCGGCAAGGGCAATCACACCGAGTTGCGCAACAAAGCCCATTGGCGTGCCGGTCGGCAGCATCGCAAGAACCACACCGACAAGCCCGAACGGAGCCATCAGGAGAGCAAGCGCCATGCGCGTGAAATTCTGCAATTGGATCATGAGGAGGGCGACGATGACGAATATCATGACGGGAACGACCGCGAAGATGGAGGAATTGCCCTTGTCGGATTCTTCCGTGATACCGCCTGCGGTGATGGTGTAGCCGAAGGGAAGATCCTGACGCAGCGCGTTGAGCTGTTCGTCGACCTTTCCAGCGACCGTTGCGGCGAGGGCGCCATTCTGGACGTCCGACTGCACGATGATCATCGGTTTGCCTTGCCGCCTCCAGATGATCGGGTCTTCCATGCCGTAGGCAACGGTCGCCACCTGACGAAGCGGCACATGGCTTCCGTCGCCGGTACGAAGCTCAAGATTGCTCACCTCGGCAACGGACGTGCGGTCAGCCTCGGTGCCCTTGACGACGACATCCACCAGCCTGTTCCTGTCGCGGATCGTGGTGACGGTCGATCCGGAAAAGATCGCTGTGATCTGGTTGGCGATCGATTCCGAACTCATGCCGAGCGCCCGGGCCTCGGTCTGGTTCACCAGAATGGTCACGCTCTTTTGCGGCTCTCCGGCGGTCATATTGACGTCGCAGGCATCCGGATTGCTGCCGATGATGGATGCAACTCTTGCCGACAGGACGCGAACCTGCTGATAATCGGGCCCGGACACCCGAAATTTCAGAGGCCAACCGACGGGAGGCCCAAGTTCGAGCGGCGAGACGCGCGTCACCAGATCCGAGAACTTGTCGTCCAGCGCAGTTTCAATTCTCTGGCGGACGGCGTCCCTAGCCTCGACGCTTTTGGCGACCACAACGGTTTCGGTCACATTGTCGTTTTCGAGTTGAAGGTCCATCGGAAGGTAGAACCGGACAGACCCCGATCCGACATAGGTGGTGTAGTGATCGATGTCCGGGTCCTTGGCGAGAACATCCTCCAACTGCTTGGCGCGGATCTCTGTTGCTGCCCGCGACGCGTTCTGGGGCAGGGTCAGGCCAATTAACAGCTCCGGCCTGTCGGATGCCGGGAAGAACTGCTGCTCGAGGCGACCGAAGCCCGCAACCGACAGTCCGAATGCCACAAGCGAGCAGATGATCGTCAGCCAGCGATGCCGCAGCGTCCAGGCCACGCTCCTGCGATAGAGGGTCGATATCCGGCCCGCTTCGCCGTGAGAGTGAGCCAGTGCCTTCGGCAATATCCACGTGCCGAGAAGGGGCGAAAAGAGAACCGCCACGATCCAGGACGACGACAGTGCGATGAAGATCACCATGAACAGCGAGAATGTATATTCTCCGGCACTGGACGCCGCAAAGCCGACGGGAATGAAACCGGCGATCATGACCGCTGTGCCGGTCAGCATGGGGAAGGCGGTTGTCTCGTAGGCGTATGTCGCGGCAACGGAGCGCGACTTGCCATTCTCCAGGCAGGAGACCATGCTTTCGACGGTGATCATGGCATCGTCGACCAGCAGACCCAGGGCAATGATGAGAGCCCCCAAGGAGATCCGCTGAAGACCGACGCCGGCGATTTCCATACCGAAAAATGTCAGGGCCAGGACGAGAGGTATGGAGATCGTCACCACCAGGCCGGCCCTTGTGCCCAGCGACACAAAAGAAACGGCAAGGACGATAATGATCGCTTCGACCAGGACTTTCGTGAAGCCGTCGACTGCATCCTCGACCACTGTAGACTGATCCGCGACCTCGCTCATTTCGATGCCGGCTGGCAGCTGGGACGCAATGGCTTTCATCTGCGTTTTAAGGGCCTGGCCAAAGGTCAGGAGGTTGCCGTCCTTCGCCATGGAAATCGCAAGTGCGATCACTTCCTTGCCGTTGACGCGCACGGTTGGTGCGGGCGGGTCAACGCTGCGTCTCGAGATGGTCGCTATCGAATCGAGCCTGAAATAGCGACCGCCGAGCTTCAGCGTCATGTCCTTGAGAGTGTCCTCGGAAGCGAAAGCCCCGCTGACCCGGACAGAAATCTTTTCTTCCGTCGTCTGGATCAATCCGGCGGGACTGACGGCGTTTTGGGCGCGGATCGCTTCGATTGCGGCAGCCGGATCGATCCCGAGACTGGCAAGCTTGCCCGGCGAGAACTCGATCAGAACCTGTTCTTCCTGGGTGCCGAGAAGATTTACCTTGCCGATATTGGGTAGCGAGAGAATTGCCTCGCGGATTGCCTCGACGCGATCGCGCAGTTCTCTTGGGCTAAATCCATCGCCATGGAAGGCATAGATGCTTCCATAGGTGTCGCCGAATTCGTCGTCGAAGAAAGGCCCGGAGACGCCTTCCGGTAATGTCGATGAGATATCCGACACCTTCTTGCGAACTGTGTACCAGATTCCATCGACCTCTGCGGGCGGGGTGTCGTCGCGCAAGTTCACCATGATCACGGCTTGGCCAGGACGCGTATAACTCTGCGTATAATCGAGGTGTGGCGTTTCGGAGAGTTTCTTTTCAAGCTTATCGGTCAGCAGACTAACAGTTTCGTCGACGTTCGCGCCGGGCCAGCTCGCGCTGACGACCATCGTCTTGATGGTAAACGGAGGGTCCTCATTGCGAGACAGATCCAAATAACTCAACAGGCCGCCTGTGATCGTCGCGAGCATGAGGAAAATCACCAGTGAGCGGTGGGTGATTGCCCATACGGAGAGATTGAAGCGGTTCGAGGGTGGGGTTGGGTGCGAGTTCATAGGCGGTCGTCTTTCTCGACGGTGACGGCTTCGCCGTCACGCAGCTTGGTGACACCGGCTGTCGCGACAAGATCGCCGTCGCCAAGGCCGTCGGAAACAAACATGCTCCTGCCCGCGTACCTCTCTATCTTGACGGCCCGCGCATGAACGGTTTTGCTCGGAGGCACGTAGACAAAGACTGCCTGATCCTGTCCGAGACGGACAAGTGCTGAAGATGGAACCTCGAACAGGCGCTTTGGCGAAAGGATCACCTTGCCGCTGACGGCAGCGCCCATCGGGAAGCCTTGAACCGGGTGTTGCAAGGTCACCCTGACGCGATAGGTTCGGGTTGTTGCATCAGCCGATGGCGTGACCTCCCGCACCTTTCCCGTTGCGGTCTTGGTCGGGTCGGATAGGAGCCTGATCTGGATCTCGGGGTCGTTCAGGTTCTCGTTCCACAGTTGCTCGGGGATATCGAAAACCGCATCCAGTTCCGCGTTCGAGCTCAGCGTCATTACAGTCTGGCCGGAGGTAACGACCTGGCCCACACCAGCAGAGACGCCGGAGACTATGCCATCGCGATCAGCTCTCAGGTCTGTGTAAGAGAGAGACTGTCTGGCGCTATCTAAAGCCGCGCTCGCGGCTTCCAGCTTTGATTTTGCTGCGTGCAGATTGGCGTCGCCTTGCTGAAGCTGGGCGCGCGAAATGGCATCTTTTGAAAACAGTTCCCAATTGCGCGCTGCGGTGAGCTCGGCGAGCCCTACGTCGGACTTTGCTACATCGACTTGCGCCGACGCGGACGAGACGTTGATAGATGACGGGATCTTGTCGACACTTGCGAGGACATCGCCCGCTTTGACGGAGGTGCCGTTCTCGATCCGAAAGACAATCTTGCCCTCCAGCCGGAAGCTCATCGGGATCTGATAGCGTGGCTGAACCTCGCCGGTTTGACTGAAGGCTTGGCCAATAAGCTGCGATTGAACTGTCACGACCCTGACAGTGCGCGCCCTCGATGGAGGCGCCGCATCGTCCGAACAGGCAGTTAGTCCTGTTGCGCACAGGATGGCGCAGCAGGCAAGGATACGGCTGAGCATAGGCACTCCAGTAGGGCTGCATGCCGCTCGACAAAGCGACGCAAATTCAGTGCCTGATCTCTGCCACATGGGTTTCGGGGCGTGCATTGCATTGTGTTAAGTTTTGTTTCAGCCGAGGAACCGGTCTTGCCCGCCAGCAACAAAACTTAATCTTTCGCTCCCCAGGTGCGCGCCGTACCGTGTTATGAGAGATAAACGACGGGAGATAATTGCTCATGGAGCCAGCCTGCACCCCCATGTCCAATGCGCCGAAAATCCTCATTGTCGAAGATGATGCCCAGATTGCAGGTCTCGTTCGGGACAGTCTCGTGGAGCAGGGAATGGTGGTCGATATTGCGGCAGACGGTGCGGCCATGGATGCAAGGATGAGAGCGGATGACTTCGATCTCGTCGTTCTCGATGTGATGCTTCCTGGTGAGGACGGGTTCAGCATATGCCGGAGGCTTCGCGGGGCCGGCGATATTCCCATCCTGATGCTGACATCCGTCAGTAGCGATATCGACAGGGTTGTCGGGCTCGAGATCGGTGCGGACGACTACGTCACCAAGCCCTTTGTCCTCAGGGAACTCGTTGCCCGCATCAAAGGGCTACTTCGCCGATCGAGACTCGCCTCTCCTCCGATCGAGGTTCGGCGAAAACGCATTTTCCGTTTCGACAACTGGCGTATTGATCCGATCCGGCGGCAGGTACACGACCCGAGCCATGCGCGCGTCGCCATGACAACACATGAGTTTGACCTCCTGATCGCTTTTTGTCAGAACCCCGGTCAAGTGCTGACCAGGGAACAGCTGCTGGCTCTCACCCACGCGGGTCTGGCCGGCCCGATCGAACGCAGCATCGACGTTCATATAAGTCGCCTGCGGCAAAAGATCGAACTCGACCCTCGCGATCCCTTGATTGTCAAAACGGTCCGGATGGGTGGCTACGTCTTCACGGCGGCGGTGGAGGAGGTCGATGCCTAAGACTGCCACCAGTATCCCCAAAACCCTTCGTGGTCAGATCACGCTCATCATTCTGGTGGCTTTGGTGACGGTCATTGTCTGTGGGCGGGCGCTGGAAAACCTTGCCAAACGAGACTTTACCGCACCCAACCTCGAAAGGGCTGTCGAGCAGGTGAAGACCCTGGCGATGCTTCTGTCGCAGACCCCTTCAGCGGATCGTCCCGCCATTGTTGCAACTGCCCGACGTGCAGGACTGGATGTCTCGCTCGCACCGATTTCGATGGTTTCGCAATTCAAGGGCTCGTCCGAATTCCAGAGCGTTGCCGAGACGTTTGCAGACTTGCTGTTTCCTCCGGACGGCGAGCCGCCTCTCGGCGGATGGCGAGCGCTGCTAGATGAGCGACGGGTCATTGCGGAGCGGGTCGACGAGGAAAACATCGTCGTTTCCTTCGGTTTTCCGGACACGATCATAACGAGCTCATTCCTCAGCCAAAGCACGTATTATTTCATGGCGGTCATCGTGCTCATCGTCTTCTTCTTCATCTTCGCGATTCGGACGGTGACAGAACCCATCAAGAAAATCTCCGAAGCAGCAACGCTTTCGGACATCAGCAGCGGCTCGCGTATTTTCGAAGAGCGCGGCAGCGTCGAGATTGTCTCTCTGGCGCGCGCGCTCAATGGCATGCGAAACCGGATCCATCTCATGGTCGAGGGCCGCACGCAGATGCTGAGAGGCATCAGCCACGATGTGCGCACGCCGCTGACGCGGCTCAGATTGCGGATCGAGCGTATGGGCGACGGCTCTACGCGAGACGCGCTGCTGACCGATATCGACCATATGGACAGGTTGCTCACAGAAAGTCTGAACTATCTTCGCGATGACTACGCCACCGAGGAGGTGGAACGGGTCGACGTCGCCAGCATCCTGCAGACCGTGTGCAGTGATTTCTCAGACGTTGGGTTCAACATGACCTATCGCGGGCCCAATAAAATGATCGCCAATTGCCGTCCGCTTTCCATGATGCGCGCTGTTACAAACCTCTGCGACAATGCCTCGAAGTTTTCCAACTCCGCCTGTGTTGAACTCCGGCAAACCGCAACCGGCTTTTCCATCTCGGTCGCCGACGACGGGCCGGGAGTATCCGAGGAACTCCGCGAAAAGGTGCTCCAACCGTTCTTCAAAGGAGATCCGTCACGACGCGGCCAAGCAGGCTTCGGTCTCGGCCTGTCTATTGTGGCCTACATCGCCCGCTCCCACGGCGGCAGCATCTCCTTGTCCTCCAATCAGCCCCACGGTCTGATAGCGCGGATCAGCGTACCTGATGCTAGACATGATTGAAGCGAAACGGAGACTTCCAAGAAGGCGAGCGGCGTGGATACAGGAAAGCGATTAGTGGCGTCGGTGACGAATTCGCTTGCCCCTCAAGGCTGGTGATCACGGCGTCTGCCGAACTGCTGACTATCCTGTCCCCTGCCTTTGTAGTGACTTCGGCGCAATGAGGTTCGAGCTCTGCTTGCACATGAGGGTGTGAGTCTAGACTATGCCATATGCCATATGCCATATGCCATATGCCATATGCCATATGCCATGCTTATCCGGCATTTGGCGCTGGCGTCGAGACGGCGTGGATTGAGGCGTCGCCTTACCGCCACATGCCTGATCTGAAAGCGTACGGCTGGCTTTTGACGGCGCTGGAAGGATGTGGTCACCTCGGCATCGCGTGCTCAGACGGACAGCGTCACGTCAAGCGTGAGCCTTCCTGCTGGCGAAGCTTACGGCAAGGACGGCGAAGATGAGCGTTCCTGTTCCGACCTGTTATCGGCGGCCGGGCTTCGTGAAGGGCACCACGCGACCGTCCTTGGGTTCCCCCTCATCCAGAGCATGCCGACCGATCAGCCTGACAAGAGTGGGTGAGACGTTCCAGTGCTTTTCGTCATCGGTATGGATCGTGACGGTTTTACGATTTCGACGGATGACGATCCCCGTAATCGTTTTGCCGTCGGTCGCCTCGAACATGACGGCACTGCCAATCTTAATCTGCCGCAATGCTTGATCTGTTTTTTGCCGATGGAGAAGATGAAGCCGCTCGACGATACGCTCGTTCAATGCCAGCAGTTCGGCCTCATCGAGCGTGTGGATATCGATATCGGTCATGGCGCAGCTTCATCCCTCAATGACAGTTTTCTTCAAGGACCATTTCGATTATGATGTAAGCTGCACACCGACACAATTGCCTGACAAACCGGAGCCGCGATAAAATCTGCCCATATACCTATTTTACAGCTCAAGACTTCGACGAATTTCTAACGAATAACTCTATATTTTATTTGCATTTTGTACTCATAACGGCACCCAAAGGGAGCCAAATTTCCGCTGCATCTACCACTCCCGCACCCTGTCTGCTCGCGTCTACCGGCATTGGCCCTTGCGAGCGACATCAGCATCGGGCCGATGGCGAACTCGCCGCGCTCCGTCCTGCAGGTGAGGTCGCGCAGATATCTGACGGCCGACGTGATGCTGCCGGCCCGTTCCAGCACGCAGGCCGTGACGGTCGCCGCATTCTCGGGCCCCATGATGGCGCAAGCCTCCTCGTAGGCGCTGGGGCTGACCCACATCAGGTCTCGCCAATTGCCGATACTGCCGCCCGGGCCGCAGGACAGGATTTCCGGGCAGGCCTGCAACACAAGCCCGAGCGGAAACGCCTTTAGGCCCGGTTGATCTCTGCTCGCCGTCGTGGTTTCACCAAACGGCCATCCGTTAGGCTTATGCGCTCGAAAGCCTCATCCGCCGCAGGGGCCTCATCGATCTCTTCGACAATAGGCGTGATGTCATGGATGTCGGGCGAGCGTGGGATCCGGGCTATGAGATCGCGGAAATGCCCATGCACCATAGGCCAGTCACCCGGCACGCCCTCTTCCAGCGCCGTCGCGATCAGCTTGGCAATGTCACGCCGGCAGAGCGACAGGCGCTCGCGCATCGCCCTGAACAGGACGCGATCGACGGTGACGTGCGCTACCAGTGTCTGGATTTCATCAGAGCGGGCAATTAGCGGGGCGATATTGAAGCCATAGGCCTGGTCGACCTCCCCCTCCCCGTCCCGGCGCGCAAAGCGCTTGCCGTTCGGGCTATCCTTGCGCACCAGCAATCCGGCGTCCATCAGCGCTGCCAGATGGCGGCGCAGCGTCGCTGGCGCAATGCCGTGGGCGCGGATCGACAGCTGGGCGTTGGAGGGAAAGACAGCGAGGCCGTGCTTTGCACTGAGCTCATTGCCCGGATAGAAGCTCAGCAGCGCGTTCAGCACCGCCAGCGCCCTGTCGGAAAGACCGAGCATTGGCTTGCCAGCAGGCCAAGCGTCATCTCCCGCCGACCAAAGGGCGTCGTCACACTTCCTGTCTGCATTTTCTCGTCACCTTCGATAAGGCAATAGAAATCTGCTCACCAAACGGAGCCAACATTCTTGATGGTGTTTCCGGAAAATGCCGATTCATAGTCGGCTATAATTTCGAGAAGCGCTTCCACATCCACAACGTTTTGCGGGCCTTTCTCTGGTGCGGTTCAGTCTTTTGCTTTATTCGCGTCACGGCTGGAAAATGAGTGGTAAAGCTGTTCCAGATTTTCCGACAGATACTCTCCGAACGCCGCAGCATCCTTGGATTTCAGCGCCAGCGAGAATATCTTACCATCATGCTTTGCTGTGACGCTGACACTTTTGTTCGCCAGCGACCATGATTTTTCCTGAACCTTGCGCGCGACGCGCTTGCTCTGCTTGAGGTGTGACATGAGCCTTTGAAAGCGCTCGTCACTGGTCCCCTCCGCAAATTCAGGGCTGACAATGAAAGTCATCGCCTTGTCCAGACTGGATGGCTTCTCCAGTAAGATCTTCAATTCGTACCAGCGATCTCGGCCGATCGACTTCGCAGTCCCGATAGCTTCCAGTATCTCCGGTGGAATGCTTGTGACCGCCAGCATTTTTGAGAGCGTCGCACGATCAAGCGACAGCGCCGTCATGATGATGTGGTTGTCATTGTCGTAGTGAAGACGCGACAGCTCACCGGCAAAGACTGCGCGTTCGATGAAAGAGAGGTTGGCACGGGCAGAGTTCTCCTGTCCCTGCGCAACGACATGCTCCCGATCTTCCATATCCTTGACGACGGCACGGACCTTACGCCCCAACGTCTTGGCCGCCCTTAGCCGCCGGTGGCCGAAAACCACCATGTAGCGACCGTCGGTCTTGGGATGCGGACGGACCAGAATGGGACTATCCTGTCCCCTGTCCCTGATGCCGTTCACCAGCTCCTCGAATTCCTTGGCATCGTCTTCGAGGCGATCCCTGATGAAGGAAGCATCTACGACATCGGGATCGAGTTCGACAATCGTTTGTCCTTCGAGCAATTTGTCTGCACGGCTGGCGAGCTCATCGATGGAATTCAAAATCGACCTTGAAGCGCCCTTGACGGTATAGTCGAGCAGCGGCCGGGTTTCATCCGAAACATGGTCGTCCATGACATGGGCAAATGGGTTCTTACGCGCCATCTGTGTTACCCTCCTATTGCACTAGACCCTTGAATAATATTGAGAAATCCTTGCTTTTGACGGCAGTCAACATCGTCACATCCGCCCCCACGCACGGTGAATCAAACCCTGGATCTCGAAATTGACGGCATCCATGCATTCGATGGCGCGGTCATAAGTCCCACGCGTGAAATTCGAGCGCTCAACTTCGTACAAGGTCTGCTTCGTAAGACCCGCATCTGAGATCGCCGTGGTCTTGACCATCGGGCTTTTCAAGATCTCCTCTGCGAGCATCGATTGCATGAATCCGAGCATCTGAACCTGCGGCACGTCTGTCGGCTCGTATCGGGTGATGAGATAACGCAGCCAGTCCATCCGCACGTCCGCACCCGCCTTCTTGATCGTCCGGGTGATATTGCCGAGCATCAGCAGGAATTGGCTCATTGACATCAGGTCGAGCATTTGCGGGTGAACGGTGATGAGAACGGATGTCGCAGCAGTCAAAGCGGTCAGAGTCAGATAGCCGAGTTGCGGTGGGCAATCGATCACCACGACATCGTACCTGTCGTCGACTTCCAGCAGGCCCTTGCCCAGACGCGTGAAGAAACGCTTCCCCTCGGTGCCGACCTGCATCGCCAACGGCGTGTCGTATTCGTATTCCTGCAGCTCAAGATTTGCCGGAATGATGTCGAGGCCCGGGAAGTTGGTCTGCAGGATCACGTCGCTGATCGGCTTGCGTTCGTCATCATAACGGATCGTGTCGTAGAGCGACGGGTTCTTGTCCAGCTCCGGCTGAAATCCGTGAAGCGCCGAGAGCGAGGCCTGCGGGTCGAGATCGATTGCAAGGACCCGGTGGCCGGTCAGGGCAAGATGCTGGGCCAGATGGGCGGCCGTCGTAGTCTTGCCTGACCCGCCCTTGAAATTGACGACGGCCACCACTTGCAGTTTGTCGCCTGCCTTGCGATGCGGCACATACTTCTTGGCTTCGGCCTTTCCGGTCTTATCCAGCAGCAGGCGAAGTTCCGACATCTGTTCCGCAGTATAGAGACGCCGACCTCCGGACGAGGTCTCGGGGACCGGGCCCTTGCCTTCCAGATGCAATCGCTTCAGATTGTTGGGGCTTACACCGAGATAATGCGCCACCTCCGCCATCGAAAACTTGCGCAGCGTCTTGCGTGCATTGGGCGGAAATTTCTCGAAGCGGAGCTGATCCAGCTTGCGCGAGATTTCTGCTCCCTGCTGCAGGATTTTATCGTCGAACTCAAACGACGGCAGCGGGGTGAAAGCATTCATGTCAAAGGACCATTCTGGCGATATTTTTCGGTGTATCGATGAATTGCCGCCATTATCTCCTTTTCTTTGATTCTGACAAGCAATTTAGAAGTCTGGCAAAGGGTAAAAGGTGCTGGGGCGCGCGCATCTCGTATCGACGGAGGCTTTTACCGGGGATGGGAGCAACCATCATGAAAACGTGAATGGTTTCTCGTCGCTTCAGGCGTAATGCTCGAGATGGTGGCCTGCTAGTCTGGCCGCCGCGCTCTGGTTGCGCTGCCTGGCGAACAGGCTCTGCGACCGGTCGGGGGATATAGACAGGAGATGGATGTGCATACGAAAAGCTTCAACGACAAGATCGTTCTCGTTACCGGCGGCTCGAAGGGTATCGGCTTGGCATGTGCCAAGCAATTTGTCGGGGAGGGGGCCCGTGTCGTCATCAGTTCTCGCTCGCAAGCCAATATCGACGAAGCGCTGAAATTGCTGCCGGGTGCAGTCGGCTTTGCCGCCGATCTCTCCGATGGTGCGGCTGCAGCGGCGTTGGTCAAACGGGTAGGACTGGATGTCGGTCCTATCGACGTCCTCGTCAACTCGGCCGGTGCAGCCAAGCGATCGCCACCGGAGGACCTGACGCCCGCCTTCTGGCGCGCAGCCATGGATGCAAAGTTCTTCTCGACCATCAACGTTGTCGATCCCATCGTCAAGGCGATGGCTGCGCGGGGTCATGGCGTCATTATCAATATCATCGGCGCTGGCGGCAAGGTGGCGAGCCCCATCCATCTTGCGGGCGGTTCGGCGAATGCGGCGCTGATGTTGGCGACTGCTGGTCTCGGCAATGCCTATGCCGCATCCGGAGTGCGTATCGTCGGCATCAGTCCCGGTCTGACGCAAACCGGGAGAGTGGCGGAGGGAGTTGCAGCGGATGCGCGCCTTGCCGGCATCACCATCGAAGCCGCCATCGAGAACAGCGTTAAAAAGATCCCGATCGGGCGTATGGCGCTGCCGGAAGAAGTGGCCGACCTCGCGCTCTTTCTGGCCTCGGACAAGGCACGCTATATCACCGGCATCACCATTACCATGGATGGCGCCCAGTATCCTGTGGTCGTGTAGGAAGCCTACTCCTTGCTCGACGCCTGGTTATCGCTATCGCGGGCAAACACCAGACTGGCGTCGCTGACCGTGGCGACGTGCGCGTGGGCAGCGCGGCCGGCGAGCGCCGCCTCGCCGCGCAGGATGGCCATGACGATGGTCTCGTGTTCCTCAAAGGACCTCACCATGCGCCCGGAGAGCCTGAACTGCGCCCTTCGAAACGGCGCAAGTCGCGCGCGGGTCTGGGTTACGAGCTCGTAAACGTGGTCGTTGTGCGCACCGCGATAGAGGCGCGTATGAAATTCGGTATTATGCGCCGCATATTCCTCTTCCCCGCCGAGATGTACAAGCCGCGCCGATGCGCGGTGCTCGAGCTCCAGCTGGCGTCGTTCATCGACGGTCATGCGCTCGGCGGATAGCCGGGCGCAGATGCCTTCCAGTTCGGCCATGGCCTCGAACATCGATACGAGATGCTGTTGTGTCACCCTCGTGACCACGGCGCTGCGGTTTGGCTGGCGGCCAACAAGGCCAATGGCGCAAAGCTGGCCCAGCGCTTCGCGCACCGGTGTCCGCGAAACCTCGAAACGTCCCGCGAGAGACACTTCGTCAAGCTTGTCGCCGGGTTGCATGGCGCCGGTGATGATCATGTCGGCGATAGCGCGGACCATTTGCTCGACGGTGGTCCCGGCGCGCACGACTGCTTTTTTCGAGGGCGATTTCACACGTTGTCTCTACATCTAAGACGTACTGCATACAGATGCATCGAGAACAACAGGATGTCAATGTTAGCACAAGCCATTGTTATGAAACATTATTTTTTAGAGTTTGGCGATCGACCCATTCGGGAGCTCGCAGAAATCCGAAAAGCCGATAATATATTCATCAGCTCAGAAAAAGTGCATACAGTTTGTGCTTATCCCATATCGGCATCTCATAAAGCATTGATATCATGATACTTTCAAAGTGGCATGGCAGTTGCTTCAAGACTTTCGTAACCTGTTGACCCGGCAATGCCGCGAGGAGATCACCATGACCAAACTCCTGCCAATGAACCGCCGTACATTTCTCCAGACGACCGCGGGGGCCGGCGCGGCCCTCGGCCTCTCGTCTTCCCTTTTCGCGACCGGTGCCGCGGCGCAAACCGCGCTGACTGTGGGCTTCATCTATGTCGGGCCCAAGGACGACTACGGCTACAATCAGGCGCACGCGGAAGGCGCTGCTGTCGTCAAGGCGATGCCCGGCGTCACTGTCATCGAGGAGGAGAATGTACCGGAAACCGTCGACGTCCAGAAAACCATGGAATCGATGATCAATCTCGATGGTGCAACGCTGATCTTCCCGACCTCTTTCGGCTATTTCGACCCCCATATGCTGGCAGTTGCAGCAAAGTATCCAAACATTCAATTCCGCCACTGCGGCGGTCTCTGGCAGAAGGACAAGAACCCGATGAACACCGGGTCGTACTTCGGCTATATCGGCCAGGGGCAGTATCTGAACGGCATCACGGCAGCCTACGCGTCGAAGAGCAAGAAAATCGGATTCGTCGCTGCAAAGCCGATCCCGCAGGTGTTGCAGAACATCAATTCCTTCCTGCTCGGCGCCCGCTCGGTTGATCCAGCCATCACCTGCCAGGTCATCTTCACCGGAGAATGGTCGCTTGCCGTCAAGGAGGCCGAGGCCACCAATGCTCTGATCGACCAGGGCGCCGACGTCATCACCTGCCACGTGGACAGCCCCAAAGTCGTGGTCGAGACGGCCGCCGGGAGAGGCGCGTTTGTCTGTGGATACCACGCCAACCAGAGCCCGCTTTCGCCCGAAAAATATCTGACCGGCGCCGAGTGGGCCTGGGGGAATGTCTACACAAACTTCGTCACGGAAGCCCAGGCCGGCAAGCCGCTTGGAAACTTCGTGCGCGGCGGCCTGAAGGATGGCTTCGTCAAGAGGAGCCCTCTTGGACCCGGCGTGTCGGGAGAATCCCGCACTAAGTTCGAAGCAACGCTGGCATCGATGAAGGCCGGTGGCTTCTCGGTATTCAAGGGGCCGCTGAAGGACAACAAGGGCAATGTCGTCGTGACCGCAGGGCAGTCTCTTGCCGAGGACGCCATTGAGCTCGAAAGCATGGGCTACCTTGTCGAGGGCGTCGTCGGCTCGACGGCTTGAGCGTGAAGAGGGGAGGGCAGGTCATGGCCGCCGAGATCGAAACGTCCACGATATCGTCGCCGGCAGCGCGAGCCGCGTCATTGCGGCCGGCACTGGGGTGGTTGGCGCGTCGCGCCGAGCCGGTTGCGATTTCGTTCGGAGCGGTTTTTGCAGGCCTGGCTCTCTTCTCCCTGTTCATTCTGGCGGTCGGCAAATCGCCGGCCGTCCTTTTCCAGTTGATGTATGCCGGTGGCTTCGGCAGCTGGTTTTCAATGCAGAATGCGCTCAGCCGGGGAGCACCGCTCCTGTTGACCGCGCTCTGCGTGGCGCTGCCGGCGCGGCTGGGGCTGGTCATTATTGGCGGCGAGGGCGCGGTTGTTCTTGGTGGCGTTGCGGCGGCTGCGATCGCCCTGCCGCTCACCGCAACCCTGTCGCCGGTCGTTGTCGTTCCTCTGATGGCGCTTGCCGGCATGCTGACCGGCGCCATCTGGATCGGCTTTGCCGGATTTCTGCGTCACTACAGGGGTGTCAACGAGACAATTTCCAGTCTCCTGCTTGCCTATATCGCCATTGCCTTGATGAACCACCTTATCGAGGGACCGCTCCGGGACCCCGCCAGCCTCAACAAGCCCTCGACCGCGCCTCTGCCGGCAAATTTCATGCTTGGTCATATCCCTGGCATGGACGTCAACTGGGGTCTTGCCATCGGCGTCATCGCATGCATCCTTTGCTTCGTTCTGATCGAGGCCACCAGCATCGGCTTTGCCGCCCGCATCGCCGGCGGCAATGTCCGCGCGGCGCAAGTCCAAGGATTGCCCGTGGGCCGCCTGATGGTCGGCTTTACGGCCCTGGCTGGAAGCTTTGCCGGTCTGGCCGGCATGGTGCAGGTCTCGGCGGTGCAGGGCACGGCCAATGCGTCGCTCGCCTCCGGCTATGGCTATACTGGCATCCTTGTCGCATTTCTCGCGCGCCACAATCCGCTGGCAATCATACCCGTCGCCATCCTTCTCGGCGGCATCGATGCGTCGGGCGGGTTGATCCAGCGACGCATGGGCCTGCCGGACGCGACCGTACTTGTGCTGCAAGGCACGCTCTTTCTCTTCATCCTGTTCTGCGAGACCTTTTACGGCCGCTTCAAGATCTTCAACCCCGACCTCTGGAAGAGGAGCGCCTGATGGACGACACCGCAATCGGTCTTTGGGGCGTACCGCTGGCCATTTTCGCTGGCGCGATCCGTGTCTCGACGCCATTCATCTTCGTCAGCCTCGGCGAATCGATCACCGAGCGCTCCGGCCGGATCAATCTGGGCCTCGAGGGGACGCTGGTGTTCGGCGCAATGACCGCCTACGCTGTTGCCGTCATGAGCGGTTCGCCCTGGCTCGGCGTGCTCGCGGCGATGGCGACCGGGGCAGTCTTCGGCCTCGTGCACGGCTTCATCTGCAAATTCCCCAAGATCAACGATATCGCGATCGGCATCGCGATGATGCAGTTCGGCCTGGGCCTTGCCTTCTTCCTTGGCAAGTCTTTCATCAAGCCTGCGGCACCGCACCTGCCATCGATCCCGCTCGGCGGCTGGTCGCGCCTGCCGCAGATCCAGGCGGCGCTGAACATCAACGTGCTGTTCGTCATCGGCGCGCTTTTGGCGGTGGTGCTGTGGTGGGGCTTCCGCAACACGCGCCTCGGCCTGATCCTGCGGGTGGTCGGCGATAGCTCGGATGCCGCCCGCGCCATGGGTCTTAACCCCGATACCGTCCGCCTGCTGGCAACTGCCGCCGGAGGGTCGCTTGCAGCCATCGGCGGCGCCTATCTGTCGCTGTTTTATCCCGGCTCCTGGAACGAGGGCATTTCATCGGGACAGGGGCTGATGGCGGTCGCACTGGTGATCTTTGCGCGCTGGAACCCGATCGGCTGCTTTCTCGCCGCATTGCTGTTCGGCGGCGCCGGTGCGCTCGGTCCTTCGCTGCAATCTGTCGGCGTGACGCAGGGCTACTACCTGTTTTATGCGGCGCCGTATGTACTGACGCTCGTCATCCTGATCGCCACATCCTCGCCCACCCGGTCGCTCTCAGGCGCGCCCGCCTCGCTATCGATAACCAAGTAAAGGACACGCCATGAACGGTCTCGGAGGACTGAACATCTCGGAAAACGGCGTCGGCATCGGCCTGGTTCAGCTCCAGTTGCCGGTGACGGTGACGAAGGACGACCTGGCCCGCCAGACGCAGGTGATCGTCGACCTCGTCGGCAAAGCGCGGCGCAACCAGTCCGGCATGGATCTCGTCGTCTTCCCGGAATATGCGCTGCACGGACTGTCGATGGACATCAACCCGGACATCATGTGCCGGATGGACGGTCCGGAAGTGGCCGCATTCAAGCAGGCCTGTCGCGACAACCATATCTGGGGATGCTTCTCGCTCATGGAATTCAATCCCGGTGGCATGCCCTACAACTCCGGCATCATCATCGACGACCAGGGTGAACTCAAACTCTATTATCGCAAGATGCATCCGTGGGTGCCGGTCGAGCCGTGGGAACCCGGCGATCTCGGCATTCCGGTCATCGACGGCCCCAAGGGCGCAAAGCTGGCACTGATCATCTGCCATGACGGCATGTTCCCGGAAATGTCTCGCGAATGCGCCTACAAGGGCGCCGAGATCATGATCCGCACGGCCGGCTACACCGCCCCGATCCGCGAAAGCTGGCGCTTTACCAACCAGTCGAATGCCTTCTGCAACCTGATGGTGACAGTCAGTGTCTGCATGTCCGGCTCCGACGGCAGCTTCGATTCCATGGGGGAGGGGATGATCTGCAATTTCGACGGGTCGATCATCGCCCACGGAACATCCGGCCGCGTCAACGAGATCATCACCGCCGAGGTGCGGCCTGATCTCGTCCGCGAGGCACGGCGCGGCTGGGGCGTTGAAAACAACATCTACCAGTTCGGCCATCGCGGCTATGTGGCCGTTGCCAGCGGCGCCGGCGATGCGCCCTACACCTACATGCACGATCTGATGGCAGGGCAGTACAAGCTGCCTTGGGAGGATGAGATCAAGGTCAAGGATGGAACGACTTGCGGCTTTGAGAAGCCGACGAGGTCCTATCGCGAAACACGCAAGATAGCCGGCGAATAGGAGGCCTGATATGGATTTGCAGACGGAAACCAAGGGACGCTTCATCACGTCCGATCCCTATCCCTGGCCCTATAACGGCGCGCTGCGCCCCGATAATACGGCGCTTATCATCATCGACATGCAGACCGACTTCTGCGGCGCCGGCGGCTATGTCGATCATATGGGCTATGACCTCTCGCTGGTGCGAGCGCCGATCGCCCCGATCAAGGCGGTGCTGACAGCCATGCGCGCGAACGGCTATCACATCATCCATACCCGCGAAGGCCACCGGCCTGACCTTGCAGACCTGCCGGCCAATAAGCGCTGGCGTTCGCAGCGCATCGGCGCTGGCATCGGCGATGTGGGCCCCTGCGGCCGCATCCTGGTACGGGGCGAGCCCGGCTGGGATATCATCGATGAACTCTACCCCATCGCCGGCGAGACGATCATCGACAAGCCCGGCAAGGGCTCGTTCTGCGCGACCGACCTTGAGCTCATTCTTCACCAGAAGCGCATCGAGAACATCATCCTTACCGGTATTACGACGGACGTCTGCGTCCACACGACGATGCGCGAGGCGAACGACCGCGGGTTCGAATGCGTCATGCTGGAGGATTGCTGCGGCGCCACCGACTACGGCAACCACCTCGCCGCCATCAAGATGATCAAGATGCAGGGCGGCGTCTTCGGCGCCGTCTCGACATCGCAGGCGATCATCGAGGGGATCGGCTGATGTCCTCCCGCCGCGCCTTCGTCGCTCGCATCGCAGCAGATGGCCCCAATGATATTGCCGGCGTCGAGGCCTTGTTCGATGCTGCCCTGCCACCTGGCGATCTCGTTGCCATTCTCGGCAAGACCGAGGGCAATGGCTGCGTCAACGATTTCACGCGCGCCTTCGCCACGACGAGCTTCGAAACGCTGTTTGCAAAGCACGGCATATCCGGCGCCTCGATCGTGATGTCCGGCGGCACCGAAGGCGCGCTGTCGCCGCACTGGACAGTTTTTGGTCGGCAGCAGGTGGCGGATGAGGGAACCGGCGCACTTGCAATCGGCGTTGCCCGCACGTCTGTATTGCCGTGGCAGCATCTCGGCCGCAGGCAACAGGTGCTGAGCGTGGCAGAGGCGGTACGCGCGGCGATTACCGATGCCGGGATCGACACGTTGGAAGACGTGCATTTCGTGCAGATCAAGTGCCCCCTTCTGACCCAGCGACGGGTCCTCGAAGTCGAGCACGCCGGCGGCACGACAGTCACCCGCGACGCATTGAAATCCATGGCCTATTCCCGTGGCGCATCGGCGCTGGGTGTGGCGGTGGCCCTCGGCGAACTGGATCCGGACACGATTTCGGACAGTGATGTCTGCACCCGGCTCGACCTCTTCTCCGGCCGTGCCTCCACATCCGCCGGCGTCGAACTTGAGGACCACGAGATCATCGTGCTCGGCATGAGTCCCCGCTGGTCCGGCCCGCTCGCCATCGACCACGCCATCATGGGCGATGCGATCGACACAGCCGGTGTAAAGGAAGCACGCGACCGCCTCGGCGACGCCACTCTCGTGGCGGTACTCGCCAAGGCCGAAGCGGACCCTTCCGGTTCTGTCCGCGGTCGCCGGCATACCATGCTTGACGACAGCGATATCTCCTCCACCCGGCATGCCCGCGCCTTCGTCGGCGGCGTCCTTGCCGGCCTGTTCGGGGCTACGGACCTCTATGTCTCCGGCGGCGCTGAACACCAGGGGCCTCCCGGCGGCGGACCCGTTGCCGTCATCGTTGAAAGGCAGGAACTGACATGATCCAGATCCGCGACACACCACTTCCGGCTCGTGGCAAGGCCGTCGGCATCCAGACGCACGACATGACCATGCGCTTCGGCAGCTTTACCGCGCTCGACCACGTCTCCATCGACGTTCCTGCCGGCTCCTTTCACGCGCTGCTCGGCGAAAACGGCGCCGGCAAATCGACACTCGTGAAATGCATCATGGGCTTTTACCACCAGACATCCGGCTCGCTGTCCGTCGGGGACAGGGAGGTCGCCATTGGCTCGCCCAAGGATGCGGCAAGCTACGGGCTCGGCATGGTCTACCAGCACTTCACGCTGGTGCCATCGCTGACGGGGGCGGAAAATCTGGTGATCAGCCGCGCCCACGTGCCGGCCGTGATCAATTGGGCCAGGGAGAACCGGGATCTGGCAAAGTTCATGGAGACAATGCCTTTCAAGATCCCCCTCGACCGTCCGGTTCAGGAACTGGCCGCCGGCGAGAAGCAGAAGCTGGAAATCGTCAAGCAACTCTATCTCGGCCGGTCCTTCCTGGTGCTCGATGAACCGACATCGGTGCTGACACCGGCAGAAGCCGATGAGATGCTCGCCGTCGTGCGCGGCATGACGGAGCGCGGCGAACTCACCGTGCTGATGATCAGCCACAAATTTCACGAGGTAACCAAGTTTGCCGATTCCGTCACCGTCCTCAGGCGCGGCAAGATGGCAGGCGGCGGCAAGGTGGCAGATCTTACCACACAGGAAATGGCTGCGATGATGATCGGCGACGTCAAGCTGGCTGAACTCGACTCGCGATTGCCGGTCGCCAATACGGCAGACCCGGTTCTGGCCGTCAGCGGCATCCGGGCACGGGATCGCTCCGGGTTGAAGAGCATCGATATCGAAAATCTCGACGTTCGCGCCGGCGAGATTGTCGGCATCGCTGGCATCTCAGGGAACGGACAGAAAGAACTGGCCGAAGTGCTCGCCGGACAAAGACCGCTCGAGGCCGGCACGATTACAGTCAAGGGGAGGCCATACGGTGCCACGCGGAAGGAAACGCGCGCCAACAATGTCCGCTTCATTCCCGAGGAACCGCTGACGAATGCCTGCGCGCCCAGAATGACAGTGACGGAAAACCTCGCGTTCCGCACGTTCGACGTCAAGCAGAAGACCGGGCGCAAGGTCTCTTGGCTCGACAAGACATCGATGCGCCGGCGCGCTGAGGCGCTGATCGCCGATTTCAAGGTGAAAACCGCCTCTGCTTCCTCGCCGATCGCCTCGCTCTCCGGTGGAAATATCCAGCGCGCGGTGCTCGCCCGCGAACTGACGGGCGAGGTCGATCTGCTGATCGTCTCCAATCCCTGCTTTGGCCTCGACTTCTCGGCTGTCGCCGAAATCCGGGCACGGATCATGAGGGCGCGCAACGCTGGCACCGCCGTGTTGCTGCTGTCCGAGGATCTCGACGAACTCCTGGAGATGTCGGACCGCATCATGGTGATGTCAGACGGCAAGCTCGTCTACGAAACACCGATCCGCAACGCGGATGTCGGCGTCATCGGCGCGCATATGGCGGGACACCAGTGATGGCCGGGATCAAAGCACAGCCATTCGCCTTTCCACTCAAACGAGACAGGATTGCGCTCGTCGTCATCGACATGCAGCGTGATTTTGCAGAGCCCGGCGGCTTCGGCGAGAGCCTTGGCAACGATGTCGGCCGCATCACCCGCATCGTCCCCGATGTCGCAAGGCTGATCGCGGGCTTCCGCGCGGCCGGGCTGCCTGTCGTTCACACCATGGAATGTCATCGGCCTGATCTCTCCGATCTGCCGGCTGCCAAGCGCAATCGCGGTAATCCGGCACTGCGTATCGGCGACGAAGGACCGATGGGACGGGTTCTTATATCGGGCGAACCCGGCACTGCGATCCTCGAGGCGGTCGCGCCGGTGGGCGGTGAGGTGGTGATCGAAAAGCCCGGCAAAGGCGCTTTTTACGCCACGCCCCTCGGCGACATCCTGAAGAGCAGGGGCATCGAGCAGCTGGTGTTTGCCGGCGTAACGACAGAGGTTTGCGTCCAGACGACGATGCGCGAGGCAAACGATCGCGGCTACGAATGTCTTCTCTGCGAAGAAGCGACGGAAAGCTATTTCGAGGACTTCAAGCGCGCTGCCATTGCCATGATCCGCGCGCAAGGGGCGATCGTCGGCTGGACCGCGCATCTCGACGATATTCTGGAGGGACTGGCCGATGCCTGAGACGACGCGCGAAAACCTGACATCGGGCGGCTGGAAAAGCCTCGAATTCGGCCCTTTCCGGCCCGGCGTCACCCTACACTGGCTCCAGAATTTCGAAGACGACCAGCCGGGCGTCGCCCTGCTGAAATACGAACCCGGCGCCGCCGTGCCCCGCCATCGGCATATGGGGCCCGAAACCATCCTCGTGCTCGATGGCGTCCAGTCGGACGAGGCCGGAGACTATGGTCCGGGCACCGTGGTGATCAACAGGATAGGGTCCGAGCACTCCGTCTGGACAAAAACAGGGTGTGTCGTTCTCATCCAGTGGGACCGGCCGGTAATGATTTTGGAAGAGAGTAACAATGATTGACGGACAAACATTCGACATCGCCTCCCTGCACCGGGCCTACGCTGGCGGCTGGACCGTCGCCGAGATGGTCGACACGGTTTTTGCCCGCATTGCCGATGTCGACGACCCCGGCATTTTCCTGCATCTGGCGGACCGTAATGCGCTGCTGGCGCAGGCGGCAACCCTCGGGCCATTCGACCCGGTGGCAAAGCCGCTCTGGGGCATCCCCTTCGCCGTCAAGGACAACATCGATGTTGCCGGCATGCCGACCACGGCGGCCTGCCCGGATTTTGCCTTCCACCCGGATGTAGACGCAACCGTCGTTCGCCTGTTAAAGGAGGCCGGCGCACTGGTTATCGGCAAGACCAATCTCGACCAGTTCGCCACCGGCCTCGTCGGCGTCCGCACACCCTTTCCAGTGCCCCGTAATGCCATCGATCCGACACTCGTGCCGGGCGGATCGAGCTCCGGTTCGGCCGTTGTTACGTCACACGGCATCGTTAGCTTTGCACTCGGGACCGATACCGCTGGTTCCGGCCGCATCCCCGCCGGCCTCAACAACATCGTCGGCCTAAAGCCGAGTGTCGGTGCGCTTTCGACATCGGGCGTACTGCCGGCCTGCCGTACGCTCGACTGTGTTTCGATCTTCGCCCTGACGGCTGACGACGCCTTCAAGGTATTCTCGGTCGCCGCCAGATACGATGCAGCGGACGCCTATTCGCGAGCGATCCAGGTAACAGGATACGGCCCACTGCCGCCGGTGCTCACCATCGGTGTGCTTGCACCGGAAGACAGAAAATTCTTCGGCGATGCGGCAATGGAGGCATCCTATGAGGATGCGCTTTCGATGCTGTCAACGCTCGGGCACAAGCTTGTCCAAGTGCCGTTTGCAGACTTCTACAAGACGGCCGATCTTCTCTACGAGGGTGCCTGGGTGGCGGAACGCTATGCTGCCGTGAAGGATTTCTTCGATGCCCGCCCGGAGAGTTTCCACCCCGTGACTGCCAAGATCTACGGTGGCGCCAAATCGCTGTCGGCGGCGGATGCCTTCAACGGGCTCTACGCATTGCAGGCTCTGAAGAGATCGGTCGCACCGCTGATCGCATCGGTCGATCTTTTCTGTGTCCCGACAGCGCCGCGACACTACACCCGCGCTGAGCTTGAAGCCGAGCCGATCCGCGAGAACAGCCGGCTAGGAACCTACACCAACTTCGTCAATCTGCTCGACATGTGCGGCATCGCGGTGCCCACAGGCACCCGGAGCGACGGACTGCCGGCAAGCGTCACACTGCTTGCGCCTGCAGGCCGGGATGGCCTGACCGCAGCGCTGGCGGCCGATATCCATGCACGAAGCGGGGTGACCCTCGGTGCCACCGGCTGGGCGCAGCCGCCCCAACCCGAGCTCCCGCAGATTGAAGAACCTGGCCAGATCGACGTCGTGGTTGTCGGCGCGCACCTTTCCGGCATGCCGCTCAACATCCAGCTCCGCGATCTCGAAGCCCGTTTTGTCCGCACGACTACGACCGCCGCCGACTACAAGCTTTTCAGCCTTGCCAATCAGACGCCGGCCAAGCCCGGCCTCATCCGATGCGCTGAAAACACCGGCACGAAGATCGAAGTCGAGGTCTGGCGGCTTTCGGCAGCCGGCTTCGGAAAGTTCGTCGCCGCCATTCCTCCACCGCTCGGCATCGGAACCATCATGCTCAGCGACGGCAGCCAGGCGAAGGGCTTTCTGGCCGAGTCGGTGGGTCTCGAAGGCGCAGAGGATATATCCTCCTTCGGCGGATGGCGGGCTTTCGTCAACAGATCGACGACGACTTGAAAAATTGCCGTCCTTCCGGCTGCTTGCCTAATCTCCGGCAGGCTTGACGGGTGGCATCGATTTCACGTCACCGCAAAACTGGGTTTCCCAGAAGGAGGTGGCGTGAAACCTCCAGTCGAACTGCGGGGAGAAACGACGATCCGGCGTCCCGATCACCCTGTCGATGAGGCGCAGGGCATCCTGAAGCTTGGGATTGACGGCATTGGCACGCAAATGCGCCAAGACCGTTGACGCTCTTTCGACATCCGAAATGGCGTCCCGCACCAGCTGCCGATAGGTCCTGTTTTTGAAGAAGGTCTCCTCGGCAGTCCTTTGCAGGCGGGCTTCCTCCTCGAGCGTGACGAGGGCCAGATGCCGGCACTGCGCAAGTGTCGCCCTGGCATTGACGAGTGGGACACTGAGCGGCAGGTAACCGAGATCGGCCGGCGCGTGCGATTGCGCCACGTCAGCATCCTCCTCCAGCAGGCCGCTGGCATATCCCTCGTAGATTTTGCCGATGCCGACCATGCCGAATGGCGCACACTCGGCCGCCCTCAGCGCGCCGATGCTTGCGGCACCGAACATGTGAACGCCCTGAGACAGGCCATACAGGATTTCTTTATGCCATACTGCGGGGACGGCATCATAGACACCGTCGATCAGCCCGATCACCGTGGCGCCGTCTTCCACAGCCCTGTGGACATCGCCTTGGCCGGCAGGTGGCCGAAGCTCGTAAGCACCGTCCGTTCGCAGATCTGCACCGTGGACCGTGGGGCCCGCAAAAATCACCCGCATCTCGATCTCGCCTTTTGCCACTGCACTGTGCATTGCCGACGGCGTGGCGCCTGCGCTCTTTTGGCATCGAAGCACCGCTTGCAACCCATGACAGATGGCGTAGATTTACAACAGTGCCTGGACATCATTCCTTCCGCCCTATCTTCGTTCTTCCCCGATCTAAAGGATGAGCAGATGTTTCGCGACCTCAATGCCTATCAGCCGAGACGAGAGCCTCCGCCCGAAAGAAAATACAAGCAGCTCACGCCGAAGCAGGAGCGTATCCTCCTCATGGCCATTGCCTTCAATCTCGTAATGGCGCTGTTCGCGCCGTTTTGTGGCTCGACGCTTTTAGACGGCGTCGTTTCCCTCTTCCGTCTTCTCTAGCGCCAGCAGCTCTAGGCCGACCTCAAGTCGGTGTTCAATTGATACGACTGGTTTGCGCCAATTGCAGCGATTGACCCTGTTCATTCGGTAAAGTCGCCGGTCCATTCGGCATGATCATCGCGCAGTCCGATTGACGCCCACCTATCCAGGGATGCGTAAACGGCAGTCTCAGGCCATCGTGCATCACCTTCCTCCGCTTGCGTCCACGTGAGATGAACTTTTGCCATGCTTCGTCAGACAGCTGAATAAGAGCATCGTCGCAGTCATAGCGGCGGGCGATGAGCCTCACTCTCAGACCATATAGCTCAGGGGCCGGTACCGGCTCCTTGTGGAACTCCACCTCCCAGCCTTGCCAAAAAAAGAAGCCGTGCCGTCTTCGATTTCCTCTAGCGATTCCCCAAGGCTCAAGCCAATTCATGGATAATACCGTCCCATCAATGGGACGCACACCGGGTCCATTGTCGCTAAACCGATGTCGACAAGTGGTAGCAAACGAATTCGAACCGATGATTCTCCTTTTTGCCCGGCAGCGCTGTTTTCCTTGCTCATTGCGCAAGTGTGACAGACGGCCCTGAAAGCGACTGCCGTCACCTTAATGGCAATGCACGAGCCACCAAGGCGGCTATGTGAGTGTCGCAGCACTAACCTCTGCTTTGAGCGGCGTGACTTCCTGGTGAGACATCCTGCGACCCGCAAACGTATACACCATCGGTACGACGAAAAGCGTCAGCAACGTGCCCAGCGTCATGCCGCCGACGATGACATAGCCGATTTGGTGGCGACTTTCGGCACCGGCGCCCTGGGCGATGGCGAGCGGCACGGCACCCAGCACCATGGCACCTGTCGTCATCAGGATCGGCCGCAGGCGCATGACAGCGGCATCGATCACTGCCGAAAGCCGGTCGTGCCCTGCCTCCTGCCGCTGGTTTGCAAATTCGACGATGAGAATGCCGTGCTTGGTGATGAGGCCGACCAGCGTGACAAGTCCGATCTGCGAATAAACGTTCAACGAGCCGCCGCCGAGCGAAAGCGCGGCCAGCGCGCCGGTCATCGACAGCGGTACCGTCACCATGATGATCAGCGGATCGCGGAAGCTTTCGAACTGTGCGGCAAGCACTAGGTAGATGAAGCCGAGCGCGAGGACGAACACCACGAGCAGGCTCTGGCCGGAAGCGCGGAATTCGCGGCTTGGGCCGGATACGTCGGTCTGTACTGTGTCCGGCAGGACCTCCCTGGCTGCCGTCTCCATGAAGAAAAGCGCTTCGCCGGTGGATACGCCAGCGGCAAGGTTTGCCGACACCGTCACCGACCGCAGCTGGTTGAAACGCTTCAGCTCCTGCGGCGCGACGGTTTCCTTGACGCCCACGAGGTTCGACAATTGCACCATCTGGTCGGTCGGCGACTTCAGGAAGATCGTCGAGAGGGTCGATGGTGCAGTGCGGTCCTCCGCTGCCAGCTGGACATAGACATCGTACTGCTCACCGTCATTTTCGAAACGGGTAACCTGCCTGCCGCCGAGCAACGTCTCGAGGGTCCTGCCGATCACAGATATGTCGATACCTAGGTCGGACGCCTTTTCGCGATCGATATTAATGGTCATTTCCGGCTTGTTGAGCTTCAGGTCGCTATCGATGTTGGTGAGACCGGGAAATTCAGAGATTCGCTCCATGAAACGACGGGTCACCTGGTCGAGCTCCTCATAGGTGCCTGAACTCTGCAACACGAATTCGATCGGGCGGGCATTGTTGGAGGTGCCGAGCGAGGGGGGATTGCTGGCAAAAGCAGTGACGCCGGCGATGCGGCGCAGGGCCGGGAGCAACTCTGCCACCAGCTCTTGCTGGCGACGGTCGCGGGCATCCCAATCGCTGAGGCGGCCGATAACCTGGAAGCGGTTCACCTCGGGCATGCCGTTGATCGTCTGGACGCTGCCGACTTCAGAGATCGGCTTGAGAAGGGCTTCCACCTGCTTGGAATAGCGTTCGGTATAGGCAAGCGTCGAGCCCTCCGGCGCCGTGCCGACCACGCGGATGATGCCGCGGTCCTCAACGGGTGCCAGCTCCTGCGGCAAGCCGACATAGAGGAAGGCGCTGCAGGCGGCGACGACGACAGCCGCCAGCGCGACAAGGCGGCGCATGCCGAGCGAGGTCGCCAGCAGGCGACGATAGCCGTTCTCAAGGCCGCTCAGCCCCCGCTCGATGAACGCCGATATTCGCCCCGGTTCCTTCTCGTGTTTCAGGAGCCTGGAGCACATCATCGGCGTCAGCGTCAGGGCGACGAAGCCCGACACGATCACCGCGCTTGCAAGCGTCAGCGAGAATTCGAGGAACAGCTTGCCCGTTCTGCCGGTGGCAAAGGCCACGGGCGCATAGACGGCGGCGAGCGTCAGCGTCATGGCGATCACCGCAAAGCCGATTTCCCGCGTTCCCTTGATGGCCGCCGGTATCGGCGCCATGCCGTCCTCGATGTGGCGGAAAATGTTCTCGAGCACGACGATGGCATCATCGACCACCAGACCGATGGCGAGAACGATGGCGAGCAAGGTCAGGGTGTTCACGCTGAAACCGAGCGCATACATGATCGCGAAGGTGGCGATCAGCGAAATCGGGATGGTAACGATCGGAATGATGGAGGCCCGCCACGAGCGCAGAAAGACGACGATGACGATCAGCACGAGGACGATGGCCTCGACGATTGTCGCGTAGACGGCCCCCAGCGCCCTGTCGATGAATACCGAGTTGTCGTTGCCGACAGCACCCGTCATGCCTTCCGGCAGATTGGCGTTGATGTCTGGTAGGATGGCATTGATGCCGGCGGAGACATCGAGCGGATTGGCGACCGCCTGCTTGATAATGCCGACCACGATGGCGTTTTCGCCGTTGAAGCGACCGGCGCGACGCTCGTCGGCAGCGCCGAGCTCAACCCGGGCAACCTCGCTCAGGCGCACCAGCACGCCATTGCCACGCTTGACGATGATGTTTTCGAACTCGCTGACCGTGCCGATCGCCGACTTGGAAAGGACCGTAAACTCGCGGTCGTTGCTCTCCAGTCGGCCGGCGGGGATCTCGACGTTCTGAGCCCGCAGCGAATCCTCGATTTCCTGCACCGTGAGGTTCAGGGCAGCAAGCCTCTGGCGATCGATCCAGATCCGCATGGCGTATCGCCGCTCGCCGTATATCTGCACGTCGGCAACGCCGGTCACATTCTTGAAGCGGTCGACGACATTGCGATCGACATAATCGGTGAGTTCGAGGGGGCTCATCCGGTCGTTGCGAAAGACAACGAAGACCACCGGCTGGGCATCGGCCTCGACCTTGGAAATAACCGGCTCGGTGATTTCGTCCGGCAGACGCTGACGCACCCGGCTTACCCGGTCGCGCACATCGCTTGCGGCCACGTCCGGCTGGATCTCCAGGCGGAAGCGGACGGTGATGCGGCTCGATTCCGAGCGGCTGGTCGATTCCAGCACGTCGATGCCTTCAATGCCGGCGATCGATCCTTCGAGAATCTGGGTGACCTGGCTTTCAATGATGCTGGCGGAAGCACCGGGATAGGTCGTGACGACGGAAACCACGGGCTCGTCGATACTGGGATACTCGCGCACCGCCAGTCGGTCATAGGAGACGATACCGACCAGCAGCATCAGCAGGCTGAGGACGGTCGCAAACACCGGCCGGCGGATGCACAGTTCCGAAAAACCCATCAGCCTCTCCTCATATCGCCGGCTCGGCTGCCGCGCTTTCAACGATATCGACGACAGATCCGTTTCGCAGGCGATTGTGTCCGGCGGTCACCACCGTCATGTCGCCGGAGATTCCTTCGAGTTCGGCCATGCCGGCCTTGCGCGCTCCAAGGCTCACCTTGGTTTCCTGGGCCTTGCCGTCGACCACGGTCCAAACAAACCGCTCCTGGCCGCGCGCCACGATCGCAGCCTCCGGCACGGTGACAACCTGGCGCTCCTTTAGACCCTTAACGACGACGCGGGCAAAAAGGCCCGGCCGCAACACAAGATCGGCGTTCGGAAGCGTGGCCCGGATACTGATCGCCCGCCCGTTGACGTCGAGCATCGGATCGATCGCATAGATCGTGCCCGTGAATTGCCGGCCGGGGATGGCATCGACGACAACCTCGATATTCTGTCCGACGCGGACCTTCTGCAGGTTTGCCTCAGGGATTTTGAAGTCGACCTTGAGCACGTCGATCTTTTCGAGATTGACCAGCGTCGTACCGGCACCGACATAGCTGCCGGTCGAGATGCGGCGAAGGCCGACCGTTCCGGTAAAGGGTGCCAGGATATCGAGCTTGGCAAGCTGGGCGCGCTGGGAATTCAACAACGCCTCGGCCGTGCTCCGCTCGGCAAGCGCGACGTCGAGTTCGCGGCCGGTGCCGCTTCCCGTTCCGGCGAGACGTTTCGCACGATCGTAGCTGGTTGTCGCAAGGTCGAGGCGAACCCTCATTTCCTCTTCGGCTGCTCTGGCCAGTGTATCGTCAAGCCGGACGAGGACCTCGCCAGCCTTGACCGGCCTGCCTTCCTCGAATTTGATTTCGACGATGCGCCCTGCAATTTCGGGGGCAAGCTGGACGGACTCGTCGGATTGCAGCGTGCCAATCGCGTTGATGTCGCTGGTCGACAGGACCTGTTTGGCCTTCGCCACTTCCACGGCTACAGGCCCTGCCGCGCGGGCAACGGGTCTGTTTTCGGATCGTTGGATAAAAGCCATACCGGGTGGTGCATCAATCCACCGCCAGTTTATCGCCGCCACACCGACTGCGGCGACGGCGACAACCCCCAATGCTGCTGCTGCAAACTTGTTCATGACATGCCCCACCAATCTCTGTCGCGCCAGGAGACCCCGTCTAGCCTTACGTCTCGATCGGTCGAACGGATGTTTTCCAGCCGATGCCGGTTTGGGACGGCGGATAGTCGGCAGAGACCATCGGTCCGTCATGAGACCGGCCTGCAGGGTGCGGTGGGAAAAGAGACATGTCCCTCGGTCCTAGTCCGGCATCGTCTGTCGGGAGGGTCCGACATCACAGACGCGCCGGAAGCGACTGCCAGAGGGGCCCGGACCATGGGTTGATCCTCATATGAGGCAGTGCTCACCAAGGTTCAAGGGCGTGGCATTGCGTTCTTGCACCTCTTTTTACGACCGATGGCGCGCGCGCCCTCGCATGCCGGCGCACACTCAGTCGATCCACCTTGGGGGGACACCAGCATCAGACTGCCGCGACGTCTCGGTCTCGGCGGTCCCCGTCCCCGGTGCAGGCAGCCTTGGTCAGGGCTCCTCCAGCACAATCAGGAGGTCTCCGGCCTTCACCGTACGCCCCGGAGCGGCCCGGAGTTCACGCACCCGCCCAGCCACGTGGGACGTGACGTTGATCTCCATCTTCATCGACTCGATGATAGCAACGGTATCGCCCGCCGACACATGGGAACCGGGCTCTACCAGCAGTTTCCAGATATTGCCGGGTACACTGCTGGCAACGCCGAAGCAGCCCTCGGGCACATCTCCATCGAAGCTCTCTCTGCCGCCATCGTCTGTCACGAAGCTGTCGAGACCTTCGGCTTTCCAGCGCTGCCTCTCGGTCTCGAATGCCGCCTGCTGCCGGTGCTTGAATGCTTCGATGGACTGGGCGTTCTTGCTCAGTTCGAGCGCGTAGTCGGCATAGGAGAATTCGGTCTCCTCAATGCGGATCGGGTAGCCGCCGTGAGGGAAGGCGGCTCTCGCCTCGGCCAGTTCCTCGTGGCTGACGGGGAAGAAGCGGATCTGGTCGAAGAAGTTCAGAAGCCATGGCTTGCCCGTGTCAAAGGCAGGCGTCTGCCGCCAGGTATTCCAGACCTGTATCGTGCGGCCGAAGAGCTGGTAGCCGCCCGGCCCCTCCATGCCGTAGATGCACATGTAGGCGCCGCCGATGCCGACGGCATTTTCCGGCGTCCAGGTGCGCGCCGGATTGTACTTTGTGGTCACGAGGCGGTGCCTTGGATCGACCGGCGTTGCCACCGGCGCGCCGAGATAGACATCGCCCAGCCCCAGTACGAGATAGCTGGCATCGAAGACGATGTCCTTGACCGCCTGCTCGTCCGCCAGCCCATTTATCCGGCGAATGAACTCGATGTTGGAGGGACACCAGGGCGCATCCGGCCGCACGAGCTCCTGATATTTGCGCATCGCCAGCTCGGCGTCCGGGTCATTCCACGAAAGTGGCAGATGGACGATCCGGCTTGGAACCGTGACCTGTTCGGCCGGAAGAAGCCCGGCTTCGAGATTCGCCAGCAGGCCCAGCAATCGTCGACGCGTCAGCGTCGAGCCGTCATAATGGATCTGCAGGGATCGAATGCCCGGCGTGAGATCGATCAGGCCGGGAAGGCGCGCGTCCCTGACGGCGTTCATCAACAGATGGACGCGCAGGCGAAGCGCGATGTCCAGCTCCATGGGCCCGTATTCGACAAGGAGATTGTCGTCCCCCTGCCGGCGATAGACGACCGTCACCGGCGCTTTGTCGAACGTACCGACGATGGCCGATCCCCTTTCGGTCGCGCCGGCCAGCGCGGCCGGTGCCGTCAGGGGATCGTCAGGACGCACCACCGGATGGAAACGGATGGTGTCGCCCGGCTTGAACTGGCCCATCTTCCATTGTTCGTCGCGCGCGATCACGGCGGGGCATACGAAGCCGCCGAGGCTCGGTCCATCCGGACCAAGGATGATCGGCATGTCGCCGGTAAAGTCTATGGCGCCGATAGCATAGGCATTGTCATGCAGGTTGGAGGGATGCAACCCTGCCTGTCCGCCATCGGTCCGTGCCCATTTTGGCGTGGGGCCGAGGAGCCGGACCCCCGTTCTGGCGCTGTTGAAATGCACCTCGTAGGGCAGGGAAAAGAGCGCGTCGATATCGCCCGGCTGGAAGAAATCCGGCGCCCCGTGCGGGCCGTAGACCACCCCGACATTCCAGGCGTTCGTCAGCTCCGCCGGCGCCTCCGCACGCTTGGGCGCCTGCGTCTTTTCATGGCGGGCGAGATGCAGGACATGCCCGGTCTTCAGCGCGCCGGTCGCATTGCCACCGAACTGGCCGAGCGTGAAGGTTGCGCGCGAGCCAAGCACTGTGGGCGCCGCAAAGCCTCCGGCGACGGCCAGGTAGGCGCGCTGACCGGGGCCGCTGATGTTGCCGACGGTCAGGACGGCGCCTGCAGGAATGACGACCCGCTCACCATGCGGCAAGGGCGTGCCGTCGCAGCTCATGGCCATTTCTGCACCGGCCAGGGCTATCGACGTCTGCGTAAAAAAGCGCAATGTCGGTCCCGAGACCGTCAACTCCAGCGCGGCCGTGTCGTCATGGTTGCCGACAAGCCGGTTTGCATGCCGGAACGAGCGCTCGTCCATCGGCCCGCTCGGCGGCACCCCGACATGCCAGAGGCCAAGGCGGCCCGGCAATTCTTGAATACTGGACTGGGCGCCGGGCACCAGCACCTCGATGATATCGGGGATGAAGGCGAAGTCACGCAATGCGGTTGTCGCGACATTGCCGCTGGCCAGCAATTCGGAGGCGGCGATTTTTCGCAGATAGTCGACATTGGTCTCGATGCCCCAAATCGCGGTTTCCGAAAGCGCGGCCTTGAGCTTTTCGATGGCCGTCTCCCTGTCATCGGCGGCAATGATGAGTTTTGCCAGCATTGGGTCGTAGAAGGGGGTGACGTCCGTTCCGGTCTCGATCCAGCTGTCAACGCGCGCATTGGCGGGGAATGCCACCTCGGTCAAAAGGCCGGCGCTCGGGCGGAAATCCGCATGCGGCATTTCGGCGTAGATCCGCACCTCGATGGCCGCCCCCTTCGGGCGCAGATCCATCGCCTTTGACAGAACATCTTCGCCGGCTGCCTGCCGGATCATCCATTCGACGAGGTCGATGCCGAAGACGGCTTCGGTCACGGGATGTTCCACCTGCAGGCGGGTGTTCACCTCGAGAAAATAGAATTCCTGGCGGCGTGGATCGTAGATGAACTCCACGGTGCCGGCGGAAGAATAGGAAATGGAAGCACCGAGGTCGACAGCGGCCTTGTGGAGGCGCGCGCGGACATCTGCGGAAATGCCGGGGGCAGGGGTCTCCTCGACGACCTTCTGGTTTCGCCGCTGCAAAGAGCAATCGCGCTCTCCGAGAGCGACGACGTTCCCCTTGCCGTCGCCGAAGATCTGCACCTCGATATGTCGAGCGTTGGCAACGAAGCGTTCGATATAGACGCGGGCATCGCCAAAGCTGGCATTGGCGGTACGACGCACCCCTTCGAAGGCTGCCTTCAGTGCGGCCTCGTCGTGGCAGAGCTGCATGCCGATACCGCCGCCACCCGCCGTGCTTTTCAGCATGACGGGATAGCCGATCTCGGCTGCCTTGGCGCATGCCTCTTGCAGGCTTTCCAGCAATCCGCTGCCGGGCAGCAGCGGGACCCCGCTTGCCTGCGCGAGCGCTCTTGCCGTGTGTTTCAGGCCAAAAGCCGACAGGTGCTCCGGCCTCGGCCCGATAAACGCGATGCCTTCTGCTGCCAAGCGCTCGGCAAAGCCGATATTCTCCGAGAGAAAGCCGTAGCCCGGGTGGACAGCCTCAGCACCGGTCTGCCTGCAGGCCGCAATGACGGCGTCGATGTTGAGGTAGCTGTCCGTGGCCACGGCCGGCCCGAGCCTGACGGCTTCGTCGGCGACACGCGCGGCCAGGGAGAACCTGTCCGCATCGGAATAAACGGCGACGGATGCTATTCCCATTTGCTTGAGTGTCCGGATGATCCGGACGGCGATTTCGCCCCTGTTGGCGATCAGGACTTTCTTGAACATGCGTCAGACCTCGGGATCCCAGACGAGGACACGGATGGGCGTCGGGTCGAAGCCGTTGCAGGGATTGTTGACCTGAGGGCAGTTTGAGATGACGCAAAGGACGTCCATCTCGGCCACTAGCTCGACATAATCCCCTGGCGCCGAAATGCCGTCGACGATGGTCATCTTGCCATCGGGCGATATCGGCACGTTCATGAAGAAGTTGATGTTCGGGACGATGTCGCGCTTGTCCATGCCATGCTTCGTCACCTCCAGAATGAAGTTGTCGCGGCAGGCGTGGAGGTATTTGGTGCCGTGACCGAAGCGGACCGTATTGCTTTCGCAGGAACACGCACCGGCGGACGTATCGTGACGACCACAGCTGTCAGCCGTCATCGTCAGCATCACGTTGCCTTCGCTGGAAACGATCCGGGTTCCGACGCTGACATAGGCGGCACCCTGGGTGCGCATCGTATCCTGGTTGGAATAGCGCTCAGAAAAATCATCGGCACGATAGAACAGGGTGTCGATGGCCTGCTGCCCGTAGCTGTCCTCGATGCGAATTGTCTGTCCCTTGCGCACGATGCCCGACCAGGGTGCCTCGGCGGGGATGCGATGATCGGCGACGGCGTTGTCGATCGTGCGGGCGATGGAGGTCTGGATAAAGTCTGTCATGGTCGCGCTCCCTCAAGCCTGCATCATGGCGTTGTTCTCGAAGCCACGGATGGCCTCGGCAGTTGCCGTTCTTGCCAGATCCTCACCGGTCGGTGCGGGGGCGCGAAACCGGGTGATGGTCACGGGTGTGGGCGCATAGGTGGGGTTTGGGTCGAGCGGATGGGGGCAGTTGGAAAAGCCGACGAGAAGGTCCATTTCCGCCCGCAACTCGGCATAGTCGCCGCTGTTTGGAAGCTTCTTCTGCCAATGGACCCCCCCGTCCTCGTCGAGGCTGACCGGTGCGAACAGGTTCAGCATGCCGGGAATGTCGCGGCGCTGGAGGCCGAGCTTGCCAGCCAGCAGAACGAGGTTGTCTCTGGTGTTGCGTGTCTTGACGCCCGAATATTTCATCGCATTCGAGGCGGCGTTCGAGCCGCCCATCAGGCAATCATGGGTACCGGCGCTATCTTCGGTGATCGAAAACATCACACGGCCCATGTCGGAAAACAGCACGCGGCCTTTGCTAAGCGCCGTCGTCCACTGGATTTTGGCTGTGTCGACAAGGTTCAGGCGCTCGCTGGTGTCGGCAGCATTCCAGGCAACGAGGGCGACTGTCGACGTGCCCTCCTTCTGGTCGATCCTCAGCCCCTCACCACGCTTGAGCAACGTGGACCAGTACCATCCGCCCGGAATGACCTCCTGATGGATGATCGTGTTAGCGGGAATTTCCGGGGCCGGCACCGGGCTTGGCGCCGGCAGGGTCTTTGGCGCAAAGTCGAGGCCGCGGCGCTGGTGCTCTTCGTAGCGCGCCCGGTCTGCTGCTATCTCGTCAGTCGTGCGATGGATGTGCATGGCTATTTCTCCTCTGTCTCACGGATTGCCAGGTCGTCCTGGCGAGGGCCCAGAGAGGGAACCGGGCCGTCCCGGTCAGGGCTGGACGCTATCGATGATCCGGCGCGCCGCGGCGGCCAGATCGAGATGTCGTTGGTGATCGTCGCGCCGTAGCGGATTTTCTCCTCCGGCCGATCGCGCGGCCGCTCGAAGGCAATGACTCGCGTGGCGAGCGTGAAGGCCTCCCGCATGTCGTGGGTCACCATGACGACGGTCATCTGCGTCTCATGCCAGAGGCGCTTCATCAGCGTGTGGATTTCCGCGCGGATGCCGGGATCGAGCGCGCCGAAGGGCTCGTCGAGAAGCAGCACCTTCGGTGTCATGATCAGCGCCTGCGCAAGGGCGAGGCGTTGCTGCATGCCGCCGGACAGCTGGGCTGGATATTTGGTTTCCGATGTGGAAAGCCCGACTTCCGCGATCAGCGCCCGTGCCTCCTCTATCGCCCGCCGGCGCGAGGCGCCCCTGAGCTTTGCCGTGAGCGGCGAGGCGGTCATTTCCTTGCCGAGGAGCACGTTTCCGAGCACGGTTAGATGCGGGAAGACCGAATAGCGCTGGAAGACGACGCCGCGATCGCGTCCGGGTTCAGACGGCAGCGGCGTTCCATCCAGCAAGATGCGTCCGCGCGTCGGCTGCTCCTGTCCGAGCAGCATGCGCAGGAACGTGCTCTTGCCGCAGCCGGACGGGCCGACAAGGGCCACGAAGGCGCGCGGCTCGACCGTCAGCGAGACGTTCTCCAGGACGATCTGATCGCCGTATTCTTTCCAGACGTTTTCGATGACCAGTGCGCTCATCCCTGTTTCTCCAGTGCGGACCAGGGAAAGACGGCGATGCGGATCTGATCGAGCAGGACATTGGCGATGACGGCCAAAAGCGTGATCCAGACGACATAGGGAAAGATCACGTCCATCGAGAGATAACGGCGCACCAGAAATATCCGGTAGCCGAGCCCGGCATCGGACGAAATCGCCTCGGCAGCGATGAGGAACAGCCAGGCCGGGCCGAGCTGCAGCCTGATGCTGATGATCAGGCGTGGCAGGATCTGCGGCAGCACGACGCGCAGGGCGATCTGCCAGGACGAGCCCCCAAGCGTCTCCGCCTTGACGATCTGCTCGCGGGGCAGCTCGAGCGCATGGAGGGCGAGGTCACGGATCATCGTCGGCGCGATCCCGATCACGATGAGGGCAATCTTCGACGTTTCGCCAAGCCCCAGCACAATAAACAGGATCGGAAGCAGCGCCAATGGCGGCACCATGGAGATGACGGCGACGAAGGGCGAAAGCAATGCGCGGAGATAAGGCAGCATGCCGATCGCCATGCCGATTGCTAGCTCAATCGCCGTCGCAATCCCCAGGCCGGCCAGAAGACGCTCAAGGCTTGCGGCGGTATCGCCCCAGAAGAGATAGTCGCCGGTGCGCGTATCCGGCAGAAAGGCGATCCGGTTTATCGCATCGGCAAATTGCGTAAGGCCGGGCAAGAGCTTGTCATTGGCATTCTCGGCGAGCCGCGCAACCGACCCTACGGTATAGGCGACCGCAAGCAGGGCGAATGGCAGCAGTGTCAATGCCAGCCGGGCACCCGGGCTGGGCTTGGTGTTGATCCATCGCAAGGCGTTGGCTCCGCATTTCGAGTGGACGGGAGCGGCACGGGCGCGCCGCTCCTGCATGGCGGTCAGAGCGCGCCGTCGGCCGCGGCCTTCATGTAGGTTTCGGTGAAGCGGAGCTTGACGTTGCCCTTGTCGCCGAGCACCTTGCCGTCCGGCATTTCAATGCCGATAACATCGGCGGATGCCGCACCGCTGCCCAGCAGGCCCTTGGTGAAGAGGAAGTTGCGGACGAGATCCATGGTCTTCGGCAGGGTGGCCGAAGCCGTAAAGGTCACCGCGTCGGAAGGCTTGGAAAAGAGCTTGGTGGCGGAAAGTTGCGATTCGAAGCCCTTGAGATCGGTGCCGGACGCTGTTCCCATCGCGAGACGGGCTGCCTTTCCTTCGTCGCTTTCGGCCGTCATCAAGGCTGCCGTTTCGTACCAGATGCCAGCAAGAGCCTTGCCGAAATTCGGGTTTTCCTTCAGCACGGTGGAGTTGGCGACCATGAGATCCATGATCTCGCCCGGGATCTGCGAGCTGTCGAAAACCTTCTTGGCCGTCGGGTCTTCGAGAATGGTCGAGACCAGTGGGTTCCAGGTGACAACTGCCGAGACGTCGGCTGTCTTGTAGGCGGCAACCATATCGGCGTCGGAGGTGTTGACGACCTTGATGTCCGCTTCCGTCAGGTTGAGGCTCTGCAATGCGCGAGCCAGCAGATATTCGGAGACCGAGTACTGGACGAGATTGACGGGCTGCCCCTTGATGTCGGCGAGCTTGTCCTTGCCTTTGAGGATAACCGCGTCATTGCCGTTGGAGAAGTCGCCGACGATGACAGCCGTAGTGTCCACGCCGCCGGCGGCCGGGATCGACAGGCCGTCCATATTGGTGAGGGTGACCGCATCGAAGGCGCCTGCGGTGTACTGGTTCATCGATTCGACATAGTCGTTGAACTGCGTGACATCGATCTTGATGCGGTATTTGTCGGCCCATTTCTTGACAATGCCGTGATCTGCCGCATAGCCCCACGGCATCCAGCCGACATAGATCGACCAGGCGACCTTGAATTCTGTTTTCGGAGCGGCAGCCGCACCCTGTGCAAGGCCGATGGCCAGAGAGGCAGCCAAGGCCGCGACGGAAAATGCTTTCGAAATGCTCTGCATGACAATTCCCCTTTTGCTGTAACTCAAAAAGGGATTGGCACAGACTCACGCAGCCAATCCCTTGGCTAACGAGGTCTCCCGGGCTTTTCTCCCGCCGTGCACCCGGCGGGATTTCTCTCCCGACCGGTGGTAGCTCTCGGACCAGCACGCCATGAAAGCGCCGGAACCCTAGCCACCAACTCTGAAATAAGACAAGCAAACTCCGTGCCAGTTCTCTGGAGTTGAAATCTCAGGGTTATTTGGATCAGCACTCAAAACTGCACACAGTTTCGGTGGCAGATGACGATTATATGGGCAGGCGAGACGATCAGGCGTCAGCCGAGTGCATTGAAAGCTTGGAAGGATCGAACGATCAGAGAAGGGTCGATGCCGTCGACGATGAAGACAACGGCCGAATGACGGTCCTGCGAGGGCCAGGCCTGCATATGTGTTGGCGGATGCACGAGATACTGGACGCCGTGGATGGCGACGGGCCGGGGCTCGCCGGCGACATTGAGGATTCCTTTTACCCGGAGGATCCTGTCCCCATGGCGATTGAGCAGCATCGTCAGCCATATGCCGAAGGCGGTCCAATCGACTGCGGTCTCTGCCTTAAGAACGAAGGATTGGATCTTTCCCGTGTGGATCGAACCATCGCCGACCAGCGGCTCGTCGCAGCGGAACAGGCTCATCTCTCCGCTGGCATCATCGACCAGCAGACGTCGTAGATCGAGATCGTCACCAGCGCCGCGCAGGATCGTCGCATCCGGATTGAGCGCGCGGATGGCCGCAACCGCACTGTCTTCCTGTGACAGTGATGAAAGGTCGGTCTTGGTGAGCACGATACGGTCGGCAACCGACACTTGGCGCGCGAATTCCGCACGGCTGCGCTGCACAATCGCGTTAACGGCATCGACCGTTGCGATGGTGGTCGCTGCCTTGAAGTGATGGCGCAGAACCGGGTCGGCCTTCAGAGTCGACAATACGGGAAAGGGATCGGCAAGGCCGGTGCTTTCGATGACGACGCGGTCGAAGGCGGGCACGAGGCCCTCGTCTCGCTTGGCGTGGAGGTCGCGCAGTGCCTCGGCCAGTTCGCCGCGCACGGTGCAGCAGAGACAGCCCGATTGCAGCAGCACCATGGTCTCGTCGATCCGCTCGAGCAGGTGATGATCAAGGCCGATTTCGCCGAATTCGTTGATCAAAACGGCGGTGTTGGCCATGGCCGGATCCCCCAGCATACGGCGAAGCAGTGTGGTCTTGCCCGAGCCCAGAAAGCCGGTCAGGAGATTGACCGGCGTGAAGGCGGGGTAATCATCAGCCATTCGCCTCCGCCTCCAGCCTGTCGAGCAACGGTAGCGCCAGCGGATCGAGCGGCCTGCCCGCCAGCGTCTCGGCTGCCGGCCACAAATGGCCGAGATCCTCGATGATCTCGGTTTTGCCGGTCCGGGTGGACAGCAGAAACGATGTGCCCTGCCAGTCCGAGAGGGAAAGGCCGAAGGCCGCCAGCACGCGGTTGGCGATGCGCACGCGCGCCGCCCTTTCCCGCCGCCGATCGATGCGCTCGGTGTTGCGCGTGTAGACGCCGGGACGGGCAATGGCATCGGCCCAATGCTCGTTGCCCCCGAGAATGCCGCAAAGCGAGCACATCGATCTGTCCGCCTTCTAGGATTTGCGCGGAAAGCGGGCCGCGAAATCGTCGGCGATCTCGTTCATGGTGACGAATTTGACGCCGGGGTGCTTGCTCATATGGGCAAACAGGCGCTCCAGCATCATCAGCACCTGAGGGCGCCCGGCGACATCGGGGTGAATGGTGATCGGAAAGACCGCATAGTCCATCTCGCGGTAGACCCAGTCGAACTGGTCGCGCCACATTTGCTCGATGTCGTGCGGGTTGACGAAGCCGTGGCTGTTGGGCGACTTCTTGATGAACATCATCGGCGGCAGGTCGTCGAGATACCAGGAGGCGGGGATCTCGATGAGGTCGGTTTCCTGGCCGCGCTTCAATGGTACCATCCACTCCGACGGCTTCTTCGAGTAATCGATCTTCGTCCAGCTGTCGCCGACGCGGACGCGATAGGGTGTAAAGTCGTTGTGCATCAGGGAGTGGTCATACTTGATACCGCGCTCCAGCAGCAATTCGTTGGTGACGTTGGAGAATTCCCACCATGGTGCGACATAGCCGGTCGGTCGCTTGCCGGAGAGCTTGGTAACGAGATCGATGCAGTGGTCGAGCACCTCGACCTCCTGCTCGCGCGTCATGGCGATCGGATTTTCATGGGTGTAGCCGTGGATGCCGATCTCGTGGCCGGCATCCGCGACGGCCTTCATCTGCTCTGGAAAGGTTTCGATGGAATGGCCGGGAATGAACCAGGTCGTCTTGATGCCGAACCGGTCGAACAGCTTCACAAGCCGTGGGCTGCCAACTTCACCGGCGAAAAGCCCGCGCGAAATATCGTCCGGCGAATCCTCGCCCCCGTAGGAGCCGAGCCAGCCGGCGACCGCATCGACATCGATGCCGAAGCTGCAGAAAATTTCCTTTGCCATTTTATAACTCCTTGTCTTCAGACTTTTACGGCGCGAGGCCATCGGGAATTGCCAGTCGCTCAGATGTTCACTCCGGCGCGGCTCACAGGGAGGCAAGCCATTCGGAGAGTTCCGTCTCTGCGCGCTCCAGGGCACTGTAGTTCAACAATTTGCGCAACATTGCGACGGTCACCGCCCTGGCCCTCAGATTGAAGCGACCGTCCTCATGATCCTCGGCGGAATTTTGGTAAACCTCAAGCTTTTCGTAGAGTTGCTGCAGCCTGTTCTGGACGCTGCGCAGCGATAGGTTTCGCCGGCGGGCGATCGTGCGGTCGGTCAGCCCCAAAGCTATGTCCACCAGGATCTCGTATTCCGTATCGCTGAACCCCTTTGCTTGGCCGAGGCTCTTCTGCTGCATGCCGCGAACCTCGCGGTCGATGACGCATTGCGCCTCGATGAAGATGCTGCGCAACGCCAGCCTCAGACGTTCGTCGGAGGCCGACTTGAGAACGTAGCCATAGGCGGCTCCATCCGGCACGATACGCGATACGCCGCGCACATAGGCCTCGTCGGAATAGTTCGACCAAAAGAGGATGCGCGTGTCCGGTCGCTCGTTCCAGATCGTTCGCGCGGCTTCGATGCCGTTGCGGTTGTTCATTTGCAAATCCATGACGACATGGGCGGATTTGTTTTCCCGCGCCAGCTTCTCGCCCTCCTTGCCGTTCTGCGCCTCCAGGATTGTTTCGCATTCCGGCAGGGAGGCGCCGATTGCCTCGTGGAGATAGGAGCGATGCAGGGGATCGTCCTCGACAATCAGAACTTTCATGCGTGCAGCCTCGATTTGCCGTCACGAGGGGACGGCTGTTCTGCGATGGGCAGGTGGATGGACACGACGGAGCCGCGGGCTTGGCGCCCGTCGCCGACGGAAAATCCAGCGGAAATCAGCTGCGCGCGCGTCTGCATATTGTCGATGCCGGCGCCACGGCGGCGGCCCGGCCTGTCGATACCGATGCCGTCATCGCGTACCTCGATGGAAATGCCGTCCGCCCGGCCCGTCAGCGTTACGGTGATGTGGTCGGCCTGCGCGTGACGCACAGCATTGTTGATGGCTTCCTGCACGATCCTGAACAGCGCTATGCTAACCGTCGGCTCCAGTCTGTCGATTACCCCGCCGGTGTTGTCGACGAGCTTTTGGGCTATTGACAACCCGCTATCCCGGATCGAACGATCCAGCTCGTTTTCGACTGCCTGCGCAAAACCGAACAGCTGCAGCACGGAGGGCTTGGCCTCCTCGATGATCTGGCGAAGGTCCTGCATGCAATGCTGCAGACTGCGGGCCAGCGGCTCCAGCGCCTCGCCGGAGATCTTCTGCTCGTGGGTCAACCTCTCCAGGCGCCGCGACAGTCGGGTCAGGTCCGCCAATGTCTGGTCGTGAAGATCCATGCCGATCCGCTGGCGCTCCAGTTCCAGCGCCTCGGTCAACTTGAGCGCGCCGAGCCGCAGGCCCTCTTCGCGGGCTCGCGCTTCCGCCTCGACGATCGCCCATTGCTGGGCCTGCTCGGCGGCGCGCAAGGCGAAGAAATAGGGCGACAGCAGGTCTGCGATCGACCGCGCATTGGCCACGTCGTCGAGGCCATAAAGTGCAACGGCGTGCGCCGAGCAGCTGAGCGCGCCGATCACGTCACCTTCGACCTTGAGCGGAACATGCAGGCGGCTGCGCAGGGCTTGGTCGAAGATTGGGCGCACGAAGGCACCGTCGAAGTTGAAGCGCGGATCGACGCAGGCATCGTCGGTCAGGAGGTAGCCGACCTCGCCCCAGAGAAGGCTGCGGATGGGGCTTCCCGACACCAGCGCCGGCGGGTTGTTGCCCCATGCGGTTTCAATGCCGGTCTCGTAGGCGGTGTGATACTTGCCGCCATGCATGATGATGCAGACGTCCAGATGATCGTGGGGAATGATATGGGAGATCTCCGCTGCCACCGCGCGAATGGCAGAGCGGAACTCCAGCTGTCCCGCCAGCACGCGGGAAATTCCGAGATAATGGTCGAGAAGCGCCGAGGGCGCCAACTTGAGCATGGTTCCTCCTCCAGCCGTTCCCTCCCAGGTCGCGGCTCAGTCCGTTCTGCCCAGTAAGCGCCAGGTGGTGGCACCCCGTCCTGCAGGATCCCGCAGCAATTACAGGAATTGCCGCAAATGCAATGCCGCATTGTTACTATACAACCCCGCCAATCTATAACATCCTGATGGGGTCGAGAGGAGGAACTCGACGTTTGACACAAACTATCCGCCCGGGAGGGGATTTCGGGTCAACAGGGAGAGAGACAATGAATTTCAGAAATCTGCTTCTGACGTCGGTGACGCTTGCCTGCGTGGCGCTGCCCGCAGCTGCCATGGCCGACACGTCCGCCAAGAAGATTGCGCTGTCCAACAACTACGCCGGAAACTCGTGGCGCCAGGCCATGCTGACCAGCTGGGAAAAGGTCACCGGCGAAGCCGTCAAGTCCGGCGTCGTCGCTGCCGCAGACCCATTCACCACGTCTGAAAACCAGGCGACCGAGCAGGCAGCCCAGATCCAGAACATGATCCTTCAGGGTTACAACGCCATCGTCATCGATGCGGCGTCGCCGACGGCGCTGAATGGCGCCATCAAAGAGGCCTGCGATGCCGGCATCGTCGTCGTCTCGTTCGACGGCATCGTGACCGAACCCTGTGCCTGGCGCATCGCCGTCGACTTCAAGGGCATGGGCGAAAGCCAGGTCGACTACCTCGCCAAGAAGATCCCCGCCGGTGGTAACCTGCTTGAGATCCGCGGCCTCGCCGGCGTCTCCGTCGACGATGAAATCTCCGCCGGTATCCATGCGGGCGTCGCCAAATTTCCGCAGTTCAAGATCGTCGGCTCCGTTCACGGTGACTGGGCGCAGGATGTTGCGCAGAAGGCCGTTGCCGGCATCCTGCCGAGCCTGCCGGAAGTGGCAGCCGTCGTGACCCAGGGTGGCGACGGTTATGGCGCGGCCCAGGCCTTCGAGGCGGCAAAACGTCCCATCCCGACCATCGTCATGGGCAATCGCCAGGATGAACTCCTCTGGTGGAAGAAGCAGAAGGACGCCACCAAGTACGAAACCATGTCGGTGTCCATCGCTCCCGGCGTTTCGACGCTGGCCTTCTGGGTCGCGCAACAGATCCTCGACGGAAAGACCGTGAAGAAGGACCTGGTGGTGCCGTTCCTGACAATCAACCAGGACAATCTCGAGGCCAACCTTGCGACCACCCCCTCGGGGGGTGTCGCCAATGTCGAGTACTCGCTGGCCGATACGCAGAAAGTCATCGCTGACAGCAAGTAAAACCCATCCTCCCACCGCCTTGCGCCGCCCGATTGGCCTCGGGCGGTCGGTCCTTCAGAGGGAGATCCAGTCATGGACGTGAAAACGCACGGCCCGGCCGTCGTTGAGGTGAGCGACGCCAAGGTGCATTTCGGCGCAGTCAAGGCGCTGGACGGCGTAACCATCCGTATTGCCGCCGGCGAATGCGTCGGCCTCGTCGGTCACAACGGCGCGGGGAAATCGACAATCGTCAACATCATCAACGGCGGGCTGACACTGCATTCCGGTAGCGTCAGTTGCGGTGGCGAGAAGATCGAGCGCTACGGTATCGCTGCCGCGCGAAGCCACGGCGTGCGATGCGTTTTCCAGGAATTGTCGCTTTGTCCCAACCTGACCGTCATCGAGAACACCCGCGTCATGCATCGCGGCTTGACCGGCTGGGGTTGGCGCAGGCGTGCCGCCGCCATCATCGGCCAGTCTCTGGATGCGATTTTCCCAGGCCATGGCATCAAGCCGGAAGCCACCATCGGCGACCTCTCGATTGCCGAACGGCAGATGGTCGAGATCGCCACGGCATTCTCCACTATCTCCACTCCGGTCAAGCTGGTGATCCTCGATGAGCCCACCTCGTCACTGGACGCAAGCCTTGCGGCGCAATTGCTCGCCTATGTGCGTGTCTTCGTGAAAAACGGCGGGTCGATCATCCTGATCTCCCATATCCTCGGTGAAATCCTGTCGGCAACCGACCGGGTCATCGTCATGAAGGACGGCAAGGTCGTCGCCGAGAAACCGTCCGCTGCATTCGATCATCACAGCCTGGTGGCCGTCATGGGCAGTGTCGTCAAGGCACGCGACGCCGCGCCGGCGCGCGCCCGGGCACACCAAGCCCCGCCTCTGCTGTCAGCTCCCCCACGCAAAGGCAAGGGATTGCCGTTCAGCGCGTTCCCGGGCGAACTCGTCGGACTGGCAGGGCTCGGGGGCCATGGACAGACGGATATCCTCCTCGAGCTTTATCTGGCGCGCACCGGCAACTGGATGCGGCGGCGCGATGCCGAGGTGACCTTCGTTGCCGGCGACCGCGCTCTCAACGGTGTCTTTCCGCTATGGAGCATTCTGAAGAACCTCACCATTGCCAATCTCAACGACCTGTCTCCGGGCGGAATGCTGCGAGACGCTAAGGAAGAGACGCTCGGCATGTCGTGGAAGGAAAGGATCGAGATCCGCACCAAGGACATGGACAATCGCATTCTGTCGCTCTCAGGCGGCAACCAGCAGAAGGTGCTTTTCGCCCGCGCGCTGGCAACGACTGCGCCCGTCGTGCTCATGGACGATCCGATGCGCGGTGTCGATGTCGGCACCAAGCAGGAAGTCTACGCCATCATCAGGGCTGAAGCGGCCAAGGGACGGACCTTCGTGTGGTATTCGACGGAGATGGAAGAGGTCAGTCTTTGCGACCGCGTTTTCGTTTTTAACGAAGGCGTCATCGTCCGCGAACTCGTCGGCCCCGAAGTGACCGAGGAAAACATTCTGTCAGCGTCCTTCACGGGAGTGGCGGCATGAAGCTTCGCCTGTCTTCGGATACCATCCGCCTCGTCATTCCCGCCCTGTCGCTGACAATCCTGCTCATTTCAGTCTTCTATCTGCAGCCACGTGCGATGAGCTACATCGGCCTGAACCTGCTGTTCAATCTGGCGGTTCCGATTGCACTCGCGACAATCGCCCAGATGCTGGTCATGACCGTCAACGATCTCGATCTCTCCATGGGCTCGTTCGTCAGCTTCATCGCCTGCGTCACGGCGACCTTCCTGCAATCCGATCCGGCACTGGGCATCGCCATTCTGCTGGCCGCCGTCGCTGTCTATGCCGGTCTCGGCGTGCTCATCCACATCCGCGACCTGCCATCCATCGTCGTCACGCTCGGCATGAGCTTCGTCTGGAGCGGACTGGCCATCCTGCTGCTGCCGGCACCGGGAGGGCATGCGCCGGACTGGGCGAGGGCGGTTATGACGTCAAAGCCGCCGCTGGTGCCGATGGCCATCGTCGCCAGCGTCATCATCGCGCTGTTCTCGCATTTCCTCATTATGCGCTCCTCGTTCGGCGTCATCCTGCGCGGCGTCGGCGGCAACGCACGTTCTGTCGAGCGCGCCGGCTGGTCGATCCTAGCGGCAAGGGCAGCGACCTATGCGCTGGCCGCCTTTTTCGCCATTCTGGCCGGAATTGCCCTTGTCGGCCTGACGACGTCGGCCGATGCCAACATTGCGTTGCGCTACACGCTGTTGTCGATTGCCGGTGTCATTCTCGGCGGCGGCGAGTTCGTCGGCGGCCGCGTTTCGCCCATCGGTGCAGTCATCGGCGCGCTGACCTTGACACTTGCGGGCTCGTTCCTGTCGTTCCTGCGCATTTCGTCGGATTGGCAGATCGGCGCGCAGGGGGCGATCCTTATCGTCGTGCTCGGGCTGCGACTGCTGCTCAACCGCATGGAAAAAAGGGAGAAGCGCGCATGACAATCCTCACCTCGCTCATGCGCAAGCCATGGATCTGGTCCTTCGTCGCTGCCTTCGTCGTCTGGTTCGTCACCATCCTGTTTACCGGCGGCGCCAGCACATTGGGTCTCAGCCAGGCAGCGCTGACCTTCGCCGCGTTCTCGATCGTGGTCGGCGTCGGTCAGATGTTCGTCATCACCCTCGGCCCGGGCAATATCGATCTGTGCGTGCCCGCAACGATGACGCTGTCGGGCACAGTCGCGCTGAAATTCATGGCGGGCGAAAACGCGCTGATCGCCATGGGCCTGCTGGTGGCTGTCGCCGTCGGCCTAGCAGTGGGGCTCGGCAATTACGCGCTGATCAAGCTCCTAAGGATCCCGCCAATCATCGCCACCCTGTCAATGAGCTTCATCGTGCAGTCGACCGCCATCTGGACGAACCGCGGCCTGCGGATCAAACCGCCGGAGGCGCTGGCAAGCTTTTCGACAGGAACGACGCTGGGCCTGCCGAACGTCGCGCTCCTGGCGCTCGTTCTATCGCTCCTCGCTTATGTGCTGCTGCAAAGAACCGTCTATGGGCGCTGGGCCGCCGCAATCGGCCAGAGCATCAATGCTGCGCGCATGGCCGGCATACCGGTCGATGGCGTCCGGCTGACAACCTACGTGCTCTGTGCCGTGCTCGCCGCCGTCTGCGGCTATCTGCTGGCGAGCTTCTCCGGCGGTGCCGCGCTCAACATGGGCCAGGAATATCTTTTGATGTCGATTGCCGTCGTCGTCATCGGCGGCACGGCGGTTGCCGGTGGGGACAGCAATGTCGCCGGCATATGGGGCGCGTCGCTGTTCATGTTCCTCGTCGTCTCCATGCTCAACACCTACGGCTTTGGCGCGGGCATCCGCCTCGTCATGACCGGTCTCATCATCATCGGCGTCATCGTCGTCGCCGGTGGACGCAGTCTTCGAAATCACTGAACGCGGAATATCCTCATGACCGACGCATCCCCATTCGAAGTTCACGACCCACGCTTTACGGCGCTGTTTGTCGGCAGTGCCCGGCTGGAAGAGCTCTACAGTGGTTGCCGCTGGGCGGAAGGCCCGGTCTGGTTCGACGATGCGCAACATCTTCTGTGGAGCGATATTCCGAACCAGAAGATGATGCGCTGGGTGCCGGATGGCGGCGTCTCGGTTTTCCGTCACGCTTCGAACTTCAGCAACGGAAATACGCGCGACCGAGAGGGCCGGCTGATCTCCTGCGAGCACGGCACACGCCGCGTCACTCGCACGGAGGTGGATGGCAGCATCACTGTTCTTGCCCACAGCTTCGAAGGCAGACGCCTGAACTCCCCCAACGATGTGATCGTCCGCTCGGACGGGACGATCTGGTTCACCGACCCGACCTACGGGATCCTGTCGGACTACGAGGGCTACAAGTCCGATCCAGAGCAGGGCCAGCGCAACGTCTTTCGGCTGGATCCCGAAACCGGCGATCTCACCGCTGTGGTCAGCGACTTCCTGCAGCCAAATGGGCTCGCCTTTTCGCCGGATGAGACAAAGCTCTACATTGCCGATAGCGGGGCCAGCCACGAGCCGTCAGCGCCACGCCACATCCGGGTCTTCGACGTCGTCGACGGCCGCAGCCTTGCGAACCCGAAGGTGTTCTGCCACATCGATGCAGGCATACCGGATGGCATCCGGTTCGATAACCAGGGCAACCTTTGGTCGAGTGCTGCGGACGGTGTGCATTGCTTCTCGCCAGAGGGTGTCTTGTTCGGCAAGATCAAGGTGCCGCAAACCGTTGCCAACCTCACCTTCGGCGGACCACGCCGCAACCGCCTCTTCATAACAGCGACGACCTCTGTCTACGCCGTCTATCTCACGACAAACGGCGCGCAGCGCCCGTAGGGCGAGCCGCTGGCTGATCACCCAGCGGTCAGCCTGTCCAACCCGTCGACCCACACGGCCGAGACGTTTGCCCGTGAGGCCGTGTAGATGATCTTCTGGAGGATCTGCTCACCGTGGTCGAACTCGTCCCAAAGGCGCACCGTCCCGCCTTCGGCCTCGACATCGATGACGACGGCGTCGAATTTGTAGCCGGGCGTGAACTGGCCGATGGGCAGGTCGAGGGCCACCCCACCCCCTGTGGTCGCGATGTAGAATGCATCGCGAAAATCGATCTGTGCGGGACCGAAGGTCGATCGGACACCCGCAGCCAGTGTCGGATCCACACCGCTCTGCAACATGCGCGAGGCAAGGACGGCGCCTCGGCAATTTTCAAGCATCGACGCGCTCGGACCGCCGGAAATATCGGTGCCCAAGCCAACATGAACGCCTTTTTCGAGCGCTGCCAGGAGTGGGAAGACGGCGTTGGCGAAATAGGCGTTGGACAGAGGGCAATGGGCGATGGCGGCCTTGCGGACGCGGATTGTTTCGATGTCGTCGGCCGTCAGGAAATTGGCATGGGCGAGAACCGTCTTGCGCCCGAGCAGTCCGAACCGGTCGAGCATGTCGGTGTCGGTAGACCCGTAGCGGTCGAGCACGTAGCCATGCGCCCAGTCGCTCTCCGAACAATGGGTCTGGACATGGCAACCGCATTCACTGGCGATGGCACCGAGCCCCTCGAGCGTCGCATCCGTGCAGGACGGAATGAAGCGTGGCGTCACCACCGGCAGAACGCGATCGGCGCCATTGTCCGGATGGCTGCGGATATGGTCCACCAGCGCCCGCGTGCCCTCCAAAGCCGCCTCGGTCGATGCGTCGCGATAATAGTCCGGGCACTCGTCGGCATTGTCCATTGCGACTTTGCCGATCAATGCCCGCTGGCCTTTCTCGAGGCAGAGATCCACCAGCAGGCGCGTCGCCTCCTGGTGGACTGTCGCGAAATAGAGGGCGGTGGTCGTGCCGTTCGCCAGCAGGTCGTCGACCAGCAGTCCGTAGCTACGCCTTGCAAAGGCCAGGTTCTGGTAGCGGGCCTCGAGCGGGAAGGTATAGGTCTGCAACCAGACCTCGAGCGGCACGTCGAGCGCGCTTCCCAGTTGCGGGTATTGCGGCGCATGTACGTGCAGGTCGACGAAGCCCGGCAGGAGGTAGGCGGTGCGGGAAAGGGTGACGAGCCGCCCGTCGGTCTCGCGGACCCGGCGAATTTCGTCATAACTGGGTTCGCCTGGCCGGACTATGGCTTCGATCCGGCCGTCACCGTCGATGTCGATCAAGACGTCCTGCAGGATATCGATGGTGCCGCGTTCCGGCGTGTGAAAGCCGCTGGCGCTCAGTGTCCGGTTGCAAAGATCCATGGGGTATCCGCTACGCTGCCATCGCGGAAGTGCCGTAGGTGATGCCCTTCTCCTTCAGCCAGCGACGATAGGCGATGGAGCTGGCATCGGCCCGCGTCGGGATCTCCGAGCGCGCCTCCATCGGCAACAGCACCGGGCGCTGGTTTTCGAGAATGATGCGGTCCTGCAGGAAGATCAGCTGCTGGAAATGCACCAGCTCGGTGGTCGTCGAGACATCGTCGATCAGGAACATGACGGGATGGGCGCGGCAGCGGCCGGGATCGAGCGGCTGGACAAACAGGCATATGACATCCCATCGGTTGGCCGCGTTCGGGCATGTCTTGTAGAGCAGCGTCGCAAACGGGGTCATGACGCGGTAGATATAGTCGGTCATGATGCCGCCAGTAGCGGATAGGGCGGCCTGCGGCTGGAAGAATTGGCAGTTCGTTGCCCAGACCTCGTCGACATCCCGGCGGATCTCGGCATTGTAGTGCATGACTTCGGTGTGGGGCTCGGCGCCCAGAATGTCGGTGTGCACGAACGGAAAATGCGCCATGTCGAGAAAGTTCTCGACAATCCGTAGCCCGGATGCGCGAACCATCACGGAACCGCAGTTGACGACACGACGGTCTTCCTCGTCAGCCTCCGGCAGCGCAAAGAGGCCGCCGGCCGGTTGCCCCAACGTCGTCCAGACAAGGCCGAAGCGTTTGATGATCTGAAGAGCACCCTCTTCTGCCGTAACCGCGATTGAACCGTCCGTCTCTCTCGTTACCACAAGATCGCTGCCAAGCAGGCGGCTCGACGATGACCCGAAGGGAATCTCCGTCTCCGTATCGAGCGGATACCATTGATCAAGGGCTGCCTGGTCCGAACATCTGCTCATGGAGCGCTCCCGTTTCTCGATCGACTGCCTGCCGCCTCATCTTGATGATCTCCGTGCCATTGGTCCATCGCTAAATCGACAAATACCCGCGTGGCGCATGCCTCCTGCATCAGCGCACATCCCTGTAATAGGGCACGCCGATAGCCGCCGGTGCCGCCATGATCCGGCGCATCCGCTGCCAGGTGAGCACCGGCACGATGATGAAGGCCATGGTGCCGAGATAGGGCAGCATCGACAGAAAGGCCGGCGCAATCGGCCAGCCACGCGCCTGGCCGACGAAGCCGAGTGCCGTGATGAAGCCGAACAGGAGCCCGGACAGGACGGCTGGGATCGGCCGGTAGCCGGCAAAGATTACCAGTGCGACGGCAATCCAGCCGCGACCGGCGACGACGCCATCTGACCACGAGGGCACGAAGGTCAGCGTCAGATAGGCACCGGAACCGGCCGCCAGTGCAGAGCCGGCCGTCACGTAGACGAAGCGGATGAGATTGACGGAAATGCCCGCAGCATCTGCCGCAGCCGGATTTTCGCCGACAGCCCGCATGTTGAGGCCGTGGCGGGTCCGGAACATAAGGTAGCTGAGCCCGACCGGCAGGATGATATAGATGAGATAGACGAGGATGTTCTGCGAAAAGAAGGCCTTCCCGAAGATCGGGATGCTACTGAGAAGCGGTACCTCGATACCGGCAAACACCGCACGGGCGGGCATGCCGGAATAGGCGCGGCCGATCGTGGAGGCGAGACCATTGCCCATCAGTGTCAAGGCAAGGCCGCAGAGCACCTGATTTGCCCTGAGGATCACAGTGGCAAACGCGAACATCATGCCGAAGACAGCGCCGACGCCGAGCGCCGCGAGAAAACCGACCGTTGGCGACGGGAATGACGCGACGGTGGCAATTGCCGTCAGCGCCCCCATGGCCATCAGGCCTTCGACACCGAGATTGACGACGCCGACGCGTTCCGCCAGCACCTCGCCGAGGGCGGCTAGCGCCAGCACGCCGCCGGCAAGAAACGCCGTGGTGAAAAGCCCGGTCAGAAGGTCCATGCTCTGTCTCCTCAAGCCTTGTCGCGGGCGATGCGGTAATGGGCGAGTTCGTCGCCGATCGCGGTCAGAAACAGGATCAATCCGGTGATTGCCAGCACGGTCGACGTCGTCAGCCCCTGCGTCTGCAGGATGATTCCGGAATTGAGGATGAAGGCCATCAGCGCTGCGGAAAAAATGACGCCGATGGCCGAACTGCGGGCGAGAACCGCGACCATGATACCGAGATAGCCGTAATTGTTGGAGATGCCGCCTTGCAGGCGATGAACCGTGCCAGCGATCTCCAACATGCCGGCGAGACCGGCGATGGCACCGGAGAGCAGCATGACGGTAATCAGGTGCCTGCGGACCGGCATGCCCGCATAGCGCGCCGCCGATGGGTTCGAGCCGACGAGGCGCACTTCATAGCCCCAGCGCGAGAACGCCAGCAAGGCCGCGACGGCCAGCGCGACGATCACGGCAATCGGCAGGCCCCAGTGGACTGAGCCCCAGAAGTCCGGGATTTCAGCGGAAAGTCGTTTGGTGGCGGAATTCGCCATCTTGTCGCGCCAGGCGTTCGTCGAGACATAGTAGACGAGCAGGATCGCGACGAAATTGAGCAGTAGCGTCGTGATCAGCTCGTTGACACCGGCATAGGCGCGCGCAAGCGTCGGCACGAGGATCCAGGCGGCGCCGCCGACAAGTCCGGCGACGAACATCATCGGCAGGATGATGACCGGCGGTCCTGGCACGAAGAGACCGACAGCGGCGGCACCGAAGGCCCCCGCGTAGAACTGGCCTTCCGCCCCGATATTCCAGGCGCCGATCTGCTGAGCGACAGCGACCGACAGCCCGGTGAGGATCAGGGGAATGAGCAGCAGCGCCAGATCCTCCAATCCAAAACTCGATCCGAAGCTGGCGCTCAGCACCTGCAGGCCGAGATTGAGAGGATCGGCCCCGGTGAGCGACAGGACGATACCGGCAAAGACGAGGGCAATGACAATGGCTGCGGCGCGCGCCGCAAGGGCTATGACGGGCGACGCGGACGGCAGACGCTGAAGGCGAAGTGATGCAGCCATCTCAGGCGGCCTCGTGGGTTGGTGCGCGGCCGCCCATGAGCAGGCCGATCTCGTCGAGGTCGGCGTTGTCGGTATCGACGATGCCCATGATCCGGCCTTCATAGAGAACGGCGATCCGGTCTGAGACGTTCAACAGTTCCTCAAGTTCTTCGGAAATGAGGATGATACCGGCGCCGGCGTCGCGCAGCTCGACGATATAGCGCAGCATCGTGTTGATGGCGCCGACGTCGAGGCCGCGGCTGGGATAGGCGGCCACTAGCACGCGGTGGGCGATCCGCATTTCGCGACGCGCCACCAGCCGCTGCTGGTTGCCGCCCGACAGGTTGCGGACCGGCATGGCGAAATCCGGAATGGCCACCTCGGCAGCGGCGGCAATTTCCTTGGCCAGCGCCGCTGCCGAGGCCAGGCGGTAGATGCCTCCTGCCGAGATCCGCGGTGTCTTGTATTCGCGCATGACAGCATTGACGGTGATGCTCAGCGCCGGCGCCAGGCCGCTGTGCAGTCGGTCTTCCGGAATGTGGCCGATGCCACTATCTGCAAAAAATGCCGCATTGCCATTCTCCACCGTGCTGCCATCGATCAGGATGCGGCCTGCGCTGAGCGGGCGAATGCCTGTCAGCACCTGGCTAAACTCGCGCTGCCCATTGCCAGCGACGCCCGCAATGCCGACGATCTCGCCGGCCCGGACGTCGAGCGAGACATCGAACAATGCCTGATTGCCGTTGTCGCCCGAAGCCGAGACGTGCTCAAGGCTGAGCGCCGGTGTCGCCGACATGGCAGCCGCGGTCGGCGAGCGCTGGCGCATGTCGGCAAGCACGATATCGCGACCGACCATGAGCTTTGCAAGCATGCGCGGATTGCACTCGGCCGCCTCGACCGTCGCCATCTTGCGGCCGCCGCGCAGGATGCTGATGCGATCGGAGATTTCCAGCACCTCGTCGAGCTTATGGCTGATGAAGATGACGGCATTGCCGCTGGCGACGAAGTTGCGCAAGGCCTTGAAGAGCTCGCGGGCTTCGGCAGGAGTCAGCACTGCCGTCGGCTCGTCGAGGATCAGCACGCGCGCCTGGCGGGCAAGCACGCGCAGGATTTCGACGCGCTGCTGCTCACCCGTCGACAGGTCGCTCACCCGCGCGCCCGGTCGGGTCTGGAGATTGAATTTTTCGGCAAGCGCCTCAGTCCGGGCTTCCAGAACAGGCGCCGAGGCACGGCGGGGTGTCTCAGACCAGCCGAGATGGATGTTTTCGGCAACAGTGAACGCCTGCACGAGCTTGAAATGCTGATGCACCATGCCGATGCCCGCAGCGATGGCCTGCAGCGGGGTGGCGAACTGCTTGGCGTAGCCGTCGATAATAATTTCGCCCGCGTCTGGCTGGTAGATACCGGTCAGGATGTTCATCAGGGTCGACTTGCCGGCGCCGTTTTCGCCCAAGAGGGCGTGGATCTCACCGGGCATGACATCGAGGTCGACATTCTCGTTGGCGACGACGCCTGGAAAATACTTGGCGATACCCTTCAGCTGGACCAAAGGCGGCGCACCGGCAGGAGCTTTGAAACGGATCGCGTTTTCAGTCATCAATTATGCACCGGAAGGGAAGCAGCGAACCCGGCCGCAAGGCCGGGTCCCGGATTGGCGGTCGTCGACCGGGATCAGCCGGAAAGGCCCGAGACGCCCTCGACCGACCAGTCCCAGTTGTAGAGTTCCAGGTCGGTCATCGTCTGGCCGGCAGCAACCCGTACCTTTCCGCTTGCATCCTTGATCTCTCCGGTAAACGGCGACCAGCCGCCAACCATCTTCTGGCGGACTGCGTCGGCCGCCGCCGCGACGTCGGTCGGAACCTTTTCGCCCCATTTGTCGCGATCGACGCCAGCACCCATAGCAAACAGCTGCTCGGTCGGCGTCCAGGTGCCGGCGAGACGCTTGCCGACCTGGTCGACATAGAATTTGGTGAAGTCGATCAGCACGGACGAGACATAGGAGTTCGGGCCGTAGCGGCGGATGTCGGTGTTCCACATCGCCGCCCAGACGCCACGCTTTTCCGCGACCTGGAGATATCCGGCTTCGTCCATGATGCCGAAGAGGAAGTCGCAGCCGTTGTCGATCAATGCCGTGCCGGCCTGCGTCGCTGCCTGCGGGTCGAACCACGAGTTGATGACGATCGTCTGCAACACGGCGTTCGGGTTGACGCTGCGAGCGCCCATCAGGAACGCGTTGGTCGATGCATAGACGGAAGCGACCGGGAAAGAGGCGATGTAGCCGAGCTTGCCGGTTTTAGACAGATGGCCGGCGGCCACACCGATCACATAAGTCGGATACCAGTGAGCGAGGTAATACCAGCCGAGATTGTCCATCGTCACGCGGCCGTCGCATTCCATGAAGGCGACGTCGGTGGCGCGCTTGACCACCTCATGCAGGAAATCGCCGTTGGACGACGTATCGAAGATGATGTTGGCGCCCTCGCTGACGAACTGGCGATAGGTGCGTGTGGCGTCGGCCGAGTAGGGAATGTTCTCGACCTCGAGAACCTTCTTGAGTTTGGGATAGGCCTTCTTGACGGCCAGCAGACCCTGATGGTGGGACCAGGTCCATCCCTCGTCGGAGATCGGGCCGACATGGCCGAAACCGACGACAGCGTCTTCTTCCTTGATCGGGGGAAATGCCGAGGCGGCCAATGCCTGGCGGGCAAAGCCTGTCGGCAGCATCAGCGAGGCGGCGCCAGCGGCACTCATGTTCAAAAATCCGCGCCTTGAAAGCGTACGCAAGTCCAGCATGGTATCCCCCTTTATAGCCGGCTTCGGCCAGCGTTGATTTATGCGACGCAACAACTGTGCCAGATGACGAGGACCAATTTCCCGGTCGAAAACGGCTCTGGAGCGGCGTAGATCTGCGCGGTTTCGTCCATCTCAAGCTTGCAAGAAGCTATCGGCAATCACAGTGTCAGACGGCATTTGTTCGGAATAGTGCCAATTTTTCGAAGGCACTCAGGCGCAAAAGGCAACAACTCCGTCACCAAACTGGCTTGAACTCTCCGGCAAAAACCGGATAGGATGCACAAAACTAAGGCGCGATTAAAATTTATGCAAAACGGGTCATTTTCATGCAGGTCAAGGCTACTGGGAGACCGCAGAACGGCACTTGCCCGAGCGAGGTTGAGCGATGATCGAAGCGGCTAGCTTTACCTTTCGCGGTCAGATGATCTGCGACAGCTTCACGGAGTTTGCCACGCATCGCGCCCGCAAGCTGGATCTGCAAATCGACTTCGGCGCCTGCGACAGTGCAGCTGCCAGCCTTTCGGTGCGCGGTCATGGCGATCTCGTCGATGCGTTCGAGATGGCCTGCAGCCTGGGCCCTTACGATTGTATCATCCTGGATATCGAGCGGCGTGCTGCGGCATGAAGAGGAGCGGATCATGAGACTGGAAGCAGGGTGGGTGCCGGTCGGGCTTTCGTCCTCGATCGAGCCCGGAACCTCGGCGGGTGCCGTCGTCGACGAGCAGGAGATCGTCGTCTGGCGCGACAGCAGCGGCATCGTCCATGTCTGGGAGGATCGCTGTCCGCATCGCGGCATGCGGATGAGCTTCGGCTTCGTGCGCGGCGACCATATTGCCTGCCTCTACCACGGCTGGCAGTATGATGCTGCCGGTCAGTGCCGCTACATCCCGGCCCATCCTGCGCTGGACGTGCCTTCGACGATCAAGGTGCCGACATATCTTGCGCGGGAGGACTACGGGATCATCTGGGCGACGGCATCCAGCGAGGCCGTTTTGCCAGATGCCGTGGGTGCCGCAGAATTCGCGCCCGTCCGCAGCCTCTATGTCGATTGTCCGATCAGCGATGTGCTCGCGGCGCTCGATCAGGCAGGAATGAAACATCTGGATGCCAACACCGGACTGCTGGCGGCGGATGGCGACCGGCTGCTCATGGCCGTCCAGCAAGTCTCCCCCGACAAGACCGCCATTCACGGTGTCATTCTCGGCCCTCATTCCCCGCAGGCAAGCGGCAGGCAGGCGCACCACGCCCGCCTGATGGAAAAGATGCGGTTCGAACTCGAGCAAACGGCGGAGATGGCCTGATGCCGGAAATCACCCTCTACGGCTACGAACTCGACGAAAACAGCTACCGCGCTCGCCTTTTGCTATCCATGCTCGGGCTGGATTGGCAGACCGTGGCCATCGACATGTTTCCGGGGCAGGAGCACGGGAAGCCGGCCATGCTGGCTCTCAATCCGCTCGGGACGCTTCCCGTCGTCAAGGATGGCGATCTCGTCGTTTACGGCATGGCGCCCGTTCTTCTTTATCTTGCCCGGGCGCACGACGCGGCGCAACAGTGGCTGCCGCACGACCCGAAGGCCTTCGCCGACGTCGTCCGATGGGTCGGCTTTGGCGACACTGCCCTTGGCCCGGCGGTGGCGGCCCGGCTGCAGGCGCTGTTCGATACGCCCGGTGACGAAACAACGCTTCGCGCCTCGGCCCGCAAAGCCTTCCGGATCATGGACGACCACATGACAATCCGCCATTTCGATGGGCTGGAGTGGTTTTGCGGCAGCGGTCCGACGCTTGGCGACCTCATGCTTTTCCCATCCTTCGCCCTCAGCCGCGATTTCGGCATCGATCACGCGGAGTTCCCGGCGCTGCGACGCTGGATCCGGCATTTCCGCTCGCTCAAGGGCTTCCTGACCATGCCCGGCATTCCCGATTATCACTGAGAGCGGAAAGGCGCGGCTTATGGGCATGTTGGCATGATGGATCCGTTTCGGCTCGGGCTTGTGGCCACCCGTCTCCACTACTTTCAGCTCGTGGCGCGTCTTGGCTCCATTCGCCAGGCAGCCCAGGCCCTGAACGTCGCACCGTCCTCGATCAGCCGTATCCTGAAGCAGCTCGAGGAAGAGCTCGGCACGCCTCTCTTCGAGCGTGTCCGCCAGCGGCTGAAGCTCACCAGCGCCGGTGAACTGATGCTCTATCACGCCCGTCTCAGCCTGTCGGAACTGAAGCGCGCCTGCACCGAGATCAACGATCTCAACGGACTGCATCGCGGTACCGTCTCCGTCGCCATCATCGAAAGCGTCTCGCGGGGATTGATGCCGGACGCCCTGCAGGAATTCTGGAAGCGGCACCCGGAGATCTCCGTCGATGTCAGGGTGATGGGATCGCAGCAGGCCGCCGATGCCGTGGCCGCTGGCGAATGCGATCTTGCTGTCGTGTTCGACGTCAAAGTGGCGCGCAATGTGCGGCGCATTTCGACTGTGCTGTTGCCGCTCGGCGTACTGGCGCTCCCGGATAGCCGTCATGCGCAGAAGAAGGAACTGAAGCTGTTCGACCTTGCCGGCGAACGGGTCATCCTGTCTGACGCCAGCCTGACGCTCGGCGCCTGGGTCGAGGATGCCTTCAGCCGATCTTTCGTCGACCTGACGCCCCGCGCGCGCACCAACTCCATCGGGCTCATGATCGATCTTGCCAAGCGCGACCTCGGCACGGTGCTGCAGACCCGTGTCGGCATCGAACAGGAGATTGCCGATGGGACGCTGACGTTCGTCCCCTTGCACGACGCCAAGGTCAATCCGCGCAAGCTGATGCTTCTCTCGCGCTCGGAGAAGGAAATGTCGGACGCCGCCTCGGCGATGGGCAGGCTTCTGGCGCAGTCGCTTGATGGATCGGAAGATCGAACATGATGACATGTTGCTTTTGGCGCATTGCATGGATCGAAAATAAGACCCTATTCGGAACATCCGGCATTTGTCACCCTGACCGGGAAGAGAGGATGCCCGATGAAAAAATCTGCTGTTGACGCTGTCATCCGTGGCCTGAAAAAGGCCGGCGTGAGCGTCGTTTGCTACCTGCCGGACTCGCTGTTCAAGGAGCTCTACCCGGCGCTTGATGCCGATCCCGATATCCGCACGATCCGCGTCACGAACGAGGGAGAGGGCGCCGCGATCTGTGGCGGGGTTTTTTTGTCCGGCAAACGGGCAGCATTGGTGATGGAAAATTCCGGGCTCAGGGCGTCTGTCGAACCCCTGGCGCGCATGGGCCTTGGTGCCGGCATCCCGGTCGTCATGCTGATGAGCTATCGCGGCGAGCTCGGCGAGAACAACTGGTGGGCGATCCCCCATGGCATAACCATGGAGCCGGTGCTCGACGCGCTGCGCATTCCGTACCGGATCGTGCGCGAGGAAGAGGCGATCGAGCGGGCCATCACCGACGCCTTCAAGTGGTCCTATGCGGCCTATTACCATTCGGCAATCGCGCTTGGCGGGGAGATCGTCCGATGAAACGCTTCGATTGCATGAAAGCCCTTTCGGCCCGGCTGAAGGATGAGCTCGTCATCCTCTCCCTCGGTGGCAGCGTCGACGAATGGTACAACGCGGCGCCGCATATGCGGGAAGCGAGCCTTTTCCAGCAGCAACTCGGCTGCGTCACCCCCCAGGCCTTCGGACTTGCCGCCGGCCTGCCACACAGGCGCATCGTCTCGCTGGATACGGACGGCGGCATGATGTTCAACCTCGGCATTCTCGCGACGCTCGGCAACGAGCAACCGAAGAACCTCCTTGTCGTCGTCTGGGACAACGAGATCTACCAGTCGATCGGCGGCCCGCCGACGCATACGGCCTTCGGACGTGTCGATATCGCTGCCATCGCGCGCGGCTGCGGCATCGAAAATGCCTTCACGGCACGCAACGTGGAAGAGTTCGACGCCCATTGCGCCGCAGGGCTTGCAGCCGACGTCCCCTATGTCATCGTCGCCAAGGTTGCCGGCACGGTGCAGCCGGACATCAAACGCAAGCACAGCGATGGCCGGGAAGACAAATACATCTTCGTCCGCCATGTCGAGGCGAGCGAAGGCATCGTCATCATGGGCCCCAGCGAGCACAACTGAACAGGAACTATCGTTCGATGTCCGCCGTCGCCATTCCCCAGAAGCCGCTTTCCAGGGCCTACGACTATATCGTCGTCGGATCGGGGTCGGGCGGCTGCGCGGTGGCACGGCGTCTGATCGACGGCAGCGACGCGAGCGTGCTCTTGATCGAAGCCGGAAGCTCGGGCTTCGGCATTCCCGAAATCGAAGACCCGGCGGCCTGGGTGCCGCTCGGCCGCAGCCGCTACGACTGGGGCTACGACTATGCGCCGACGCCTGCCGTCAACAATTGCGTCATCGGCATTCCGCGCGGCAAGGTGCTCGGCGGCTCCAGCAGCATCAATGCGATGATGTGGTATCGCGGCCATCCGATGGACTACGATGCCTGGGAAACTGCCGGCGCAAAGGGCTGGTCTTTCAAGGATGTGCTCCCGTTCTTCAAGCGCTCGGAAGACTGGCAGGACGGCGCATCGGACCTGCGCGGTGCAGGCGGCCCCTTGCGCATCGAGCGATGTGCGACACTGCACCCGACAGCCGCGGCGATGCTCGACGGCGCCCGGGCGCTCGGCATTCCCGTCATCGACGATCCCAACGGCCCCGACAACGAGGGTGCTGCCGTTTCCAATTTCAACATATCCGGTGGCAAGCGTTGGAGTTCGGCGAAAGGCTATCTCGAGCCGGTGCTCGACAACGAGCGGCTGACGGTGGTGCCAAATTCGCTCGCGATCCGCCTCGGGATCGCAAACGGCCAGTGCGTTTCCGTTACCCATCTGGTCGACGGCCGTCCGCACGAGACCGAAGCAACGACCGGCATCGTTCTCGCCCTTGGAGCGATCGACACGCCGCGCCTGCTGATGATGTCCGGCATCGGCGATCCCGCCGAGTTGAGGCGGCTTGGGATAGACGTCCGTGCCGCACTTGCAGGCGTCGGCCGCAATCTCCAGGATCATCCGCTGGTGCAGGCCTGCGTCTTTCGCGCCAGGCAGCCGCTTGGGCCGACGATCGGCAATGGCGGCGGCACGATGATGAACTGGAAGTCGAGCACTCATCTGCCGCAAGCCGACCTGCATGCCTTTCCCGTCCAGGGCAACAGCGCCGAGCCGCGCATTCGTGAACTCTATGATCTTCCCAGTGACGTCTTTTCGATCGGCTGCGGGCTGATGCGCTCGAAGAGCGTCGGCTATTTGAGGCTGCTGAGCCCGGAGCCGGGCGGCGCGCTGGAAATCCAGCCCAATTACCTTGCTGAACCGAGCGATCTCGACGCCCTCGTCACCTCGGTGGAAATGATAATGGCGCTCGCGGCAACGCCCGCCTATGCGGACTGGTTCGGCGGATACGCAGCCCCGCCGGCGATGCTCGGCCGAAAGGACATCATCGCCTACATCCGCAACGCCTGCTCGACCTTTTTCCATGTCTGCGGAACCTGCGCGATGGGCAGCGGGGAAATGGCTGTGGTCGACAGCAGGCTGAGGGTCATGGGCGTCGCCGGGCTGACGATTGCCGACGCCTCCGTGATCCCGATCATTCCGACATGCAATACCCACGCGCCGGTAACGATGATCGGCGAGCGGGCGGCCGACTTCCTGCTCACCGCAACCGGGACCTGAGCCCTCGGCGCGGGACCGGATAAACGAAATTGGAACCCATCATGGCAAGTGCAAGACAGATCATCGCCGGCGACCATCTCCTGACCATGGATCCGGCAAATCGCGTCGTGACGGGTGGTGCCGTACTGATCGACGGCGGACGCATCGAGGCGGTGGCGCCGCTTGCCGAACTCGTGGCCGAACATCCGGAGGTGTCCGTCAGAAAGATCGAGAATTCCGTCCTGATGCCCGGGCTCATCAATGCCCACGCCCATTCCGGTTTCCTGCGCGGCACAGCGGAGCACCTGCCCGTCTGGGACTGGCTGACCCTGCATATCAACCCGATGCACCGCATGCTGCAGCCGCACGAGGCGGAGGCGGCGTCTTGGCTCTGTTACGCGGAATCTGTCCTCGGCGGCACGACGACTGTCGTCGACATGTGGCGATACATGGACGGCAGCGCAAAGGCTGCGGCCGCCATCGGCAACCGGCTGGTGGCCGTGCCCTATGTTGGCGAGCACCCGGAATATAATTATTTCGACACGCTCGACATGAACGAGGCGATGATCGAGACCTGGCATCGCAAGGCGGATGGCCGCATCAACGTCTGGGTCGGGCTTGAACACCTCTTTTATGCCGACGAGGCAGGCCAGCAACGCGCCATCGCCCTTGCCAAAAAATATGACACCGGCTTTCACACCCATTGCAGCGAAGCAGAGATCGAGCTGGCGGAGTTCGGCAAGCGCTATGGCAAGCGGCCGATGTTTGCGCTCGAAGAGCTCGGTTTCTTCGAAGCACCGCACACCATGATCGCCCACGGGGTCTGGCTCGATTCGGCAGAGATCGAGCTCATCTCGAGGTACAATGTCTCCATCGCCCATAACCCGGTCAGCAACATGAAGCTTGCAAGCGGCATCGCCCTCGTTGGCGAGATGCTGGCAGCCGGCGTACCGGTGGGGATCGGCACGGATGGCGAGAAGGAAAACAACAACTTCGACATGTTCGAGGAAATGAAGGTCGCCTCCCTGCTCGGCAAGCTGAAGGATCTCGATGCGGCCGCGATGGATAGCTGGGACGTCCTGCGCATGGCGACGATATCAGGTGCAAGCGCCATCGGGCTCGATCACGAGATCGGCTCGCTGGAAGCGGGCAAGCGGGCGGATCTGATCGCCGTGCGCACCGATACGCCGCGCATGACGCCGGTTTTCGGCGAGGGCCCCTATTTCAACCTCCAGCACAACCTCGTCCACGCCGTTCGCGGCGGCGATGTCAGCATGACGATGGTCGACGGGAAGATCCTAGTCGAGGACGGCATGCTGAAGACCGGCGACATGAAGGCAATCATCGCCGAGATCCACCGCATCGCACCGCCGCATTTTGCTCGCCGTGCGGCATGGCTGGCAGAGAACGCCGGCGGCACGGCGCAGTGGACGAAGGCTGAATAGGAGCCTCCATGGCAAAGACATCCGACAGGGCTGCACTGGACGAATGGTACGCTGTCGAGACCGCAGCGGACGTCACCGGAGTGCCCGTGCGGACACGGTTGCTCGGACAGGACATCGAGATCGTGCGCCAGCAAGGCGGGCGGATTGTCATTTGCGAAGTGCATTCCGGCGTGGCGTCTGGCGCACCCTTGCCTGCGCAGGAGAAATACGGTTGCGTCTGGACGACGCTCGGCCATCCGAACAGGGGCATCTTCAACATCTCGCAAGCCTCGGAGACCGATCGCCGGTTTGTACCCTGCGGCTGGGTGAGGATGCGGGCATCAGGCCTTCGCGTCGTCGAAAATTTCCTCGACATGGCACATTTCCCGTTCGTTCACACGGACATCCTCGGCTCGGAGCCGCACACCGAAGTGCCGGGCTATCTGAGTGAGGTCCGCCGCGATGTCGACGAGGTCTGGGCGACCAACTGTACCTTCTTCCAGCCGCGCATTGCTGCCACCGAGAGCGAAGGCGCCTTCGTACAACTGACCTACCGCGTGCCCACGCCTTTCTGCGTCATGCTCTATCGCGTCTGCCCGACAGCGCCGGATCGGCTCGACGCCATTGCGCTGTTCATCCAGCCGATAGAAGAGGGTCTCTGTCGGGCACAGCCCGTCATGTATCTGGTCGACAACGCCTCGACGCATACCTCGCTGCTACACTTCGAGCAGATCATTTTCCTGCAGGACCGCATCGTCGTCGAGAACCAGCGGCCGCTTCTGTTGCCACTGGAACCGCGCCAGGAAATCCCGACCCGCGCAGACAGCTCCTCCGTCGCCTACCGCCGCTGGCTAAAGGAAAAGGGTATCCGTTTCGGCACAACGATGGAGGCCGGCTGACGATGACCCGCGCCGCCTTCACCGTGCTCCATCCGTCGTCCGTCGGGAATGCCCTCGGCATGATGCGGGATATCGAGGATGCGCGTCTCGTCGCCGGCGGAACGGCCCTGCAACTCGAGTGGGCAAAAGGTGCGGCGAAACCGGTAAGACTGATCGATCTCGGGGGCATAGGCGAGATGACCGGTATCTCGCTCGACGACAAGATCATCCGCATCGGAGCCCTTACGCCGCTGTCGGCGCTCTTGAGGGATCCGCTGGTTGCCGAGCGATTGGCGATGCTCGCGGTATCGGCAGCATCGGTGGCGGGCCCCGCAGTGCGCAATATCGGCACAATCGGTGGCAATATCGCCGGCCGCAGTGGCTGCCTGCTGCCGGCCCTGCTGGCGCTTGATGCTTGCCTGGAAATCGCCCGCACAGGCGGCACCGGGCGCGAAAGCCTCCGCCATTGGCTATCGCAGCCCGCCACTCCGCATGAAGTAATCAAGGCTGTCATCCTTCCCAAGACGTTCCCTGTCTTTCGCTGGACCACGCGAAAAATCGGATTGCGCGCCGCCTTCACTCCGAGTGTCATCGGCATTTCCGGCCTCATCGGACTAACGGATGGCAGGATCGAAACCGTGCGGCTTGCTGTCGGCGGTGGCATCGTGGCAGCGACACGCCTGGTTGCAACAGAGGCGAGCCTCGGGGGTCTCGCTTGGGCCGATGTCGACTGGGACGCGCTGCACGCCCGGTTGATAGACGAAATATCTGCTCCCGATGATATGTTTCGATCTGGCCGCTACCGCCGCCACGTCGCTGCCAATGCCTTGGTCCATGGCCTGGCCGGGCTGCCCGAATTGCCCGCACGATCCCGCAGGTGCCGGCTGGAAGCGCCGCCGCTCGCAGCAGAAATTCGGCTGAGCCGGAGGGACCAGCGGCAGCGCTGGCACACGCGCCCGGACGTGGAGGCCAAGATCGCTGGCCAGCTGGCCTACCTTACCGACCGAAGAATGTCCGGCATGCTGGTCGGGCGGATCTTGCGCGCTGGCGTCGGCCACGCCCGGATCGTCTCGATCGACACGCGCGATGCGCAGGCTCTGCCGGGGGTTGCTGCCGTCGTCACCCATCGCGACATCAATGGTGTCAACGCCTTCGGTATCGTCGTGCAGGATCAACCGGCACTATGTTTCGACAAGGTGCGGTACAAGGGCGATGCGGTCGCGGCTGTCGCCGCCGTCGACGAAAGGACGGCACAGGCAGCGCTCGATCTCATCAAGGTCGAATATGCCGCACTTCCACTCGTCACCGATCCGCTGCAGGCTCTAGCCGATGATGCGGCCGCCGTGCACGAGGGCGGCAATCTCCAGCGAAGCTTGCATTTTTCACGCGGCAACGTGGTGCAAGGCTTTGCCACTGCGGCCCACATCGTCGAGCGCGTCTATACGACGCCACGGCAGATGCATGGATTCATGGAAACAGAAGGCGGCTATGCGCAGGTGGAGGCGGGCGGCGTTCTGTCGATCTTCGCCGGCGGCCAGCACGGTGCCCGCGACCGGCAGCAACTTGCGCGAATTCTGGGGCGGCCGGAGGAGACGATCCGCGTCGTCACCAGCCCGACGGGCGGCGCGTTCGGTGGCAAGGACGAACTGACGGTGCAGCCGGCACTGGCGCTTCTTGCCGAGAAAACAGGGAAGCCGGTTCGCATCCAGCTGTCGCGCGCAGAATCGGTCGTTGCCGGCATCAAGCGCAATCCGATGACGATCCGCATGCGCACCGCCTGTGATGCCGATGGCCGGCTGCTCGCCCAGGAGGTCGATGTCCTCTCCGACGCCGGTGCCTACGCATCGCTCGGTCCCGGCGTTCTTGAGACCGCGCTCGAACATGTGGCCGGACCCTACATCTTAGAGAACGTCGAGACCCGGGGTCGCCTTGCCTATACGAACAATGGTGTCTGCGGCGCATTCCGAGGTTTTGGCGCCAACCAGATGACCTATGCGATCGAATGCCAGATGGATCTGCTGGCAGACCTCTGCGGCCTGACGCCGGTCGAGATTCGTCGCCGCAATCTGCGCCAGCCCGGCGCGCCCGGCTATCTCGGGCAGATTGTGTCTACCTCAGAGCGGTTGTCCGAGATGCTGGATGCCGCTGCCGCAAGTTCTCTGTGGCAGGAGGCGGACGGGACAGGGCCCGAGGAGATCGTTGGGGTCGGCATGGCGTTGAACTATCAGGGCAATGGTCTCGGCTCGCTGGTTCCCGACCCGGCCGGCGGCAGGCTTGCTCTCTCCAAAGACGGCTTTATCGAAGCGGCCTATGGCCTCGATGAAATGGGGCAGGGCCTGCTGACATCGATCAAGGCAGCCGTTGCCGACCGGCTTGGCTGCGGGCGTGACGATGTCCTGCCGGTGACGGGGGATACCCACCTTGCGCCCGATTCCGGCTCGACCACGGCATCGCGCGGCGGCTATGTCGTCTGGCAGGTGGCCAAGTCCGCCGGCGCGCTGCTGGCGCCACAGTTGCTCGAGGCCGCCGGACTAAAAATCGGACGTCCGGCAATGAGTTTGCGGCTTGCACCCGGTGGCTTTGCCGACGCCGGCAGCAACAGCGGGGACCTTCTCCTCACCTACCGTGAGCTGGCCCGCTCGCTGGGGCCGGACGCGCTGCCCAGCGCGACGGTCGCCTTCGACTTTCCGAAGACGGACTATGAGGCAGGCAACGCCCGCTACATCTTCGCCTTCGGGGCATGTCTGGTGCGGGTTGCCGTCAACCGCGTGACCGGCAGCGTGCGCGTCATGGACATCAGGCAGCACACGGCGGCAGGCCCGGTCATCGACGTCGCCGCCTATCTCGGTCAGATGGAGGGTGGCGCCATCCAGGGGCTCGGGTTTACGCTGACGGAAGACGCCATGATGCACGACGCCACCAACATGAACGGCAATTTTGACAGCTACATGATGCCCGGCATCAGGGACAGTGCTTCAGCAATGTCGGTCTATGCCCTGGAAGATCTGGACGCGGGCGACGAGCTTGGGCCGCGCGGGGCCGGCGAACTCGGCATCGGCGCCATCGCGCCGGCGATTGCCAATGCCGTTGCCGGTGCCATCGGCCACCGGCCGCTCAGCCTGCCGCTTTCCCCGGAGGCAATCCTCGATGCGATGGCGGGGCGGGCATGAGCACCGTGGCGACGACGCACGTCAACTTCCGCCTCAACGGCGAAACGGTCGCCCTCGAAGTGCCGCCGGATATGCGGCTGGCCGAACTGTTGCGCGACGAACTCGGTCTCACCGCCACCAAGATCGCCTGCGGCATCGGCCGATGTGGCGCCTGCACCGTTTTGATGAACGGCCTTGCCGTCAATGGTTGCTTGGTCATGGCATGGCAGTTGCCGGATGCAGACATCGTCACGCCGGAGGGGATCGATGCCTTCGAGATCGCGCGGGTCGTGAAGGCAGCGCTGGCCGAAGAAAACGCCTTCCAGTGCGGCTACTGCGCGCCCGGCTTCCTGATGGCCCTGACGGCGCTGTTCATCGACCTGCCGGCCGCTGGCGAAGCGGAGATTCTTTCTGCGCTCGAAGGCAATATTTGCCGCTGCACCGGCTATCATTCGATCATTCGCGGTGCGCTCAACGCATCGGCGCGGCTTGAAGCTGCTCAATTGGCCTGCGGGCCGGGAGATCCAAACCCATGACCATCCCAATCCGCATCTTCGAGCCCGCCAGCGAAGGCGCGCGACGCTTTCTGGCACAAACAGACAAGAAACTGCTGATCGATGGCGCGTGGGTCGCGGCCGCCTCCGGCGCCACGTTCACGACGTTCGACCCAGCCACCGGCAAGTCTCTCGCCGAACTGGCGGCGGCAGGAGCAGCGGATATCGATGCCGCCGTCTCGTCGGCACGGCAAGCATTCGAGGGAGATGCCTGGCGCGGCATGACGCCTTCGGCGCGGGGCAAATTGCTGTGGCGCATCGCCGATCTCATCGATGCCCATGTCGATGAACTTGCCGAACTCGAGACTCTCGACCAGGGAAAATCTCTCAAGACCGGACGCTTCGGCGAGATCCCCGCCTCGGCCGAGCAGTTTCGCTATTACGCCGGCTTTACCACCAAGATCCTCGGCACGACGATCCCGACCTCCATCGGCTACCAGCCGCCGGGCAAGAAGATATTCGCCTACACGACGCGCGAGCCGATCGGGGTCGTCGCTGCCATCACGCCGTGGAACTCGCCGATGCTAATGGCAGCCATGAAGCTGGCGCCGGCGCTGGCGGCTGGCTGCACGGTCGTGTTGAAGCCAGCCGAGGAGACGTCGCTGACGACACTGCGGCTTGCAGAACTGATGCTCGAGGCCGGGCTTCCGCGCGGTGTCGTCAATATCGTCACCGGGATGGGCGAGACCGTCGGTGCGGCCTTGACCGCCCATCCCGGGGTCGACAAGGTCGCCTTTACGGGCTCGACCGAGGTGGGCAAGCTGATCGTCGGCGCTGCACGCGGCAACCTCAAGAAGCTGACGCTGGAGCTCGGCGGCAAGTCGCCGGCCATTGTCATGCCGGATGCCGACATGATGCTTGCCATCCCCGGCATCGCGCGCGGCATCTTTGCCAATGGCGGCCAGGTCTGCGTCGCCGGGTCGCGTGTCTATGCCCATCGGTCGATCTATCAGCGGCTGGTCGAAGGACTGGCGCAAGAGGCGGCCAAGCTGCGGCTCGGCCATGGGCTCGATCCGGATGTGGACCTCGGCCCCCTCGTCGATCGCCGGCAGGCCGATCATGTCGCGCGCTACGTGGCAGAGGGCGCCAAAGAAGGCGCCGAGATCGTCACAGGTGGCGCGCAGGACGGGGAGCTAAAGACCTTCTATCGGCCAACAGTCATGACCGGCCTCCGTCAGGACATGCGAATGATGCGGGAGGAGATCTTCGGCCCCGTGGTGGCTGTCACACCGTTCGATGATGCCGACGAGGCCATTTTGTTTGCCAATGATTCGCCCTATGGGCTTGCGGCCAGCGTCTGGACACAGGACCTTAGTTCTGCCCATCGGCTTTCCGCCCGTATTCGTTCAGGCACCGTCTGGATCAACTGCCATTCGTATTTCTCACCCGAATTGCCGAAGGGCGGCCACAAGCAATCCGGCTGGGGATATGAAAACGGAGCGCCGGGCCTCGAGAACTATCTCGAAACCAAGACGGTCTGCGCCGTGGTCTGAGCGCGCGTCAGCCGGAGTGTCGGGCGTCTCTCCGGCCGGCGACGCGGTGCTCACTTCTTCGGAAGATAATCGTTGGTGACGAAGGTCGAAAAGTCCGGCCCCGAGGTCAGGACCTTGCCGTCGCCATCGACGAGGATCTTGGCCTTCACCAGATATTGGCCAAAAGCATCGATCTTGGCGAGATCCATATTGCCGATGACACCATCGGCGCTGCGCAGGTAATGGCCGGACACCAGTGCCTTCATCGACTGCGCCACAAGGGCGTGGTTGGTGAGCGTGTCCGGATTGGCGGCGATCAGGATGTCCCCGGCTTCCTCGGGATGATCTGCGGCAAAGGCGTATCCTTTCTGAACGGCGGCAAGAAACCCCTTGGCGGTGTCGCCATTGGCCTTCAGGTAGCCGTCGCTGGAGACGATGAAGGTGGTGTACTCGTCAGGCACGCCATAATCGCTGTAGGTGAATTCCTTGAGCTTGGCACCGCGCAGTTCGGCCTCGACGCCTTCCCAGGTGGCCACTTCCAGGGTGAAGTCGACGGAACCGTTGGCGAGCGCCTCATAGGCCGATGTGCCCAGCGTCACCGTCTTGATATCGCCCTTGCCACCATCATGCTTGATGATGTCGGTGATCAGCGCATTTTCCCAGGCACTGCCGAAACCGCCATAGGTGAGGCCGTCGAGATTTTTCGGCGACTGGATGTCGGTGCGCTTGGCATCGACGATCAGCCGACCGGTTTCCTTCTGGACGACAGCATAGACCCCCTTGAGGTCGGCTCCGGCGGCCCTCTGCGAATAGAAGCCGATGCCCGCAATGCCGAAATCCGCAACGTGGTTGCTGACCAGCGTGCCAGCCGCCGTATCGGTGTAGGGCAGGATCTTGACGTCGAGCCCGGCATCCCGGAAGTAGCCTTTTTGCTCGGCCACGAACAACCCGACATGGTTGGTGTTCGGCGTCCAGTCCAGCGCGATATTGACGGTTTTCAGATCCGCCGCCGCAACGGGGCCAATCGAGGCGAGGGCGGTGAAAACGGACAGCGCAAGCCCGAAGGCGCTGCGGCGAGGGAACGAGGGCATGGGAACTCCTGATGTGATATTAAGAGATGGGATTGGGTGGCAAAAAGGGCGCATTTTCCGGACCGATCAGCGCCTCCAGCAGCGCTGCCTCGATACGGGAGGCAACGGGGGAGGCGAGGTCCGCCAAGGTCCTCGGACGCGGCAGCGGCACCTCGATTTCGGCAAGCACCCGGGCGGGTCGGGCCGAGAGGACGTAGATCCGGTCAGAGAGGAAAATCGCCTCCCTGATGTCATGGGTGATCAGCAGCGCGGTCCACCGGTTCTGGTCCCACATCTGCTCGAGCCAACGCTGCATGGAAATCCGCGTGAGCGCGTCGAGCGCGCCGAAGGGTTCGTCGAGCAGTAGCATCTTTCGTTGCTGGACGACGGTGCGAAGCAGCGCCACGCGCTGTCGCATGCCGCCGGATAACTGGTTGGGGTAATGCCGCTCGAATCCCGCAAGCCCGAAGGTTTCCAGCAGAGGCTCGACCTGCGCACGGGCCATCCTTTTCGATAGTCCCTGCACCTCCAGTCCGAGCGTCGCGTTGTCGATGATCCGGCGCCACGGCATCAGGGCATCGCGCTGCGGCATGAAGGCGAACGTGTCGCTCGCCTGGTCCAACGGCGCGCCGTCGAAGACGATTTGGCCGGCATCGGCGACAATGGCCCCGGTCAGCACCTGGAACAGCGTGGATTTGCCGGCGCCGGAGGGCCCGAGCATCGACACGAATTCGCCGTGCCCGACATGCAGCGTCACGTCCGCGAGCACGTCGAGCGGACCGAAAGATTTGCGGATGCCGGCAAGCGACAGGCGGGCCGGTTGGCTCATGGCTGGCGATCCTTGCGATCCGTATTCCAGGGTGTGGCGAGACGCTCCGCGCCAACCGCCAATGCGAAAAGCAATAGTGTCAGGCAGGAACTGACAGTCACCGCCGCCAGCACCAGGTCCGGCCGAAAATTGTTCTTCGCCGATAGCATGTAGATGCCGAGCCCTTTTGCCGCGCCGGCATATTCCGCAAAGATGGCGCCGACGACGGCATAGGTGATGGAAATTCGCAACCCGGTAAAGAAGTAGGGAATGGCCGACGGCAGGCGCGCCAGAACGAAGACCCGCCATCGGGAGGCACCCATGGACGACAACAGCCATTCCATTTCGCGGTCGGTGGACTCATACCCCTGAACGAGGGCCACCATCATCGGGAAAAATGTCACGAGCGCCACCAGCAGTATTTTCGGCAGCAGCCCGAAACCGAACCACAGCACCACCAGCGGCGCAATGGCGACCAGCGGCAACGTCTGGCTGACGATGAAGACCGGGACCAGCGCGCGGCGCGCCGGCTGGAAGAAATCGACCACGACAGACATCAGGAATGCCACGGTCAGCGAGAAGCCAAAGCCGGTAAACGTGGCCGCAACGGTCGGGATGGCATTTTCGAGAAGCACCTGCCAGTTGACGACGATCTGCTCGAACACCCGCGACGGCGGAGGCAGGGTCGTCGCCCGGATGCCTGAATAGCGGGCGTAGAGTTCCCAGGCGACGAGCAGACCCGTCATTAACGCCAAGGCCGGCCAGCTTCTTGTGAAGGCGCGAATGACCGGCAGCAGCGCAGGCAGGTTGTTCATCGATCTTATCTACGGGTGACACACTGGATTGAAATCGGGTCGAGGCTTGCAGCCCCGCCTTGGATCTTGATAGCGCCTTTGCATGACACGCTTAAAGCATTAGATCGCAAACATATGAACGTAAACAGGAATTTCGAAGGGTCGCGGACGGTTTTGAAGACAACGATGCGCCTTGCCGGAAATGCCAACGGGCTGCAGGGCGTCGCCCCCAATGATGCGCCCGGAAACACCCACGCTCTTGGCCCCTGGAGGGTGATGCGGGCTCTTGGAGACAGATCATCACTGAATGACGCGGAATTGAGAAAATTATTTGCAATTGCTCATTTCCTTCGCAGTTTCCTGTGCATATTTGAGAGACAGTTTCTGCGATCTTTCGCACTCGAACATCAACACCGGGATCGGTACCGACATGACACTGCTGAAATCCATCGCCGCCATCGCACTCGTTCAGGCCGCATTGCTGTTGCCGGCCCATGCTGGCGAAAACCTCGCTGCCATCAAATCCGCCGGTGTCTTCAAGGTCGGGACCGAAGGCACCTACGCGCCTTTCACCTTTCATGATGCCAGCGGCAAGCTCGCCGGCTTCGATGTCGAGATTGCCGAGGCGATCGCCGCCAAGCTGGGTGTCAAAGCCGAATTCGTCGAAGGCAAGTGGGATGGGCTGATCGCCGGCCTCGATGCCAAGCGCTATGACAGCGTCATCAACGAAGTCGGCATCACCGATGCTCGCAAGCAGAAATATGATTTCTCGGACCCATACATCGCATCGAAAGCCGCACTCATCGTCCGTGACAACGACGACAGCATCAAGGGCTTTGCCGATCTGAAGGGAAAGAAGGCAGCGCAGTCTTTGACGAGCAATTATGGCAAGCTGGCCGAGCAATCCGGTGCCGAGCTCGTTGGCACGGATGGCTTCGACCAGTCTATCCAGCTGGTCCTCACCCGCCGCGCCGATGCGACGATCAATGACAGCCTGTCCTTCCTCGACTTCAAGAAGCACAAGCCGGACGCGCCTGTGAAGGTCGTCGCAGAGGAGGCCGACGCCAACTATTCGGGCGTCATCATCCGCAAGCAGGAGCCCGAGTTGCTGGCTGCCATCAACAAGGCGTTGGCCGAGATCAAGGCCGACGGTACCTACAAGACGATCTCCGAAAAATATTTTGGCCAGGACGTCTCCAAGTAACGGAAGGCGAAAGCCGTTTCCAAATCCTGAAAACCACGATAGTGAACGAACGGGCGCTCAGTGATCTTTCGCTGGGCGCATCGCTTTTTAAGGGAGATACCCTTGCCGCACTGGCTTCAATTGATGGCGGATTCGCTCGCGCCTCTGCTCTGGGCAGGGCTAATCTTTACGATACCGCTGACCCTGATGTCCTTTGCCTTTGGGCTTATTCTCGGACTTGTCACGGCAATAGCGCGCCTGTTCGGCCCGGCTCCTGTGGCAGCGATCGCCCGCTTCTACGTCTGGATCATCCGTGGGACGCCACTATTGGTGCAGCTCTTCGTGATCTTCTACGGCCTGCCGAGCGTCGGGATCCTGCTCGATGCGTTTCCGGCAGCCCTGATCGGCTTCACGCTGAACATCGGCGCCTACAGCTCCGAGATCATCCGTGCCGTCATTTCATCGGTTCCGAAGGGACAGTGGGAGGCGGCCTATTCGATCGGCATGAGCTGGCGCCAGGCGATGATCCGGACGATCCTGCCCCAGGCTGCCCGCGTCGCGGTCCCGCCCTTGTCGAATACCTTCATCTCGTTGGTGAAAGACACGTCGCTCGCCGCAGCGATCACGGTGCCGGAACTGTTCCAGGCCGCACAGCGTGTCGTCGCCACCACCTACGAGCCGCTCATTCTCTATATCGAGGCTGCCCTGATCTACCTTGCACTGAGCTCGGTCTTGTCGACGCTGCAAGTGCGACTGGAGCGACGCTTCGCCCGGTATGGTGGCATGATGGAGGCCAACGCATGATCGAGCTTACAAACATCGAAAAGCGTTTCGGCGACATAGTCGTCCTCAAGGATATCAACATCACCATCCCGGAAGGCAGCGTGACTGCGCTTGTCGGCCCTTCCGGGGGCGGCAAGAGCACGCTGCTGCGGTGCATCAACCTGCTGGAAATCCCGACCTCCGGCGCGATCCGCCTCGGCGGGGAGACGCTGACCTTCGCACCGGGCAAAAAAACCAGCTGGCAGGCGATCCAGAAAATCCGCCGGCAGACCGGCATGGTCTTCCAGAATTTCCAGCTCTTTCCGCACCAGACCGCCATTGAAAACGTCATGGAAAGCCTGGTCACCGTGCTGAAATGGCCGCGTGACAAAGCGCGTGCCAGCGCTATGGATCTTCTGAAGAAGGTCGGTATGGAGCACAAGGCAGATGCGTGGCCCGCGACCCTGTCCGGCGGCCAGCAGCAGCGGATAGCAATCGCCCGTGCGCTCGCTCCGTCGCCCCGCGTCCTGCTTTGCGACGAACCGACATCGGCGCTCGATCCTGAACTTGCCGCCGAGGTTGTCGATGTCTTAAGCAAGCTTGCGTCTGAGGGGACGACCATGGTGATGGCGACGCACGACCTCCGGCTGGCGTCGAAGATCGCCAACAACGTGGTGTTTCTGGAGGCAGGCAGCGTCGTCGAGACCGGCGATGCAAGGCTCCTGTTCACTGCGCCACAGCGCGAGCGCACCAGGCAGTTCATCTCGACCATCAACGCCGCCAACACCTACGATATTTGAGGCGCGGCCGTCTGGCGGTCTACCAGAGGACATTTTCGACTGGTCGGATCGGCTTCGTGGCATTGCCTCCGCCGACCAGTTGCTCGAGGTCGATCTGTATTGTCCGGCAAAGCGAGGTCAGGGGCACGTCGTGGGCACGATTTTCGAACGGATCCTGCAGATCGGAGCCGATGCGATCCATGGCCAGCAGCATGAAACCGACGATGGTCGATGCAAGCGGTGTATAGATCGTTAGGCTATCGACAAGACCGATTGGCAGCAGAATGCAGAAAATGTGAACGAACAGCGTCGGGTAGTAGCCATATTCACGCGGCAGAGGCGTATTCTTGATCCGCTCCATTCCGCCCTGGGCATTGCTCATGTCGACAAGGACGCTTTCGATCTGGATACTGCGCATCGAATCGATCCAGCCTTGCTGGCGTGCGTCGGCCAGTAGCGCGGCAGTCTCGTTGAGGATTGCGTTCGGCACATTTGTCACCCCCTTCAACGACTCGAGTTCGTTGTCGCAGAGGAAGGCTCGGATCTCGTCCTCGTTCGGCTGCCGACGCAGATGACAGCGCAGGGCGTTCACGTAGGCGATCTGGCGTCGAACGAGGTCGTGGCGCAGATCGAAGCTTTCGCCGTTTTTGTCGATCAGGTGGAACACCTCTCGCCCATAGGAGCGCGACGCGTTCACCATCGCCCCCCAAAGCGTCCGCGCCTCCCACCAACGATTATAGGCGTTGTTGTTCCGGAAACCCAGAAACAGGGCCAGTGCCGATCCGAGCAGGCTCATCGGCAGCGCTGGCAGATCCAGCCAAGGGTGGGGAAGATAGACATAGGCCAGAGTGATGGCGATATCCCAGAGGAAGAGCAGGGCAAGAGGCCAGCCGATATAGCCGAGCATCCGGTGTAGACGAGCTGACTGGGGCAAAACCATGCAGCGGTTCCCGTTGTGAAAATCGAAGCGACGTCAAATCAGATAGTGTGCGTTGCAGCATTTTGCGAATGAAACACGGCTGCTTTTTGACTGTAGCCAACGCGCGATTTGCCGCCCAGCTGCTCGCGCGCGTGTCATAGGCGCGCGGAGGCGTCAGGGAATTGTCTGGAGATCGGTTTGACGAAACTCGTCATGCGTTGCGAGCATCGGCACTTGGTAATATTTGGCGCATGCATAATGGAGGCAATCGCCAAGGTTTAGTCTGTTGCGACCGCTACCGTATTTGTCGGCCGCCATCAGTGATAGGGTCGTGGCGCTCTTGCCGGGCGGCAGGTCGTATAATTCGATGCCGCGCGCCTCCAGGAATTCCATCAAGAATGGCTCGATGTCAGCAATCGACCGGTCGAACTTATCGGGCCTTGCCAAGGCCATTGCTGCTTCGAGGACAGCGACGGCGGATGTGATCCGCGTCTTTGCGGACAAAAGGGCATCTGCAACACGCTTGGCTTCAGGTTCGTCAGATGCAAGAGCAATGATGGCGCACGCGTCAACGTACATTATTTCCCGTCCCACATCTCGTCAAAAACCGACCTGGGAAGAGGCTCCTTGCCCCGGGCGGACAAGACGAGGCCGTGCTTGGCGCGCAGCCGCGCAGCCGTTTCCGTTGCGCTCTCCAGATTAAGACGTCGCTCCAGCGCCTCCTTCATGGCGATGACGATAGCATCGGTTATGCTCACACCGGCGACGCTTGCAAACTTGCGGGTCAGAGCATCGGCCTGCGGGTTGTTGACGTTGATGGCCATCGGTATCTCCTTGTAGATCCTCACACCAGAAGATATACATCTTTATACATCTTTCTATCTACATACAATGAGGCCACCTCGCCTCACGACCGCTGATAGGGCCATCACCCTCCCATCCCGGTCCTTTCCGATCTGGCGAAATTTGTATTCGTGCGGACTGCTCCTATCTATCAATCATCATCAAGGAGGCAGTTGACTATGTTCGATGCGAAGAAACTTCTCGACCAGTTCCTGACGTCGCAGGTTCCCGGGCTCGGAGGGACAGTGCGGGACCGGGCGGGAGATGCGATCGGCAAAGCCCGGGAAAACCCGTTGGCAACAAGCGCGATCCTCGGCGTGTTGCTTGGCACCAAGACCGGGCGCAGCATCGCTGGAAATACGCTTGCCGTCGGCGGCCTTGCCGCCATCGCAGGGCTTGGCTACCAGGCCTACAAGAATTACCAGTCGGGCTCCGCGCCGGTGACATCGCCGCAGGTTTCTTCGCAGGGACAACAGCCTGTGCTGCCGCCGCCGGATAATTCCCCCTTCGCACCGTCTTCGCCTGCCAACAGCAACGAGTTCGTGCTGGTGCTTATCCGCGCCATGATTGCCGCTGCCAAGGCCGACGGCCATGTCGACGATGCCGAGCGGGCGCTGATCATGGACAAGATTGCAGCGGCCGACGTGACGGGTGAGGCTGCGAATTTCATCCAGCGAGAATTGACCGTGCCAACGGACCTCGACGCCCTGATCGCAGCGGCCGTCAGTGAGGAACAGAAGGTCGAACTCTACACAGCCTCGAGGCTGACGATCGAGCCGGATACTCGCGCAGAGCGAGGCTATCTGGATCTTCTCGCAGGACGCCTCGGCCTTGCCGATGGTCTCGTCGATCATATCGAGGCAATGGTGGTGCAGACGAAGAACGCTGCCCCACAATAACAATCGCGCAAAATTGGCATTCACGCTTTGGTGACGGCGGCAGCCACCGGCTGCCGCTTTCATGCCGGAATTCCCGTTATAAATTCGCTGAAATGCGCACAAGGCCGCGCTCGAGTGGCATCTTTAGCCGAATTCCAGGCCCGCCTTCAGAAGATAGGGGTAACGACGTTTGAGAAACGCCATACGCTTTGCTCATCCCCTTGGTTGCCAAAAGTCTAAAATTGTTCCACCAACGCTAAGCATCGAGACTCGGCATTACGAATTGGATCAAAGCTGAATGCGTAGACTTTCTGGTTTCCTCGGCATCTTTCTGGCGCTTTCATCTTCGGCTTATGCTCTGGAAATGGGACCGCTGCCCGTATTGGCGCCGCTACCGCAACAGGGACAGGCTGCACATCTCAGCGCCCAGTTTCTCACCCGCTTCAGCTACAAGCCGGTTCCGCTCGACGATGCGTTGTCGGTGAAGATAATGGACAGGTTCATCAAGTCGCTGGATCCGGACAGGATGCTGTTCCTGCAGGCCGATATCGACAAGTTCAAGGCTCAGGACACCAAGCTGGACGATGCTGTCAACAAGGAAGACCTGCAGATTCCGTTCTCAATGTTCAATCTCTATGAGCAGCGTGTCGTCGACCGTATGAATTATGCGCGCGACTTGCTGAAGACGAGTTTCGATTTCAGCAAGGACGAGAGCTATTCCTTCCTGCGCGAAGATGCGCCTTGGCCGAAGTCGGAAGCCGAGATCGACGATCTCTGGCGCAAGCGCGTCAAAGGTGACTGGCTCCGCCTCAAACTTGCAGGCAAGGACGACGCAGCCATTCGCGATACGCTCGACAAGCGCTATGAAAATTCGCTGGAGCGGGCCTACAAATACAAGAGCGAAGACGTGTTCCAATCGTTCATGGATGCCTACACCACATCCATAGACCCGCACACGGACTATTTCGGCGCCACCGCTTCGGCTGAATTCGATATCTCGATGAAGCTGTCGCTGGTCGGCATCGGCGCAGTGCTGCAAGAACGCGACGATTACACCACGATCCGCGAGCTTGTTCCCGGCGGCCCGGCGCAGGTGTCGGGCAAGCTTGCCGTCGGCGATCGTATTATCGGCGTTGGCCAGGGCGCCGATGGTCCGGTGAAGGAAGTGGTCGGCACTCGCCTCGACGAGATCGTCCAGATGATCCGCGGCGCCAAGGACTCCATTGTTCGCCTCGATATCTTGCCAGCGGAAGCAGGTGCCGATGGCGCCCATCACATCGTCAGCCTGACGCGCGACAAGATCAGCCTCGAAAAGCAGGCCGCCAAGAAAACGCTGCTCTCCATCAAGGACGGCGATGCGACGCGCAAGATTGGCGTGATTACCCTGCCGGCCTTCTACGAAGACTTCGACGCTCGCCGCAAGGGCGACAAGGATTACCGTAGCGCCAGCCGTGATGTGGCCAAGCTCATCGACGAATTGAAACAGGACAAGGCAGACGGCGTTCTTATCGACCTGCGCAACAATGGCGGCGGGTCGCTGGCCGAAGCGATTGATCTCACCGGTCTGTTTACGGGCAAGGGTCCCGTCGTCCAGCAGCGCGATGCTGGCGGCAAGGTTGCCATTGAGGGCGACGACCGCTCGCCTGCTGCCTGGACAGGTCCGGTCGGCGTGCTCATTAACCGCGGTTCCGCATCCGCCTCGGAGATTTTCGCGGCCGCAATCCAGGACTACAGCCGCGGCGTGATCATCGGTGAACCCAGCTTCGGCAAGGGTACCGTGCAGACAGTGGTCAATCTCGATCAGGTCGCGCACAACGCCAAACCGAAATTCGGCGAACTGAAAATGACGATAGCGCAGTTCTTCCGCATCAATGGGGGCACTACCCAGTTGCGCGGCGTGACGCCGGACATCGGGCTGCCGAGCCTGTCGGACCCGAAGACCTTCGGCGAGGCCAGCTACGACAATGCTCTTCCATGGACGCAGATCAAGCCGGCCAACTACAAGCCGGAAGGCGATGTGGCGGCAAAGATACCGCAGCTGCAGAGCCGCCACGACGCACGCGTTGCCAACGATCCGGATTTCAAGCGTCTGGTCGAAGACATCGCCGAGTTGAAGGCGCAGCGCGAGAAGGGCATCGTTTCTCTCAACGAGGCAGAGCGTCGCAAGGAACTGGCAGCTCAGGCGACCCGTGACAAATCACGCGAGAAGATAAACGATGGCGTCGACCCCGGGGAAGACGATGGCCTGCAGGCAAACGAACGCAGCCTGAGTGCCGATATCGCCATCGAAACCGCCCGCAAGAACGCCAAGGATGTCCTCTTGAACGAGGCGGCATCCATCATGGCCGACGACGCCGGCATAAAGGCGGCGAACTCGAAGTAAAACGAAAAGGCCGCCGGCAAACGACACTGCCGGTGGCCCCAAAACTGTCAGAGACGACAGGACGGCAAAATCCCAAACCGATCAGCGCTGGTCTGTATTCGACCGCAGTGGAAACATGTCTTCGCCGTAGCGATGAAGACGCGTGTGATGTCTGCGGCAAAGCCAGCGAACCCTCAGGGGTTCGTCATACTCGTCGTGATGGGCGTCGACGGCATCGTGACCACAGACTTCACAGCCGAGCTTTTCGAGATCGCCGGCGACGATGGCACGCTGCACCGCGAGATGAGCATTGTACTTCATCGGGTTGGCGCGGCGCCAATCTGCCTGCCTGGTTTGACTTTCGATCATTCTCGCGTTCCGATTGACGTCGTTGACTGCATTGAACTGATGCCCCCACGTTTGCCATAAAACGACATCGTTAGCCAGCCACGATCAAAATCGGCAACTGCTATGCCCGCAACGAGGACCGCTATTCCGGTTTCGGATAAATCGAGCCGTTAGAATCCTCGATGTAGGTCTCCGAGATGCCCGCAACACTGTCGAAGCGGACCTTGAGCGCGCCGTCGGTAAAGTCGAGTATCGTGATACCGAGGTTTGCCGCGCCCGGCTGTGACGGCATCGACGCATCGCGCGACAGGAAGCTCGTCGCCGCTGCCCAGATCTGGCGGGGACCATCGGCGCCTGGAAGATCGAGGGTCCGGTGGATATGGGCGCTGACGATGGCAGCCGTTCCGGTGCTCTCCACCAGCATCCGCAACCGTTGCCGCGCCGCAGTCGGGATGGCCCAGTAGGGTCGATCGGCTTCGTCCCAGTTCTCTAGAAACAGCGGCATGTGGGTGAGCAGGACAGGGGCGCGCTCGCCCCGTCCGCCAAACGCCTCGTCAAGCCAATGCCACTGCTCGGCTTCTTCAGCCAATCCGGTCGCAAGAACCTGGCTGTCGATGCCGATCAGCCGCCATCCCGGAATATCGTCGCAAATCCAGCGGTCCGCGCCGAGATGCCGGTTCCAGCGCTCCAGTCTTTCGCGGCTTGCCGGCTGACGGCTGGCGCGCGAGATATCGCCCACGTCGTGGTTGCCGGGCAGCACGAGAACCGGCCGGCGGAGTGTGTCGAGAGATTGCCGCGCGAAAGCAAGATCCGCTTCCAGATTGGCGCCATCGAGCGTCAGGTCTCCGAGCACAATCGTGAATGCCACATCGAGATCGTTGACGTGCGCCACCGCCGCATTCCAGTTGGCAACGAAATCATCGGTCTTCGCGCCGATATGGGGATCTGCGATGATCGCAATCTGCATGATGGCCTCTCTGGTTCTGTCCGGGGGCGCGGTTTGTCGGCCCTCCGACGCAAGGGCCGCATTCCCGTAACGGATCGACGCGACAGTCCGGTGACAGCTGCCCGCCAGAAGGCGCACGCAGAAAGCGAATATATTTCAATCGGATACCAAGGCGCGATATCGCCCGTCACGCTTTTGAAACTTCTTAAATCTGTCAATTGCCTGTCACTGACGATGCCTATTGGCAAATCGCCACAAGCTTTCGACGGCTATCCAAACGGCCATCAGGCGATACGCAACCCGAAGGATTTTTCGATGAATTCGTTTCACATCAATCGCAGGACTTTATTGCGGGCGGGCTCGGCGGCGCTCGGCGCATCGCTGCTCAACCTCGGCCCGCTGCGTGCCGAAGCTGCGACCATGCCGGACGGCCTCGTTGCTGCCGCCAAGAAAGAAGGCGCGCTGAACGTCGTAGCCCTGTCGCCGAACTGGGTCTTCGGCAAGATGATGACCGACTTCTCAAAGCTCTACGGGATCGAGGTGAATGCCGCCAACCCGGAGGGTTCGTCGGCCGAGGAACTGCAGGCCGTTCGCAGCCTGAAAGGCCAGGATCGCGGGCCGGACACGCTCGATCTGGCGCCGTCCTTCGCGCTGCAAGCCGTCACCGACAATCTGCTGCAGCCCTACAAGGTCGCCACCTGGAACGATATTCCCTCGGAGGTTAAAAACCCCGATGGCCTCTGGCAGGGCTGCTACTACGGCATCATCTCCTTTGCCGTGAACAAGAGCGTCGTCAAGACCGTGCCGCGTAGCTGGGCTGACCTCCTGAAGCCGGAATACAAGGGCATGGTGTCCATGGGCGGCAGCCCCGTCCGGGCTGGCGATTCCTTCGCGGCCGTGATGGCGGCGGCTCTTGCCAACGGTGGCAGCTTCGACGATATCGCGCCCGGCGTGGAGTTTTTTGGCAAGCTTGCCGCTGCCGGCAACTACAATCCGATACAGAGCGACAAGGGCACCATGATGAGCGGCCAGACGCCGATCGCGCTGCGCTGGGACTACCTCAACCTGACGATTCGCGACGACGAAGCCGGCAAGGTCGATTTCGAAGTCGTCGTTCCCAATGATGGCGCGCCGTTCGGCAACTATTATTGCGAGGCGATCAGCGCCTATGCGCCGCACCCGAACGCCGCCAAACTGTGGCAGGAATATCTGTACAGCGATGAAGGCCAACTGGGCTTTCTTGCGGGCTACGCCCATCCGATCCGCTTTGCCAAGATGCTCGACGCCGGAGTGCTGCCCGCCGCGCTGCTGGCCAAGCTGCCATCTCCGGAAGCCTACAAGAGCGTGCGTTTTGCGAGCCAGGCGCAGATCGATGCCGCAAAGAAGGTTGTCGCCGACATGTGGCCCAAGACCGTGAAGACCAATTAAGCCAGGCATGGTGCAGCCCTTTGACCCCGCCAAGAGACGGTCACGCTCCGGGCACGGCGTCGGTGCGATGCTCAGGCAGTGGGGCCTACCGGTCCTGCTGGTGGCACCATTCCTGCTGTTCTCACTGGCATTCATGGTGGCGCCCACGCTCATGCTTGTCGTCCAGTCAGTCAGCACCCGCACCGGCTTCACGCTGGAATACATCGTTGCTTTGGGTGGCGAGACATTTCGTCTCGCCACCTATAATTCGATTGTGCTCTCCGTTGCGTCAGCAGCGGTTGGCGTCACTTGTGGCGGCGCCATTGCGGCGACCGTCATTCATCGCGATGCCCACCCGGCGCTCGGTGCCATCGCCTCGAGTTTCAGCGCAGTTGCGGCAAACTTCGCCGGCGTCCCGCTCGCCTTCGCATTCATTTCCAGCCTTGGCATGTTCGGCCTTCTCACCCGGGCGCTGAAGGTCTTAGGCATCGATATCTATGCCGCCGGCTTTAGCCTGTTCTCGTTGACCGGATTGACGATCGTCTATGCCTATTTCCAGATCCCTCTTATGATCATCATCATCATGCCGGCCTTGCAAGCCCTTCGCCGCGAATGGGCGGAGGCGGCAGAAAGCCTTGGCGCAACGCCTTGGCAATATGGGCGCCTGGTCGTCCTGCCAATCCTCGCCCCGTCGCTGATATCGGCATTTATCCTGCTGTTTGGATCAGCCTTCTCCGGCTATGCCACCGCCTATGCTCTGACCTCCGGCAATCTCGTGCTGCTGACCACGGAAATCGGTAATGTGCTGTCCGGCGATGTCATGAATTCGCCCCAGACCGGAGCGGCGCTCTCCGTCGCCATGATCGTGACGATGGCGGTCGTCGTTGCGACGAGTAACCTGCTGATGCGCCGCGCCCGGCGCCGGGGAATGTGAGATGAGCGCCGGTAAGATGCTGCGTCGGCTTATCCTCGTTCTCGCGGCGACATATTTCGTGCTGCCGTTGGCGATGACTGCGATCTTCAGCCTTTGGGAAGGCGGCACCGCCTATGGTGTATCCGCCTATGCCGCCGTCTTCAGCCACAAGGCCCTGCTGCAACCGTTGATCCTGTCGCTGGAACTGGGGGTGGCAACGATAGCAGCGATCTACATCATCCTTGCACCCGCAGTCATCGCCGCACATCTCTACATGCCGCGCATGCGCGGGGTTATAGAGTTCGTGGCGATCCTACCCTTCGTGGTGCCGGCCATTGCTCTTGTCGGCGGTCTTTCGATGCTGGTTACGGGGCCGATGTGGCTAATCGGCTCGCCGTTCTATCTTGTCATTCCCTACTTCTTCCTGGCGTTGCCTTTCGCATTCCGTGCGCTCGATGTCGGCCTTGCGGCGCTCGATATCCGGACCTTGAAGGAAGCTGCGGAAAGCCTTGGGGCCGGCGGGCTGACGACGATCCGGCTGGTCGTGGTTCCCGGCATAGGCGCGGCAATCGTCAACTGTGCGCTGCTGACATTCACAGTCGTCATCGGAGAATTCACGGTCGCCAACATACTGCTGTTTCCAACCTTTCCGGTGGCGATCAATGAGGTCGGCAAAAGCTCGCCGACCCAGGCCGCCGCCCTTTCGATGATCAGCTTCGTGCTCACATGGCTGGCAATGCTGGTCATGATGGCATTTGGCCGGAAGACCTGAGCTGCGGGCCGGCGCCGACAGTCCGGCGCATTGAAAACACCGAGACAAGCACCATCCGAAGCCACGCCCGGGCGGAACAGATAAGCGCTCGAGGGGTTATTAGAGCGGCTGATATCAGTCGGCCAAACCGGCGAAATGCCACTTTGTGAATGGAAATCAGATATGCAAATTCCTCAGCACACCGTCATTGCCGTCGCCGACGGCGAAAAGCTCAACCTCTTCCAGAATGAAGGCGACGCGGCCAACGTCAAGCTGAAGGCAATGCCTGACGAGGCCGTCGACAGCTCTAAGATAGGCTCCGGCAGCCGCCACTCGAGCAGCTCTGCCAACCCCGACGACAGCCAGCAGGACGAAGACGGTTTTGGAGCCGGTGTCGCCGATCTTCTCAACAGAAAGGTGCTGGCGGGCAAGATCAAGAACCTCGTCGTGATTGCAGCGCCTCGTACGCTCGGCGAACTGCGCAAGGGCTACCACAAGACGGTATCCGACGTGCTGATCGGCGAACTCGCCAAGGACCTTACGGGTCATTCGATGCAGGACATCGAAAAGGCCTTGGCTGCAGCTTAACTGGAGCAAAACGAATGTTTGAGTTGCACCGGCCCGTCGCGGCCGGTGTATTTTTTTGGGCGTACCGCACTGAGACTGGGCTCTATGTGAAGTCTACCCACCCGTTAGCGTGCGTGACACCGCATCGCGCCAGCCGGCGATCTTTGCCTGGCGATTGCTTTCGCTCATCGATGGCTCGAAACGCCGGTCGCAATTCCAGCGTTCGGCGAACTCCTTCTGGTCTGGCCAGACCTTGGCCCCGTGGCCGGCAAGCCAGGCGGCACCGAGTGCGGTTGTTTCCAGTATGGCGGCGCGGTCGACTGACGTCGAAATGATGTCGGCAAGGCGCTGCATCGTCCAGTCGGAGGCTGCCATGCCCCCATCGACGCGCAGCACTGTCTCGACATCGTGGCTGCCCCAGTCGCGTTTCATCGCGAAAAGCAGGTCCATCGTCTGGTAGGCAACCGCTTCCAGCACGGCGCGGGCGATTTCGGCGGGGCCGCTGTTGCGTGTAAGGCCGAAGATCGCGCCGCGCGCCTCGGCATCCCAGTAGGGCGCGCCAAGACCGGTGAAGGCCGGCACGATGTAGACTTGCTGCTCTTCATCGGCAGCATCGGCAAGCTCGCCAGCCTCGGATGCCTTGCCGATGATCCCCAACCCGTCCCTCAACCACTGCACGGCAGCGCCGGCGATGAAGATCGAGCCTTCAAGGGCATAGGTGGTCACGCCGTCGAGACGATAGGCGATCGTCGTCAGCATGCGGTGGGACGAATTGACCCTTTCCACGCCTGTATTCAACAGCGCGAAACAGCCGGTGCCATAGGTCGATTTCATCATGCCCGGTACAAAACACGCGTTGCCGATGGTCGCCGCCTGCTGGTCGCCGGCAACGCCAAGGATCGGGATCGCTGCGCCGAACAGATCTGGCGTCGTTTCACCGAAATCGTCGGCGCAATCCCTGACGTCCGGCAGCAGAGAAGGGGGTATCCCCAGGATGGCGAGAAGTTCTTCGTCCCAACGATTATCGGTAATATTGTAAAGCAACGTCCGGCATGCGTTGGTCGCATCGGTCAAATGCCTCTTGCCGCCGGTCAGTTTATAGATCAGCCATGTATCGATGGTGCCGAAGCAGACAGAGCCGGCCTCCGCCTTGTCTCTTAACCCATCGACATTCTCGAGCAGCCAGCGCAACTTCGTGCCGGAAAAATAGGGATCGAGCAGAAGTCCGGTCTTGGCGGAAAACAACTTCTCGTACCCGTCCGCCCTGAGGCTTTCGCAGATCTCGGCCGTGCGACGGTCCTGCCAGACAATGGCCGGGTGCAGTGGTGCACCCGTGTCGCGGTCCCAGACGACCGTCGTCTCGCGCTGGTTGGTGATACCGATGGCGGCGATGTCGGCGGCTCCAAGCTTCGCCTTCTCCAAAGCCTCGCGAACAACGTCGACCACGGTTTGCCAGATCTCCTGCGGATCGTGTTCGACCCAGCGCGGCTGCGGATAAGACTGGGTAATTTCCCGCTGCGCCGAGGCGACCATTTTCATCTCTCCATCGAAAACGATAGCCCGAGACGATGTCGTTCCCTGGTCGATTGCGAGAACATAGCTACTCATTCATGCGCTCCGATAAGGCAGTAAGCTGCGATCCCGCCGGTCGGCAGGCTGTTTGTGGGATGGTTTTGCGGCAAAGGCCGCCGGGTGAACCGGCGGCCAAGGGGTGGCTCAGGCCATCGGGCCCGAGCCTGTAGATCCGGCTACTTGGACTGCCAGCTCTTCACCAGTTCGTCGTAGTTGACGGTCTGCGGCTTTTCCTTCTCCTCGGCAATCTTCAGCTGAGGCGCAAGGTTGCCCTTGGAGACGGCATCCTTGTTCCAGTAGGCCAGATCATGCTCTTCGGCGAGTTTGGGGCCAATATCGCCCTGGACCTTGGACCGCTCGATGCGCTCCATGACCTTTTCCTGGGCTTCGCAAAGCGAATCCATCGCTGCCTGGGCCGTCTTGGCACCGGATGCGGCATCGCCGACTGCCTGCCACCAGAGCTGGGCAAGTTTCGGATAGTCCGGAACGTTGGTGCCTGTTGGCGACCATTGCACGCGGGCCGGCGAGCGATAGAACTCGATCAGGCCGCCAAGCTTGGGAGCGCGCTCGGTGAAGCTCTTGTCGCGGATGGTCGACTCGCGGATGAAGGTCAGGCCGACATGGCTTTTCTTGACGTCGACCGTCTTCGAAGTGACGAACTGCGCGTAGAGCCAGGCAGCCTTGGCGCGGTCGGTCGGTGTCGATTTCATCAGCGTCCAAGATCCGACGTCCTGGTAGCCGAGCTTCATGCCGTTCTTCCAGTAGACGCCATGCGGGCTTGGAGCCATGCGCCATTTCGGCGTGCCGTCGTCGTTCATGACCGGCAGGCCGGGTTTGACCATGTCGGCTGTGAACGCCGTGTACCAGAAGATCTGCTGGGCGATATTGCCCTGTGCCGGCACGGGTCCGGATTCGGAGAAGGTCATGCCTTGCGATTCCTGCGGGGCATAGGCCTTGATCCAGTCGAGATATTTCTGGATCGAGTAGACGGCGGCAGGACCATTGGTGTCGCCACCGCGCGCGACGCAGGAGCCGACCGGACGGGACTTCTCGTCGACCTTGATGCCCCACTCGTCGACGGGAAGGCCGTTCGGCAATCCCTTGTCGCCGTTGCCGGCCATGGAAAGCCACGCGTCGGTGAAGCGCCAGCCGAGCGACGGGTCCTTCTTGCCGTAGTCCATATGGCCGAAGACCTTCTTGCCACCGACATCGCGGCCGGTGAAGAATTCGGCAATATCCTCATAGGCAGACCAGTTGACGGGCACCCCGAGCTCGTAGCCGTACTTGGCCTTGAAATCGGCCTTGTTCTTCGGATCGTTGAACCAATCGTAGCGGAACCAATAGAGGTTGGCGAACTGCTGGTCGGGAAGCTGGTAGAGCTTCTTGTCAGGAGCGGTGGTGAAGGATGTACCGATGAAGTCCTTGAGGTCGAGACCGGGATTGGTCACGTCCTTTCCTTCGCCGGCCATCCAGTCGGTCAGGTTGCGGACCTGCTGGTAGCGCCAGTGGGTGCCGATCAGGTCGGAGTCGTTTACCCAGCCGTCATAAAGGTTCTGGCCGGTCTGCATCTGCGTCTGGATCTTCTCGACGACGTCGCCTTCCTGGATGACGTCGTGGGTGACCTTGATGCCGGTGATGGCGGTAAAGGCCGGTGCCAGCACCTGCGATTCATACTGGTGGGTGGTCAGGGATTCCGAGACGACCTTAATTTCCATGCCTTTGAAGGGCTTGGCGGCGTCGATGAACCACTGCATTTCCTTTTCCTGCTCTGCCGGCGACAGCGTCGACATGTCGCCGATTTCCTTGCCGAGAAAGGTCTTTGCCTCCTCCATTCCCGCATAGGCAGTCCCAGTTACGGCCAGCAACAAGGCTGCCGTTGTCGTCAGTAGATGCGTTCGCATGATATCCTCCCGAATTGCGATTGCAGTTGTGTCAGTCCCGGAGCGCCGGATATCGGCGACCCGTATCGACTTGCCTCAGACGAAGCGGAATACGCCGACGGCGTAGGCAACGGAGAGAGCAAGAGCCCACCACAGGTTGGGTCCGACAAGACCCAGCCATGCGAGATGAATGAATGCGGAACCGAGCAGCGACACGAAGAACCGGTCGCCGCGGGTGGTTTCGAAATGAAGAATGCCGACGCGCGGATTTCCGCCCGGCGAGACATATTCCCAAAGCCCCATGCCCAGCAGCAGGACGAGTATCACCACGAAGAAAATGATCGTCGGCGGCGTCCATGCCATCCAGCTGAAATCGAGATTCATGATCATACCCTCCCGAGGGCAAAGCCCTTGGCGATGTAATTTCGAACGAAATAGATGACGAGCGCCCCTGGGATTAGCGTCAGCACGCCGGCCGCGGCCAGCAATCCCCAGTCCATACCGGCTGCCGAGACGGTTCTGGTCATCGTCGCGGCGATCGGCTTGGCGTCGGTCGTCGTCAGCGTCCGGGCGAGGAGCAACTCGACCCAGGAGAACATGAAGCAGAAGAACGCAGCGACCCCGATGCCGCTGGCGATCAGCGGAATGAAGATCTTCACGAAGAAGCGCGGGAAGGAATAGCCGTCGATATAAGACATCTCATCGATCTCCTTCGGCACGCCGGACATGAAACCCTCGAGAATCCAAACCGCCAGCGGCACGTTGAAGAGGCAATGGGCGAGAGCGACGGCGATATGCGTATCGATCAGGCCAAAGGCCGAGTAGAGCTGGAAGAACGGCAGGGCAAAGACCGCCGGCGGTGCCATGCGGTTGGTCAGCAGCCAGAAGAACAGGTGCTTGTCGCCAAGGAAACGGTAGCGCGAAAAGGCATAGGCGGCCGGCAGGGCAGCGGCAACCGAGATCACCATGTTCATTACCACATAGATGATCGAGTTGATGTAGCCGGAATACCAGGCGCTGTCGGTAAAGATGATGACGTAGTTGTGCAGCGTCGGGGCGTGGGGATAGAGGGTCATCGAGGAAACGATTTCCTCGTTGGTCTTGAAGCTCATATTGACCAGCCAATAGATCGGCAGCAGCAGGCAGAGGATGTAGATCGTCGGGATCAGGAAGCCGAAGCGCGATCCCTCTGCCTTGAGGACCGGATTGGCGGATGGAGCGTGAGCGATAGCGATAGCCATATCAGGTCTCCGCGTCGTAGCTGGTCATCACGGTGTAGAACACCCATGAGAGCAGCAGGATGATCAGGAAGTAGATGATCGACATGGCCGCAGCCGGGCCAAGATCGAACTGTCCGAGCGCGGTCTTCACCAGATCGATTGACAGGAACGTGGTCGAGTTGCCAGGTCCGCCGCCGGTGACGACGAAAGGCTCGGTGTAGATCATGAAGCTGTCCATGAAGCGCAGCAGGATGGCGATGGTCAGCACCCGCTTCATCTTCGGCAGCTGAATGTAACGGAACACGGCCATGCGGGACGCGCCATCGATCTTGGCGGCCTGGTAGAAAGCATCCGGAATGGACACCAGACCGGCATAGCAAAGAAGCACAACGAGGCTCGTCCAGTGCCAGACATCCATGACGATAACGGTCAGCCAGGCATCGAGGGGATTGCGGACGTAGTTATAGTCGATACCCATGGAATTGAGCGTATGCCCAAGCAACCCGATATCGCCACGCCCAAACACCTGCCAGATCGTGCCGACGACGTTCCAGGGAATGAGCAGCGGCAGCGCCATTAGTACCAGGCAGACGGGGACCCCGAGACCCTTCTTCGGCATGTTCAGCGCGATGAAGATGCCGAGCGGAATTTCGAGCGCGAGGATGATGAAAGAGAACACCAGGTTGCGCTCGAGCGCGGACCAGAAGCGGTCGGACTTCAACGTCTGGACGAACCAGTCGGTACCGGCCCAGAAGAACTGGTTGTTGCCGAACGTATCCTGGACCGAATAATTGACCACCGTCATCAGCGGGATCACCGCCGAAAAGGCCACCAGCACCAGCACCGGCATGACGAGGAACCAGGCCTTGTTGTTCCATGGCTTGTTCATGCCCGATCCTCCCGGCCGACACGCCAGGAATCGGCGTAGATACTGATGGCGGTGGGATCAAAGGTGATCCGTGGCTCCGATGGGATCTCGCCGTCTTCGGGAACGATGATGGCAATTGGCTGGCCCGCAAACTCGGCGCGGACGATTTTCTGACGGCCGATATCCTCGACCTTGCTGATCGTCACCGGCATGCCGTCGCGGTCGATGCGGATGAATTCGGGGCGAATGCCAAGCTCGGTCTTGGCCGCCTTTCCGGTGTCCGGCGCATAGCCGAGCGCCAGGGTCTGGTCGCCGACATGCACTAAGCTGCCTTCGACGCGCGCCGCCATGACGTTCATGCCGGGCGAGCCGATGAAATAGCCGACGAAGGTGTGACTTGGTCGCTCGAACAGCTCGGCCGGCGTACCGATCTGAACGATCTGTCCGTCGTACATGACCACGACCTTGTCTGCGAAGGTGAGCGCCTCCGTCTGGTCGTGGGTCACATAGACCATGGTGTAGCCGAACTGCTTGTGCAGCAGTTTCAGTTGCGAGCGGAGCTGCCATTTCATGTGCGGGTCGATGACAGTCAGCGGCTCGTCGAACAGGATCGCGCTGACATCGTTGCGCACAAGGCCACGTCCGAGCGAAATCTTCTGCTTCTGGTCGGCGGTGAGGCCGCTGGCCTTGCGGTTCGCCCAGCTCGATAGATCGATCATGTCGAGCGTCTCGCGGACCCGAAGATCGACGTCGGCTTCAGCCACGCCCCTGTTGCGCAGCGGAAATGCCAGGTTGTCGTAGACCGTCATGGTGTCGTAGACGACCGGAAACTGGAAAACCTGGGCAATGTTGCGCTCCTGCGTCGGCAGATCGGTGACGTCCCTGCCGTCGAACAGGATGCGGCCATGGGACGGGCGCAGAAGGCCCGAAATGATGTTGAGCAAGGTCGTCTTGCCGCAGCCGGAGGGTCCCAGCAGCGCATAGGCGCCACCGTCCCGCCACTCGTGGTGGACTTCGCGCAGCGCATAATCCTTGTCTGTCGCCGGGTTCGGCGCATAGGCATGGCGGATGTGATCGAGCGTGATGCGTGCCATTTCCGGTCTCCTATCCGTTCGCCGCGCGGGCAATCGAGTGCCCCGCGGTATCGAAGGCCATCAGGTGGCGGGTATCGACGAACAGGTCGACGATGGTGTCGGGATCGATATCGTGGATGCCATGTTCCAGCATCACCCAGCGCGAGCCTGCCGCCTCCACGTGGATAAAGCTTTCGGAGCCGGCGATTTCGGAGATGATCACCCGCGCCTTGAGGGCTGCCGAAGTTTCATGCCGCCTCGCGACAGACAGATGGTGAGGCTGGAAGGCTATGACGCATGGACCTTCCGGCACGCCGGCGAGGTGGTCCGGCAGCTGCAGGATCGTTTCTCCGTCGCGCTGCAGCGCATTACCGGCGCGCACCAGTGCGATCGTATTCAGTGGCGGATCGGCGAAGGTCCGGGCGGTGACGAGGTCGGCAGGGTTGCGATAGACGTCGATGGTTGGACCGAACTGGCTTATGCGCCCTTCGCTGAGCGACGCGGTGTTGCCGCCAAGCAGCAGGGCCTCGGACGGTTCGGTCGTGGCATAAACGAAGATCGATCCCGAGGCGGCAAACAGGCGAGGCAGTTCCTCGCGCAATTCCTCGCGCAGTTTGTAGTCGAGATTGGCGAGTGGCTCGTCGAGCAGCACGAGGCGGGCGTTCTTGACGATGGCACGCGCCAGCGCCGTGCGCTGCTGCTGGCCACCGGAGAGGTTGAGCGGCAGGCGGTCGAGATAGGGCGTCAGCTTCATGAGCTCGGCGGCCTTGCGCACTTCGCGGTCCACCGTCTGCTTATCCTTGCCGGCAATCCGCATCGGCGACGCGATATTCTCGTATACCGTCATCGCCGGATAATTGATGAACTGCTGATAGACCATGGCGACCGAGCGCTTCTGCACCGGCAGGCCGGTAACATCGACGCCATCGAAGTGAACCGTTCCCGAGGTTGGCTTGTCCAGCCCGGCCATCAGCCGCATCAGAGACGTCTTGCCGGACAAGGTCGGACCCAGCAGGACGTTCAGTGTTCCTCCCTGAAGGACAAGGCTGGAGGGGTGAATATGATATTCACTGCCCGCCATCTTGGCCACATTTCGCAATTCCAGCATTAAATCCCCGTGCCTCCTCCAAACCAGCGGTGATATTGTCCTCGAGCGGCAAACGCTCCTAGTGCGTGATCACCCCGGCGATAAAAGTCTCAAGTTCTGCGGCCTGATCCTTCGACAGATACAGTCCCTTCTTGGTCCGGCGCCAAAGCACGTCCTCCGCGTGCCTTGCCCATTCCATGTCGATCAGCCACCGGACCTCGCATTCGAAAAGGTCGTCGCCGAAATTACGGCCGAGATCGGACGCGTTTGCTGCCTTGCCGAGCAGGAGCGCCGCGTTCGTGCCGTAGAGCCGGACAAGCCGTCGGGCATGGCGGTCGGCCAGAAACGGGTAGGAGCCCTTGAGCTTGGCAACTTCGCTCTCATAGCCCGTCGCGGCAAAGGCACCGCCGGGCAGGCTGCTGCCGGCCGTCCAGACCTTGCCCTTGACACCGATCGCATCGCCGATCTTCTCCAGCGCGTGCTCTGCAAGGCGCCTGTAGGTGGTCAGCTTGCCACCGAAGATGTTGAGCAGTTCACCGCCACCGGGCAGTTCCTCGCGCTTCAGCACATAGTCCCGCGTCGCTTCCTGCGCCTTCGAGGCGCCGTCGTCGAACAGCGGACGAACGCCGGAATAGGACCAGACGATGTCATCAGGCTTTACCGGTTCGGCAAAATATTCGCTGGCGGCGCTGCAGAGATAGTCGACCTCGCGCTGCGTGATTCGGATATCCTTCGGATCGCCCTCGAAATCCTGGTCGGTCGTGCCGATCAGGGTAAAATCCTGCTCGTAGGGGATAGCGAAGATGATGCGATTGTCAGGGTTCTGGAAGAAATAGGCGCGTGGATCGTCAAACTTCTTCCTGACGACGATGTGGCTGCCCTGGACGAGCCGTACATTGTGAACCTGGTTCTTGCCGAATGCACTGGACAGCACCTGATCGACCCAGGGGCCTGCCGCATTGACAAGCATGCGCGCCTGAAAGCTGTCGATCCTGCCTGTTGCCATATCCTGCGTCTCGACAGACCAGGCATTTTTTTCCCAACGCGCCGACCGCACGCGGGTCCGCGGCATGATCTGGGCTCCGCGATCGGCAGCATCCCGGGCGTTGAGGACGACAAGCCGCGCATCGTCGACCCATCCGTCGGAATATTCAAAGGCCTTGGTGAACAGGGATTTCAATGGCTTGCCTGCCGGATCCTTGCGCATGTCGACAACGGACGTCGCCGGAAGCAGCTTTCTGCCGCCGATATGGTCGTAGAGGAAGAGCCCGAGGCGAATGAGCCAGGCCGGGCGGATGCCGCCCTTCTGGTAGGGCAGGACGAAGCGCATCGGCCAGATAATATGCGGCGCCATGGCCCATAGGACCTCGCGCTCCATCAGCGATTCGCGAACCAGCCGGAATTCGTAATGCTCGAGATAGCGCAGGCCGCCATGGATAAGCTTGGTCGATCCGGAAGATGTGCCGGAGGCGAAATCGTTCATTTCGGCCAGCGCTACCTTGTAGCCACGGCCGGCCGCGTCGCGCGCAATACCGCAACCGTTGATGCCGCCACCAATGACAAAAAGATCGAACATTCTATCCCCCACTGCCTCTCCCCCAAGAGCCAGACCTTCGCAATGCACAAATTTATTGCGCTTGCGGTATAGGAGACATCTGAAACGAAACCATAACGAATGTCAAACGAAAGTTTCGCGGGTCAGCTCGCTTTCGATGTCTCGATCAGCGCGACGTTGCTGTCGTGGCAGATCGTCCGGATGGCCTCGACGGAACAGTGGTCGGTGATCAATGTCTGGACCTGCGACAGCTGTCCGATCCGCACCGGTGCCGTGCGCTCGAATTTCGTCGAATCCGCCACCAGAATGACGTGCCGGGCATTGGCGATGATCGCCTGTGCCACCTTCACCTCGCGAAAATCGTAGTCGAGCAGGGCGCCGTCGGAATCGATGGCGGAGGCGCCGATGACTGCGTAATCGACCTTGAATTGCCGGATGAAATCGACGGCCGCCTCGCCGACGATGCCGCCGTCCGAAGCGCGCACGACGCCACCCGCAACCACGACCTCGATTGCCGAATAAAGGCGCAACCGATTGGCCACATTGATGTTGTTGGTGATCACCATCAGCTCATGGTGGGCGATCAGGGCCTCGCTCACCGCCTCGGTCGTCGTGCCGATATTGATGAACAGCGATGCGTTGTTGGGGATGAGCTGGGCAGCTGCGGCGCCGATCGCCTGCTTCTCGGCGGAGGCTATCTGGCGGCGCTGCTCGTAGCGCACATTCGCAGTGCCGCTGGGTAGGCTGGCGCCGCCGTGCATGCGGGTCAGCATCTGCCCGTCGCAGAGATCGTTGAGATCCTTGCGTATGGTCTGCGGCGTCACATTGAACCGCGTCGCGAGATCGTCGACGAGAACGCGGCCCGTCGATTTGGCAAGAGCAACGATCTCGGTCTGGCGATCTGTCAAAAACATCGATTCATCCTTCGCTGGCATCGCGTTTGCGCGAAAGCGAACTTAACCGCAATGAAAGAGAAAACTCAAAGGCGATCTGTCGTCACGGACACGAAACCGAGCGCAAATCCATCACGGCTGATTTACCGCGTCAGGCTTTGGCTTCTCCCAGTACCACGCCGCATAAGTCAGCTTGCGATCATGGCCCTTTTGCTTCAGGAGCGCGCGAATGGGGCGCATCTCGTCTCTTTCGCAGGCCACCCAGACATAGGTCTGCGCATCCGCCGCGCTGATCGCGGTCCTGACCGCGTCGCCGAACCGATAACCGGTATCACTCTTGTCATCCTTCCGGTGGAGCCAGCGCACATCCAGAGTTCCCGATGTTGGCAAGGGTTGCTCCTCGCCTGCATCCTCCACCAAGATGATGGCCTGCATCCGGATATGGGCCGGCACTTCTGCCGCGATCCGGGCGATGGCTGGAAGCGCCGTCGCATCGCCTGCGAGGAGCATGGACGACGCCTGCGGAACTCCGCCGCCGCCTGGCCCAAGAAACGCCAGCTTTTGTCCCGGTCTCGCCTTGCGCGCAAATTCGGCACCGGGCGCCGCGACACCGTGCGTGGCATGCTGCAGGAAATCGATCCATAATTCACGGCGTGCGACATCGACGGAGCGGATGGTATAGACCCTCACCGCGAGTTCGTCTTCCCCCTCGGGCCAGCCCGTCCTGCCGTCCGGCAGCAGGGTCGGCCAGACCGGTATGCGTCCGTCAGGCGGCAGCAGAACACGCACATGCATGCCGCCACCGATGAACGGCGCGATATCCTCGCAACTGAATTTGACCCTTCGCATATGCGGCGTGACGTCCGCGGCGGACACCACGGTTACCTCGCGCAGATCGGGCAGGATGCCGGGCGCCGGTGGCGTCGACCAGCTAAGCTCTAAAGGTTCTTCGCCGGCGAAGTAGACCAGATGCTCGGCAATGTTGTTGCAGGTCAGCTGCAGCGCCTGTTCCGTTGCGCAAGCGAGTTCTATGAGCAGGCGGCTGTCCTTTAGGCGGATGGCGACAAGTGCCGTTTCGCTTCTCAGCAGCGCCAGATTGCCCGTCCGCTCGACGCTCGAATGCTCGACGAAATGCTCGCAGATCTCATCCAGCATGCCTGCGGCATCGTGCGGAATTGCGACGCCGCTCAACTTGAATTCCTGCACCTCGCTCATACGATCTCGTCCTTGTCTGCAGCAGAACCGGGGATATCGGCTACTGGCCGGGCTTGCGCTGCCGAGTGGCGCCCGCGCGGCACGACCATCGGGGTTCCCGTCACCGGATCTGGAACGATGACGCAGGCAAGGCCGAAGACGCTTTCGATCAGTTGTTCGGTGACGATCGCTGCCGGCGTGCCTTCGGCAACGATGGCGCCATCGCGCATCGCGATCAGGTGCGTGGCATAGCGGCAGGCATGGTTGAGATCATGCAGCACCGCAACGACGGTGCGTCCGTCGGCGTTGATATCGGCCAACAGGTCGAGCAGGTCGATCTGGTGGGTGATGTCGAGAAAGGTGGTTGGCTCGTCGAGGAGCAGGATTGGTGTCTGCTGGGCCAGAACCATGGCAAGCCAGACCCTCTGGCGTTGCCCGCCGGACAGTTCGTCGACGAGCCGGGTGGCAAGGTCGGCGACCCCTGTGGCTGACATCGCAGACGCGACGGCCTGTTGATCGGCGGCCGACCATTGGCGAAAGATCGACTGGTGCGGATAACGGCCGCGCGACACGAGGTCTTCGACGGTAATGGCGTCAGGTGCGATAGAACTCTGCGGCAAAAGCCCGAGCCGGCGCGCCACGTCCCTGGCCGGCAGACTTCCAATGCTGGCACCGTCGAGGATGATCTCCCCCTGCGTCGGCCGAAGCAGGCGCGACAAGGCCCGCAGCAATGTCGACTTGCCGCAGGCATTCGGGCCGAAGATAACGGTAAATGCGTTATCCGGAATGGTCACCGAGAGCTCGCGGGCGACCGTCAACTCCCGGTAGCGCAAAGTCACTGCTTCAGCGCGCAGTCTGGCCGTCGTCATTTGCGTCCCTCGCTGACTAGCACCCATATGAAATACAGGCCGCCGATATTAAACGTCATCACGCCGACCGGCAGCTGGAGGCCGAGCGCGTGCTGGGCTGCCCAATCCGAGGCGACGAGCAATACCCCGCCCATCAGCGCCGATGGTACCAGCGCAACCCCGGCCGACCTGGTCACGCGCCGCGCAAGCTGCGGCGCTGCTAGCGCGATGAAGGCGATGGGGCCTGCCGCGGCCGTTGCCACCGCGATCAGGGCCACGCCGATGACGGCCAGCGCCAGCCGGACGCGATCCGGCGACACACCAGACGAAAGCGCCGCCTCGTCGCCGAGTTCGAGCTGACGGAGCGGCCTTGCCAGGGCAAGGGCGATAGGGACGAGCACTGCCAGCGCCACCGATACCGCCAGCAGGCGATCAAGGCCGAGGCCGTTCAGCGAGCCCGCCGCCCACATGGCAGCCGACATCGCGACCTGCAGGTCTGCCTTGCGGATCATCCAGACATTGGCGGCAGACAGCATGGCGGCGATGGCGACGCCGACGACGATCAGCCGAAATCCGTCGATACCCCCTCGGTAGGTCAGCATGTAGACTGCGATCGCCGTTGCCAGACCGCCGATCAGTGCGCCCGTGGCTGTCCCTAAATAGCCCTCCGACAACAGCAGCATCGCCACCAGCGCGCCGGTGTGGGCGCCGGCAGAAAAGCCGATGATATCCGGCGAACCGAGCGGATTACGCGTCAGCGACTGGAAAATAGCACCGCTGATGCCGAGCGCGGCGCCGATCAGCAGCGCAAGCAGGGCGCGGGGCAGGCGCCATTCGAGAACGATCATCTCCTGCATCTGGTCGCCCCGCCCCGAAAGGGTCCGCGCGACATCCGACATTGAAACCGCATAGTCGCCGGAAACCAGCGACAGCAGCACGAGCATGAGGCAGACAGCCAGCATGAAGGCGCAGGCGATAACACTCCGGCTGCGCAACCGCAGCGAAAGCCGCCCACGGGGCGAGCGCAGAACGATGACGCCTGGATCCGCCGCCCGCGTCACAGCCCGCGCACTTTCTGCCGCTGCACCAGGAGGATCAGGACGGGCGCGCCGATGAAGGCGGTGACGATGCTGGCTTCCAGTTCACCCGGGAGGAGAAGACGCCCGATAATGTCGGCCGACAGCAGCAGGATCGGGGCAAAGATCATCGTGCCGGCGAAAATCAGCCGCTGATCGGGGCCGAACAGCCAGCGCACGACATGTGGCGTCATCAGGCCGATGAAGCCGATCGGTCCGACCGCCGCCGTGCCACCACCGGCAAGAAGGGTCAAGGACACAGCCGCCAGGATGCGGCTGCGGACAACATGGGTGCCCAGCGCCCGGGCGGTGTCATTGCCGAGCGCTATCGAATTCATCGCCGGTGCGATGAGGCCCGCGATGCCAAGCCCGACGATAATGAACGGCGCCACCGCAGACACCACCGCCATGTCGCGGCCGCCGAGAGCGCCGATCGACCAGAGACGCATGCTGTCGAAGCCGACCGGATCGAGCAGTACGATGGCTGATCCGAGGCCGCCAAGCAACGCATTGATCGCGACGCCTGCAAGCAGCAGCCGGACCGGGGTCGCTCCGGCGCGACTGAGCGAGCCGAGCACATAGACGATCACAGTGACAACGATGGCGCCGAGAAAGGCAAACCAGAGATAGGTGCTCACCGCCTGCAGGCCGAATACGCCGGCAGCAATCGTCACGAAAAAGGCAGCGCCGGCATTGACGCCGAGCAGACCGGGATCGGCGAGCGCATTGCGCGTGATCGCCTGGATGATGGCACCGGACACACCGAAACCCGCTCCGCATAAAAGCCCCAGCAACGTGCGCGGCAAGCGATAGTCCCGGACCGCAATGTGGTCTGGCAGGCGAGCGTCATAGGCCGTCAACGCATCGAAGACGGTGGAGAGAGAAACAGAACGCGCGCCGACGGCCAGGCTGACCAGGCACAGGACCACCAGCAGCAGAAAGCCCGCAACGGCAACTGCCAGCCGTTGCCGTGCTGTATGGTGCTTTCCCGCTGTGGGCTGCGAGGGGACTGTGGCAGACGGCATCACGGGGCAAGTCCGGCACGGACCGCCGAGGCTACCGATGTCCTGGGGTCGCCATCGAGTGCTGCTGCCATATCGGCCTCGAGTGCAGACAGCACGAAGGGCAACGACAGGACGCTGCCGAAAGACAGCGCGGCTGCGACCGTACCGCCCGCAAAGACTTCGCGACCCTCGGCATGGGCCTTCAGGACACGGCGCATCGGCAGGGCGGCGAGATCGGTAGCGGTTTCGGAGGACGATACCCAAAGGACGAGATCAGCTTCGAGAGCGGACAGGTCTTCCGGTGAAAGTTTTTGATAGAAGCTTTTGGACCCATCGAGCAGGCGGCTGGCGGCTGTGCGGGCAAATCCGAGCTCGGTCAGGAAATGGCCGCGCGTGTCCGAGGATGCGAAAAATCCGGTCTCGCTGCCATAGTGATAGGCGGCGACAGCCGTGAGTCCGCCCCAATCCGGATGTCGCAGGCGCGCTGCCGCAAAGTCCTGGCGGGTCTTGGCAACCAGTTCGTCGGCTATGCGATCCTTGCCGACGGCGCGACCGATCAGCCGTGTCATCTCATCCCAAGGCATGCCATAGGCCGGAAACGCCTTCGGCTGCATCAGCACGGGCGCAATGCGGGAAAGCCCGGCGTACTCTGCTTCCGATATGCCTGACCCGATGCCGACGATCAGATCCGGCTGCAAGGTAGCGACGAGTTCCAACCCGACATTGCCCTTGATGACAACGGGGCGGGCGTTCTTCAGAAAAGGCTGCGCCCATGGCCAGACGGCAAATGGCTGGTCGCCGAACCAGTCGCGTATCGCAAGCGGGATGACATCGAGCGCGAGCAGGGGATCCTGGGTGAGGTAGCCCAGCGATACGACACGGGTAGCGGGCTTCGGCAGGACGGTCACGCCGAAGGCATGATCGAATTGCAGCGGCCCGTCGGCAGCGATGGCGGGTGTGTGCATCAGCTCCGGCGCCAAGAGAGCGGTTGCCAGCCCGCACAGCAGGTCGCGACGACGGGTAACGAGAGCCATGACATCCATTCCTGTGTTTTGTGGTTGCGCCGAGAGATCGTCGCGCAGGCGCTACCAGGTGTAGCGCAGGGTCGCCCGCACCGCGCGGCGGTCGCCGTAGTAGGCGGCCAGACTGTAGTCGTCGATGCTGGCCACATATTCCTTGTCGAAGATGTTGGTGGCGTTGACGGCGAGGGCAACGCCGTTCTTGAACTTGTAATTGAAAGCCGCGTCGAAGACCGTTCTTGAGGCAAGCGGCAGCGTGTTGGCATTGTCGCCGAAAGTATTGCCGACAAAGCGGGCGCCCATCCCGACGTTGATGTCACCGATCGCGCCTTTGCCGGGAATGGTATAGTCGGCCCAGAGCGTTGCCATGTGGTTGGGAACGAGTTCCGGCCGATTGCCAATCAGCCCGGTGGTCGCGTCGTCCTTGATCCGCGCGTCCCAGTACGAATAACCGGCAGTCAGGTTCAGCCGGTCGGTGAGCGCGACCTTGCTCTCGAACTCGATGCCCTTCACGTTCACCTTGCCCACCTGGTACTGGTAGGAATAGTCCGACGCCCACTGCGCCACGTTTTTCTGGGTCAGGTCGAACAGCGCCAGGGTAAACAGCGCATCCATACCCTCGGGCCGATATTTTGCACCGATTTCGTACTGTGTGCCCTCCTGAGGCTTGGGCGTGCCGAGGAAGGTCGAGCGGCTGGCTGCCAGTGGCTGGAAGGATTCCGAGTAATTGGCGTAGACCGAGAGCTCGGAGGTCGCCTTGAAGGTAAGCCCGGCGCGCTTGGAGAAATTCGTATCGACCGCGTCGTCGCGGATGCCTGAGCTTTCCGACATCGTGTCGGCGTGATCGTATCGGCCACCCAGCGTCAGGATCCAGCGGTCGTCGATCGTCAGCTGTTCCTGGAGGTATGTGCCGGCCGTTGTCAGCCTTGTCCTGGTGTCCACCGGTGCGCCGAACGAGATGCAGCGTGTGCCGCAATAGACGGGTTTGCTGTCATCGAGCACGCCACCGGCCGTCCCGTCGAGGCGACGTTCGCTATTGCTGTCGCGGCCATAATCGGCGCCCAGCAGTGTGCGGCTTTCGAATGGGCCGTAGGTGCCGTCATATTGGAGCTGGTTGTCGATCTGGAACCGCTTGCTATGGCCATAAATTGCCAATGCAGCGCGGCTCGAAGCAGGATCGGCAGCTCCGAGATAGATCTGCTGATAGGTCATGTCGAGATTGGTGTAGCGGGCATTCTGCCGGAACTCGAAACCGTTGCCGAAATCGTGGCGCAGCTGATAGCCGACATTGCGCTCGATGGTGTCGACCCTGTCGAAATCGGGCTCACCGAGATAGGTCTCGGAATCGATCCCAGACTTGTAGGGAATGGCATGGCCAGGGTTGCCGTCGCGCTTGTTGTAATCCGTCAGGATGGTGACGGAGGTGTCGGCATCCGGCGACCAGGTCAGCGCCGGCGCGACATAGACGCGATCGTCGTTGGTATGGTCGATGCCGGCATTGGCATTCTGCCATTTGCCAGTCATGCGGTAGGTCCAGATGCCATCCTTGTCGAGCGCTCCGCCGAAGTCGGTGCCGGTTTCGACATGTCCGTTCCCAACTGTTGTATAGATCTCGCCGAAGTCTTTGTCCTGCGGCACCTTGGTGAGCGCATTGACGATACCGCCGGGGCCGGAAAGGCCGAACAGCGTGGAGTTGGACCCCTTCAGCACATCGATCCGTTCCATGCCATAGGGCTCGAGGCGGCTGGCGGTAAAGGAGCCGCCGACACGCATCGGCAGCCCGTCACGGAAAGTGCCGTCGGTCGTCTGGTAGAAACCGCGGATCAAAAAGTGGTCGTAGCGGTCGTCGGAGCCGTAGATATCGGTGGAGACGCCGGGCGTGTAGGCCAGCGCCTGGTCGAGGTTGGTGACACCGCGCTCCTTCATTTCCTTTGCAGTGACGACGGAAACCGAGGCCGGCGCGTCGAGAAGCGGGGTGTCGGTCTTGCTGCTGGAGCGGGAACTCTTTGCGACAATCGTCTTGTCAATGGTGCCAGCTCGGTCGCCTTGGCCCGCAATGGTGATCTTGGCGAGCGTGGTTGCTTCCGCGTCGCCTGACTGAGCGAAAACCGGGGTTGCGGCAAGCAGCGTCGAACTCGACAGAAACGCGATCATCAGACGTCCGACGGTCGTCGTAAAGGATGTGCCCACCGGCGATACAGTCGTCCTAGCCTCGCGAAACATCACGGCAGCCCCCTGCAATCAATCTATCAAATACCTGAAAAGTCTACGGAATACCGACCAACGACCATGATCAATAAGTTGACTGGTTAACTCCTGTATTGTTTGTTGACTCCCGATGTCAACTATTGCCTACAAATTTTCCGATCTTTCCACCGGTCTTGCCGAGGCGCGCGCGGCAACCGGAGGATGCGCACGTGAAAACACCGACGCTGACCTGCCGGTCAGCGTCGGTGTCATGGAAGCGGCCTAAAGACGAGGCGGCGACGCGGCATAGTCCGACGTCAGGGCATATGTCTTAGTTACCGAGTGCGTCGCTGCCCGATATCGAATGGTTGGACAGTTCGTAATCCTCGACATGAACGAGGCATCCCTGCGGTTTCAGGAAAACGATGCCGTAGGCGCCCGGTTCATCGACGGAGAGGGAAGTATCTTCCGTATCGAATACCATCGGCTGCTGATGGACCGGGCTCTTGAATACCGAGAAAGGTATACCGCGATGGGAGCCGCCAATCGTACGGTGAACATGGCCGGCGAAGATGTGGCGGACATTGCCGTATTCGGCAAGGATATCGTAAAACTCCTCGCCGTTCCGGAGCTTGATCTTGTCCATCCCGGGAAACCCGGTGTCGAGCGGTGGGTGATGCATGAAGATGTAGACGGGCCGGTCGCCGGCACCAGTGAGGTTCTGCTTCAACCAGGCAAGCCGATTGTCGCACAGCACCCCGGCATGAACGTCCGGCGAGACGTAGGGCGGTCCGCAAAGCGTATCGAGCAAAAGCATGACACCGTTTTCGGTCTCGATCCGCTGCTGGATAAAACCGTGCTCGTCACGCGGGCTTTCGGGATAGGCGGCAATGAAGTTTTCGCGGTTGTCGTGGTTTCCGACCAGCAGGTGGACGGGAATTTCGAGCGTGTCGAGCAGTTCGCGCAGTCTCGCATAGGATTGGCGACTGCCGCGGTGCGAGAGGTCACCCGTCATCACCGCAAACTCAGCATCGCGGTGATGCAGGTTGACATGATCTATCCCTCTTGAAAGGCGCTGATAGGGATCGAGGCCGATGATCGTCTCTCCCTCCAGGACCATGTGCAGGTCGGTGAATATAATAATTTTGCTCATGCGCTACTCCTGCCTGCGATTCCCGGAATGCCTTTCGTCGGGCACCTTTCCGGTACGTACATTCCAGACCCTGCACGTCGTTTGCAACAGGTTTGCGTCAGCAGTCTGTTTGTTGGCTAACGCGACAAGACACTTGACTGCCTGCATTTTACCAATAATGTAACGTTATAACATAATATAAAGCAATGATGGATTTCCGACCTGTGCGAGATTTTGCGAGACCCGCCCACCTTGACCGCCGTTGCAGGCCTGTCATAGATGCCATCGACGGTTCCCTTAGGATGACTCCAAGGGGATTAATAGGGAACACGGTGAGGGCCACCCGAATGGGACCAAGACCGTGACTGCCCCCGCAACTGTAAGCGGATTGCTGCTCATCCCAGGGCCTCAGGGCCATGTCACTGCGAAGGTTTCGCGGGAAGACAGATGATCGGCGCATATCCGCAAGTCAGGAGACCTGCCGTCAAGCGCTATCCCATGAACCCGGGCGGGGATGCCCGGAAAGGAACAGATATGTCTCATTTGAATTTTCGCCATAGCCTGGCGCATCTCCGGCTCGATTGGGCTTCCGACAGCTGACGTGGCAACCGCAGCTTGCCTCGCTGCCGCATACCTGCAGCACCAGGGCACTCGCCTTCCCATAAAATCGAGATATTTTTCATGCGTCAGTTTCTGTCCAGCATTACGCTTGCCTGCGGGCTTCTCGGCATGGCCGCCCCCGCATTCGCGGCAACGGTCTATCCGCTGTCCATAACCAATTGCGGTCAACAGGTGACCTTTGCCAGGGCGCCTTCGAAGATAGTGTCCATCGGCCAGGGGATGACGGAAGTTCTCCTGTCTCTCGGCCTTGCCGACAAGATCGTCGGCACGGCGGTCTGGGTGGGTCCCGTGCTTCCTCAATATGCACAGGCCAACAGCAAGATCAAAAGGCTGGCCGACAACGATCCGAGCTTCGAATCCGTCGTCGGACGCCAACCAGACTTGGTGGCTGCGGAATTCGAGTGGCATGTCGGACCGCAGGGTTCCGTCGGTAAGCGGGAGCAATTCTCCGACCTCGGAATAAATACCTATATCTCGCCGGCTGATTGTGTCGCCAAAGTCAATTCCGACGGCGGAGACGGGGTCCGCAAGCAGATGTTCAGCATGGATCTAGTCTATCAGGAGATCGCCCAGCTCTCCGAAGTCTTCGATATCAAGGACCGCGGCGATGCCCTGATCACCGACCTTAGGAAACGCGAGGCCACCGCTGTGGCATCCGTGGAGGGTGCGGCCGCCAAGCACCTGCCGATCGTCTTCTGGTTCTCGAGCAAAGAGGTTAGGGGCGATGCCTTCATAGCCGGCAAGAACGGTGCCCCCGCTTATATGATGAAGGCCCTCGATGCGCGCAACGTCGTGACCACCGAGGAGGAATGGCCGCTTGTCGGCTGGGAAACAATATCCCAGGCGAACCCGGCCGTCATCGTCATCGCCACCATGGATCGCCGCCGCTATGCGGCAGACGATCCCAAGGTGAAGCTGGACTTCCTGCAGAACGATCCCGTCACCAGCGAAATGGACGCCGTCAGGAACAAACGATTTGTGATGATGGATGCGCAGTCCATGAACCCGACGATCCGGACAATCGACGGCATCGAGGTTCTTGCAAATGGCATCAGGTCCTTCGGTCTGGCCCGGTGAGCAACAGCGCAGTCGTAACACGGCGTAGATGGTGGGCGCTTGCAGCGCTCGCCGTTGCCGCCATCGTCGTCCTCGGATTTTCGATCAGCCTTGCCGTTTCCATCGGGGAAATCTCCATCCCGCTGCAGACGACGGCAGAGGCTGTGTCGAACCGCATCTTCGGCACGGGCTTTGCAATCGACCGTATTCACCAAGGCATCGTCTGGGATTACCGTCTCAGCCGGGCACTGGTTGCAGCCAGTGCCGGAGCCTCGCTGGCGCTCTGCGGCGCCGTGCTCCAGGCCCTGCTGCGCAACCCGCTGGCCGAACCCTATGTGCTTGGCATTTCGGCAGGCGCCTCGACAGGGGCAGTTTGCATCACGATCCTCGGGCTCGGCGCAAACGTTCTCGGGCTGTCCGGCGGAGCATTCATCGGGGCCGTCGTCGCCTTTACGCTGGTGGGCATTCTGGCCTCAGGGGCAGGCGGGTCGGGCGAGCGGATCATTCTCTGCGGCGTTGCCGGATCGCAGTTGTTCAATGCCCTGACCTCCTACATCGTCACGACGTCTGCCAATGCAGAGCAGGCGCGCGGCGTGCTGTTCTGGCTGCTCGGTTCGATGAGCGGCGTGCGCTGGCCCGACGTCTATCTCTCCGCACCCGTGACCTTGGCGGGCTTCATTGTTTGCCTCTGCCATGTCAGGGCGCTCGACGCCTTCGTCTTTGGCGCCGACGCGGCGACCTCCCTTGGCATCCCGGTGCGCCGCGTACAGATCGTGCTCCTTGGCACGACCGCCGTCATGACGGCGAGCGTCGTCAGCATGGTCGGCTCGATTGGTTTCGTCGGGCTCGTCATTCCGCACGCCGCGCGCTTCCTGGTCGGGCCGTCGCACGGCCGCCTGCTGCCGGCGACCGCCCTTGGCGGCGCGATCTTCATGGTCGGAGCCGATATTGCTTCGCGCATCATCATCCCCCAGCAGATCCTGCCGATCGGCGTCGTCACGGCTCTCTTTGGAGCGCCCGCTTTTGCCGTCATCCTCTATCGTGTCCGGAGGACCCCATGAGCATATCCGTCGACGACGTCACCTATGCAGCCGGTAACACGCTCATCGTTGACGGCATCAGCCTGGCGATCGAGCAAGGCAAGGTTCTCGGCCTGCTTGGGCCGAACGGATCGGGGAAATCCAGCCTGCTGCGCCTGATCTGCCGGTTGAGGAAAGTCCGCAGCGGCATCATACGACTTGGAGAACATGATGTGGCTAGTCTGTCGCGCAGCGAGATCTCGCGCCGCATAGGCTTCGTTGAGCAGCAATCGACGACCGACACACCACTGACCGTCGCCGACGTCGTCCGCCTCGGTCGCACGCCCCACAGAGGATTGCTCTCCACCTGGAGCAGCGACGACGATGCCGCCGTCGAGATCGCGCTCGCCCGGGTCGACATGCGTGCCCGGGCAGCCCAACTATGGCAGACGCTGTCGGGCGGCGAGCGTCAAAGGGTGCACATTGCCCGCGCGCTGGCGCAGGCTCCGACGGAGTTACTACTCGACGAGCCGACCAACCATCTCGATATCCAGCACCAGCTGGATATCCTGTCGCTTGTCGCCAAACTGGATATCACCTGTATCGTCGCCCTTCACGACCTCAATCTTGCGGCCATGTTCTGCGACAGTCTCGTCGTCCTGCGAGACGGCAAGGTCGTCGCCGCCGGATCACCGGAAGACGTCCTCACCGAACACCTCATTCGCACGGTCTTCGGAGTAAAAGCGCACGTAGAAAAGTCCGCGATCCACGGCCGCTGCCACATCCAGTACCTGCTGGCCTAGGCCTCGGGCGGCGTGGCAAATGTGTGTGTGGGGCCATCACGGCCAAGACTCTGCGCAACATCCGAATGTCGAAGGATAGCGGTAGCCGTGATTGAGCATTTCTGCTGCTTTGCAAGAAAGTCTTGACCTTTGAAGGTTAGGCTACGAGCTGAACATTGACGAGCGCATATGACCAATATTTCACCACTCATCCTCTCAATTGTTGCACCCTGCTACAACGAGCAGGAGGGGATATCGGAATTCTGCCGTCGCTGCGTAGCGGCGGCTCGATCGGTAGCCGGTGAGGATTTCGAGATTGTTTTGGTCGATGACGGCTCCAGCGACGAAACTTGGAATATAATTGCTGCAATGACAGCACTCGTGCCCCAGATCCTTGGGGTACGCCTGATGCGTAATCATGGCCACCAGCTGGCGGCTACCGCTGGGCTCGCTGCATGCTGCGGCGAGCGTATCCTCTTGATCGATGCAGATCTGCAGGATCCGCCGGAACTGTTGTTGATGATGATGCCGATCATGGATGGTGGCGCCGATGTGGTCTACGGCCAGCGTTGTCAACGTCAGGGCGAAACGTGGTTCAAGCGTGCCTCGGCTTCGCTTTTTTACCGTCTTCTTTCCCGGCTGGCATCGGTCACGATACCGCGCGACACGGGCGACTTCCGGCTGATGCGCCGCCGGGTTGTTGATATCCTGATGGCTATGCCGGAGCGTGATCGGTTCATACGAGGCATGGTCAGCTGGATCGGCGGGCGACAAGTTGCCTTGCCCTACGAACGCGACGCACGTTTTGCCGGCGAAACCAAATATCCTCTGCGCAAAATGATCGGCTTCGCGTTGGACGCCGTGACGAGTTTTTCGACAACTCCGTTGCGTGTCAGTACTATCCTCGGGCTTGCGACTGCGGGCATTGCATTTTTGCTGCTCATCTTTTCGATCGCACGGTGGCTCTCTGGTGACACGATCGTTGGCTGGTCCAGTATCATGTGTGCCGTCACAGCTTTCAGCGCCATCCAGTTGATATGCATTGGAATTATTGGCGAATATTTGGGGCGATTGGTGCAGGAAAGCAAACGACGTCCAATGTTCATGATCGAGAGCCTGCTGCAAAATGGACGAGATCTGACGTTAACCAGCGATTTCTCAGATTTAGACGCCGCAGGAAGACGCAGGGCAATCGCGTCAGCCTTGCAGGATGGAGGCGAACAGCCGGAGAATGCAAGGGCAAGGGCCGTCCGATGAGGCCCGTCGACCTCGTTGTGGATATGCCCTCAGATCCACAGTCCGAACCCGCACCGAAAGGAACCGCGGATTCGGTCCTGCAGAACACCAACACCTCGATTTTCGCCTTCCTCGGCATTGTGGGACTGATGGTGACGGCGTTCAAGTTCCCGCCGCTCCTCGATTATGCGAACCACTATACACGCATGTGGCTGATCGCAGGCGGCATTACGGAAGTCCATCTCGCGCAAATCTATGCGCTCGACTGGCACGGCACCTTCACAAATCTCGGCATAGATCTTATGGCCCGTTATCTTGGACCGTTGATCGGTGTCAGTATGCTGGCACGCGCTATTCTCTTTGCAGCGATCGTGCTGCCGCCAATAGGCGCCATAATACTGCATCGTAAGGTGTTCGGCGGATCTTACTACTGGCAGATCGCAATGCTCTACCTTGCATGGTGCGCGACGCTTATCGGCGGCTTCATCAACTTCCAGATCGGCCTCGGCTTAGCATTGCTGTTTGCATCGGTCGATCTGCATTTACAGGTCAGGAACAGACGGGCGTTATTCGTCTGGCGACTTCTGGCTTCCCTGCTTTTAACGATAATGCATCTATTCTCACTGGGGTTCTACCTTGCGCTGATCTGCGGTCTCGAAATCTCCCCCCGGTTAGAACTGCGCCGTTCACTGGCCGATTGGAGCAGATTGGCCATTCGGATAGCGCTTGCCTTCCTGGCTTGCGCGATTTTCCCGGTTCTGTTGTTTCTGCGGTCGCCGGTCTTACCTGGGAATGCGCTGGGATTGGAGACGATGTGGAACGCCACGCCGACCCGGCAGATGATGAATCTGTTCTCGGCGATTTGGACGTACGTCTCCGTGGTCGATGTGATGCTGCTTATCCCTGTAGTCCTGGTCTGCACCAACGCCGCCCGCACTGGCCGGTTCAGGATGCACACGGGACTTGCGATAGCTGCACTCGGTCTCACCATCGTCGCCTGCCTTTCCCCCCGCAGCATGGTGGGGACCGGCTGGATAAGCTGGCGCTTTCCCATAATGGCCGCACTCACGGGCATGGTGATGTTCTGTCCGCTGCCGAAACTGGCGCGCCACGAGGCACGTGTCATAATGCTCGCCTTGACCCTCGTTGTCTTCGGGCGCACCGCATGGATAAGCTACAATTGGTGGCAAGGCGAAAACGACGCCAACGACGTCATATCGGTACTGGAATCAGTCCCACCGGGTTCGGCCATCCTACCTCTCGCTCATCTTGTGCTCGCCGATCCCCTGGGCGGATGGCAGAGACACTATGCCTGGGGCGAAGACACGTTCCGACACCTACCGACATTGGCGATACCCTTCGCACAAGCCTTCGTTCCTGCAGTCTTCACGGCACGCGGCAAGCAGCCTCTCATGGTGTTGCCGCCATGGTCTTCCATTGCGGTGCCAGAAGGTAATTTATCATCGACCGGGGTACTGAGTTGCCCTTCTTGGCTCGAAAGGGAATCCGTCCTGGCGCCGTATCTGTCTAATTGGCGAAAGCGTTTTGACTATGTTCTTGTCATGAACGCAAACCAGCCGGACAAATATGTGGGATATGCACTTCCAGGCGGCTTGAAGTTGATAGGCGACAAACCCTTCGCCCAGCTTTACAAGATTGACGCGATTTTTGTGGCGGATAAAAGCACAACATCGCCTGTAATTTGCCCCGAACCGCTCACCGCTTTTGAGTGACCACGACAGCTGCCACGCTAACAGCGAGGTCGGGAATTTGCACGGCTCGCCTAAATTTCCTGCGGCGGTTTAAGTCGTCCGTACGGGCGTGGAAAATCCGACGACGGTCAAAATCGCGCCGGTTGCGAGGACCTGTGACATGAACGAATTGGAAAACAGGGCCGCCAAGCCCTGTTTTCGGATTTGGTGAAGGCTAGTGGGCCTTAGCTTGCAGGGCGTAGCTGCAGTCGCGAGACGCCGGCGGCGACGTTCAGGCCGGTTCCCACTTCTGCGCTGAGCGGCTGCAGGCCGAAGTTCTTGGAGTTGCCGCCGACCAGTGCATTGGCGCCGAGGCCAAGGCCGACTGAAGCACCTGCCGAAGCTCCGACATAGGTGCCGGCGAGGCTACCCTGTCCGACGCTCGTCGGTGCCGTATTGACGACGACCCAGCTGAGGTAGGACTTGCCTGTGATGCCGACATCGAGACCGAGCTTGCCGATCGTCCCGGTGTAGCGTTCGACCTCACCGGTGCGCTGCTTGAACTGGCAGGTGACTGCCTTGCTTGAGCCGATCAGCAAGCCGATTCCGCCTGCCACTTCGCACGACAGGGTGCCGAGACGTTCCTTCGGTTGCGTTACCACCTGCTTTGTCGGGTGCTTGCGATGGTGGTGCGGGCTGGTGGCCGAGGCCGCAGAGCACAGGGCCAGGCTACCCGCCATGGCGAGGATGAATGCTTTTTTCATGTGATTGATCCTTTTTCAGGTCTCGTTCAGCACCACGAGACGCGATGCTGAGATTTCCTGTTGTTTGCTGAGGATAAGATGTTCAGGGCAAAGATTCGCCCGGGGCGATCTCGATGATGCTGTGCACCGCCATGTGTGTGAACTCGCCCGCAACCTCGACTGCTCTGGCTGCCGCAGTGTGAGAATGGGCACGGCCGCTGAGGGTCACGCATCCGTTGGCAACCTCGACCTCGATCTCGCAGTCTTCGTGACCGAAGGTATAGGCAAGCAGGCACTCGATTGCGATCCGGGTGGAGCAGTCGCTGGATGCACTGGTGGCCAAGGCGGGGTAGGGCAAAAACATCATCTTGAACTCGGCTCCATGGGATTTTCGGCTCGCCAGGTCTGGCGAGCCAAATGATCGTCTCGGTTCGGTGGAGTGGCGGTCGGTTACTTAAGCGCGTCCTTGACGGCATCCTTGCCCTTGCCAACGGTGCTCTGCACTTCGCCGGCAGCCTTGTCGACCTTGCCTTCTGCTTCCAGCCGCTCGTTGCCGGTCAGCTTTCCAACAGTTTCCTTGATCGTGCCCTTGAGTTCCTTTGCGGCGCCTTCGATACGGTTCTTGTCCATTGTACTATCCTTTCATTCGCGTTGTTTATCCTGACCCCGGTCTGGCCGGCGTCATGCAAATGGAGATAGCGCTCCGAACAGGCGTCTTGCAGATTGGAAAATACCAATCCCGCTAGTAGCTAGTGACCTTTTTTCGTCAATTTAGTACTTTTTTTGGCTGGGGTAGCAACGTTAGACTTTGGAGATTTACCCTGGCCCTCGGGCAAACCCGTAAAGCCCCGTTCCCTTGCCCAGATGACCGCTGCCGCCCGGCGGTTGACGCCGATCTTGGCGTAGAGCGAGGCAACGTGGTTTCGGATAGTATTCTTCGACAGGTGCAGGCGTTCTCCCATCTCCTGATCGCTGTGGCCGCTGCAGATCAGCCCCAGGATCTCCCGCTCGCGGTCACTCAGCTCGAACAGTTGCGCCGTCGGCGCGCGGCCGGTCGAACTGTGCTTGAGGGTCGCAAGACGGTCAACGATCGAACGGCTGAACCAGGAGGTATCCGCCATGACGCTTTCAATGGCCTCGACGAGCTCGGCCTCGCTGCGCCGTCGCTCGGTCACGTCCTGCAGGGCCCAGATGACGCATTGCTGGTCGTTGATTTCCACCCGCTCGGCGGAGACGAGGCATTCAGCAGCGCCCCCGGCCTTCTGCTTCATCTGCATCGGCTCGTTTCGAATAATGGTGTTGTCGCGCAGCTTCTGCTCGATTGTCCGGCGCGCGGCGACGTCCTCCCAGAGATGGAGTTCGCCGGCCGTCCGCCCGACGACCTCGCCGGCAGCATATCCGGAGATCTGCAGGAAGGCGTCGTTTGCTTCCATGAAGACGAAGTCGTCGAGCCGGGAAATGGCCGCTGGCGCAGGCGACAGCCGGAAGGATTTCGAGAACCGCTCCTCGCTTTGCCGCAGGGCATTCTGGGCCTTCCTGCGACCATCCAGATCGGCAAAGGTGAAAAGCATACAGGGTTCTTCGACCACCGAAATCGGCTCGCCGGCGACGATCACCAGCCGGTCGCCACCATCGGGCAACGGCACCAGGGCCTCGCGGTGGCGAATGACGCGGCCCTCATTCAGCTTCGTCAATGCATCTTCGCCGGTTTCGCAGTTGGAAAACAGACCGAGGGCCTCGACGCTCTTGCCGACGACATCTTCCTTGGCAAAGCCGGTCATCTCCAGGAAGCCCTGGTTGACGCGGATGAAGCGGTGATCGTCGAGACGGCAGATCAGGCCGGGTGCCGGGTTGGCGTTGAAAGCCCGCTCGAACCTTTCCTCGGCTTCGAAGCGCGGTGTCTCGTCCCGCATGATCAGCACGAGGACATCTGGCTTGTCGCCACCATCCGAGATCGCGAGGCTGCGCACAGTGTGCACCCAGACGAGGTCGAGATCCGAAGACGGTGAGAGCTCCACCGTCACGTCGTCGACCGTCTCGCCCACGAGCAGGCGCTCGATCGGATATTGTCCCTCTTCCAGGGGATGGTTGTTCCGGTACCGCAGCGTGAAATTGCGGCGGTAGCCCTTTGCGTCCTCGCCGAGATCCTTAACCGCCTCGACCCGGTGCATCTTCAACGCTGCTAAATTGGCCCAGGCGATCGAGCCGTCGGGATCGACAAGGATGATGCCGTCGCTCAGCCCGGCGATGAGTTCCTGGAGAATGGAGCGATTTACCCTGGGCGCCGCAACTTCGGCCATATCAACCTCCTCGTTGGAAGTCTGGGCATGTAGGCACTTTTCTTCGGGAGGAAATAGGCAAGGCGCGATCTGCGCGCTAATGCTGCACGCGGATCGAAATTTCGCGTGGCCGGATTGCAATAGGTCCGGCACGGTTAGCCCGCCCGCTGTGCACGCCGATGATAGCGCTTACGTGATTTCGTCGCGAACTTGGCCGTGGGCCACCACCGCAAAGAGGCCTGTACCCCCAATGATGTTGCCGATCAGCGCCGGCAGGATAAACCCGCCGGCAGCCTCCCAGAGCGTCGTCTGACCGCTCAAGAACAGCAGCCATGCTTCGCCTGAGCCAGCAACGACATGGCTGAACCCGCCAATCGCAATGACATAGGTGATGAGCAGGATCACCCAGAACTCGCTGCCCCTTGCATTGGGCAAGATCCATGCAATCGACGCCACCAGGAACCCGGCAGGGGTGGCGAGGAGAAGTGTCGTGACGAAGTCATGTTCAAGAGCCGCTTTCGAAATCTCCAGGGCCGCTGCCAATTGCTCGGGGCCGACAATGATCTGCGAGGCGACAAGGGCTGCCACGAAAAATGTGCCCATCATGTTGGCAAGGAATACCGCCGCCCACAGCCGGAGCAGTCGGCCGAGATTGCGAACTGTCGGGTGGGTGGCCAGCGGCAGGACCGCAGTCACCGTCGTTTCCGTGAACAGCTGGAGCTTGCCGAGGATGACGATGACGAAGCCCACGGTGTAGCCGAGCGCAACGACCAGTTCCCGCCACGGTGCATCCGGCAGACGCAAGCCAATGAACGCTTCCGCCAGAGGCGAGATGCTGATCGCCACGCCCGCTGCAAAACCGGAGAACAGCAGCGAGATGATCGGCCGGGCGAGTTCTTCGTCGCCCTGCAGCCGGATCACCTCGTGGACGACCTTGGCCGATCCCGACGTCCGCTCCGACACCGCCCGCTTGTCATCTTCTGAAATTTCTCTGGAAGGCGCGCCCTCACTGGCAGTCCCGTTCTCGCTATCGTTCGACAAACAAATCTCCTGAGGCGCGGTGCAGGCGCGGGTTGGCGTTCTTTAAAGGGGGCAGGATATTGGAGATCTTCCGACCAGTCACGCTAACTATGTTGAAGCCGCCGAGCAATCGGCCGCCGCTTGCAATTGCACAAGCCATCTCTGTACCGGGCAATGGCGCTTTCCAGAGATGAAAATAGCAATGCACATCCTGTGCAAGCAGCGCAATATCGCCGCGTGACGCAGATCATGGACGTCGTTGGACAAGCAACTGTCGGCCCGCAGCTTTGCATTGCGCCGCTCCAACTGCTTCCACGTTCAGCGCCATCGGTACGTCTACCGCGTTGCTTCACAGACCAAATGGTTTGTCAGGTGGTGGATATGATCTGTTCCTATGCCGCAGCAGCCACCGATGATCGTCGCGCCGGCTTCGATCCAATGGTTGCCCCAATTGCAATAGGATTGTGCGTCAAGGTCAGTCCTCACCGCAGAGACGACCTCGTTGGCAGCACCGTCTTCATCCTGAGAGCCGAAGGCGTTTGCATAGACGCCGAGGGGAAGCAAAGGCACTGCGGCCCGCGCGGCCCTGAGTGCGGCAGCCATTACTTCCGGCATCGAGCAATTGAATAAGAGAGCCTCGGCGCCGAGCGCGGCGGCGAGGCGAGCCGCGTCCGCGACAGTCTGATGCGACCGGAGTTGCGGTTCAGTCATCTCTTCGGACGGAATATCGTCACGCAGCGTGAACGAAAGCCAGAGCGGCTTGCCGGTCTGGCGAATTGAAGTCGCGGCCGCGGTGGCCTCTTCCAGGCTGCTTTGCGTTTCTGCAAGCCAGAAATCGACGTAAGGGGACATCCCGCGAACGAGGACGCCGAGATAATCGGCCGCTAGTTCGGCGTTGAAGAGCTCAGGCTGATAGGATCCGAAGACGGGCGGCAGAGAGCCTGCCACCTTGACATTTGTGGCGCCCGCGGCATCGCGTGCCAAGCGTCCCGCCAACGCGGCAAGCTCCTCGCCGCGCTCGCGAAAGCGCGCTTCGCCGATGTGAAAGGGGACGATGGCATAGCTGTTGGTGGTGATGACCTTGGCACCGGCGCGGATGTAGCTGTCGTGGACCTTTCGGACCATATCAGGTGCCTCCATCAGCGCGAGGGCAGACCATTCAGGCTGACGGAAGGGAGCGCCGATGCGTTCCAGTTCGCGCCCCATTCCACCGTCGAGGATCAAGATATCAGCCATGATGTACTTTCTGTTTTTGGGTGTTGGCTCTCTGAAGTTCATGAAAGCCGGCGATGTCGTCCGCTATCGAATCCGCGATATGATCGCGAACGGCCTTCTCGGCATTCTCCGGGTTCTCCTGCATCAGGGTCTCGAAGAGACGCTGGTGTTCCGCAACGAGCGGCCGCCGACGCGGCCAGTGCAGCTCCGACCAACGATAGAGCCATTCCATCTTGTCGGCGAGCTGGGCGTGGCGGCGCATCAAAAGCCGGTGGTTGGCGGCCTCGACGATGCTGGCGTGAAAGCCGAGATCTGCTTCCAGCCTTGCATCGGTGCCACCGTCCTCCGCGCCACCGAGATTGTCGAAGGCCTCCGTGATCCTCGTCGTGTCGATCGCGCACCACCTTTCTGATACGATGCGGGCTGCCAAGCCTTCGAAGGCAGCCCGCATCGAATAGATTTCAGAGATCTCGCGGGCGTCGAGATGGGCGACATGCCAGCTCGAATAGGGCGTTCGCATCACGAGTTCCTTCTCCTCGAGTGCAAAGAGAGCCGAGCGTACTGTTCCGCGGCCGACGCCGACTTGCTGCGCCAGTCCCTGCTCGGTCAGAGTGGCGCCTGGAAGAAACTCGCCGCGAACGATGGCATCGCGCAGCCAATCCACCGTATTGTCCTGCAGGCTCTTCTTGTCGATCGGTTCGCGCATCACGTACCCTCAGCGATTGCGGTCGAAGTGGCCGCTGAGGAACGAGCGACAGCGATCGGACTTGGGGTTGGCGAAAACCTCTTCCGGCGTACCGTCCTCGGCGATCAGGCCCATGTCGAGGAAGATCGTGCGCGACGACACCTCGCGGGCAAAGCCCATTTCGTGGGTGACGATCAGCATGGTCATGCCGTCCTCGGCAAGGCTGCGAATGACCTTCAGCACTTCGCCGACCAGTTCCGGATCGAGCGCCGAGGTAGGCTCGTCGAAGAGGATGGCGCGAGGATGCTGCGCCAAGGCACGGGCAATGGCGACGCGCTGCTGCTGCCCGCCGGAGAGGTGAGCCGGCCAAGCATCGCGCTTTTCCGCCAACCCGACCCGCTCGAGGAGTGCCAATGCCTCCGCGATACAATCGGCCCGAGGGCGTTTCTGGACATGGATCGGCGCCTCGATGACATTTTCGAGCACGGTCCGGTGCGGCCAAAGGTTGAAGCCTTGGAAGACGAAGCCGAGATGGCTGCGCATGCGCCGGGCAGCCGCCTCCTCATTGCGCGACAGCCTTCCCGCTCTGGGGGAGATGCGGTCTGCCCCGACGGACACCGAGCCCTCATGGGGGATCTCGAGCATCGGAATGCAACGGAGTAGTGTGCTCTTTCCAGAGCCGCTGGCACCAATCAGGGAAATGACGTCCCCGTCATCAGCTGTAAGATCGATACCGCGCAGCACCTCGTTATCACCGAAGCGCTTTCGCAGACCGCTGATGGAAATTGCCGGGAGGGCGGTCATCGGTATGCTCCAAACTGCCAAGGAGAGAGGCGGCGCTCGATCCAGTCGGCGGCCCGCGTCACGAGGAGGGACAGGGCGAGGTAGATCACCGCCGCGCAGAGAAATATCTCGATCGCGCGCCAGGTTTCAGACACCAGCGCACGGGCGATGCCGGTGACCTCCATCAACGTGATGGTGCTGACCAGCGCGGTCGATTTCAGCATTGAAATGACCTCGCTTGAATAGGAGGGCAGGGCCTGGCGGAAGGCGATGGGCAGCACGATGCGTCGGGTGACCGTAAGCCGTGTCATCCCGGAGACCCTGCCGGCCTCGATGAGGCCCTTTGGCACGGCGCGCAGGCCGCCACGAATAATCTCCGTCGTGTAGGCCGCGTCGTTCAGCACCAGCGCCAGCAGGCCACACCAATAGGGTTCGCGAAAGAACGGCCAGAGGAATGTGTGCCGGATCACCCAGAAATGGGCGAGCCCGTAGTAGATCAGGAAGATCTGGATAAGTAGCGGCGTGCCCCTGAACAGGAAGACATAGGCCGAGACGAAGGCTTCACCGATGGGGTTGACGCGAATGAGATTGAAGAACAGCGCCAGGCAACCGCCACCCAGCAGCGACAGGATGCCGAGATTGAGCGTCAGCGGCAGGCCGACCAGCAGTTGCTTCTCGATATCGGCGAGGAACTGGATGTCCATCAGAAGCCTCCTGCCGATTGGCCGTGCAGGCTGCGACGTTCGATGAGGCGAAAGACCTGGCCGGAGATCGTAGTAATGACGAGGTAGACGCCGGCGCCGGCGGAATAGAACAGGAAATCCTCCTGCGTCGAGCCGGCTGCTGCCGAGACTTGGCGCATGACCTCCACCAGCCCGGTCACCGAAACGAGCGCGGACTCCTTGATGACCGACTGCCACTGGTTGCCAAGGCCGGGAATGGCCGTGGTCATCGCCTGCGGTGCAATGACGCGACGAAACAGCAGCCAGTTACCCATGCCCACGACGCGCCCCGCTTCTATCGTTCCCTTCGGGACCGATTGATAGGCGCCGCGAAGCACCTCCGACTGGTACGCAGCCGATATCAGACCGATGGCCAGCATGCCGGCGACGAACCCGCTGATCTCGAAAGGGCCGGCAAAGCCGAGCGCCTGTCCGACAAGCGCGACGATCTGGCGGCCTCCGAAGTAGAAGAGATAGATCACCAGAATGTCCGGCACGCCGCGCATTACGACGGTGTAGGCAACCGCGATCTTGCGCATCGGCCAGCCTCCGGCGATGCGGGCCCAAGCCACCAGCGTCCCCAGCAGCATGCCGACGACAAAGGCGCAGATGGAAACGGCAAGCGTGGTAAGGCCGGCGCGAAACAGCGCCATGCCCCATCCATCGGGCCCAAATCCAAGAAGCGCCAGGTCTGCCTGCATGTCGGCCTCAGAGCTTTGGCGTGATGACCATACCGAACCATTTCTTCGAAAGCTCAGCCAAAGAGCCGTCATCGGACATGGATTTCAGGCCCTTGTCGAGCTTCTGCTGCAAATCCTTGTTGCCCTTGCGGATAGCGACGGCCGACCCTGTCCCCATGACGCCGCCCTTGATCGACGGGCCGGTCTTGACGGCTTCGGCAGCATTCTTTTCGAGAAAGGCAGCTACATTGGTCTCCGCCGCCATGCCCGCGTCGATCCGTCCATTGAGAAGGTCGTGGTAGACATCAGGCCCGTTCGGGTACGTGCGGACCGTCACGCCCTTGTCGGCGAGATATTTGGTGAGAAACGTGCTCTGGATCGTCGACACCTGTACGCCGACAGTCTTGCCGGCCAGGACCTTGGCAATGTCGGCGATCGCTGGCTGCGTCGCTGCATCGTCGGCAAGGTCGACGGACGTTCCGTTGCCGGGCAGTTCGAGACCGCTGTCCTTGGCGACAAAGAAAGTCGAGCCTCCGGTGGTGTAGGGTAGCGAGAAGTCGATGACCTCGCGCCTTTTGTCGGTGACCGAAACGGAATCAATCACGCCGTCATACTTGCCGTCGATCACGCCCTGGATCATTCCGTCCCAAGCCTGGGGAATGATCTTCACATCGAAGCCGGCGCGTTTGCCGATCTCGTTGATCATGTCGATCTCGAAGCCCTTCAATTCGCCCGTGGGAGAGGTCATGTTGAAAGGTGGAAACGCACCCTCGGTCGCGAACACGTAGGATGTTTTGGTCTGCGCGAATGTGGCTGCAGGTGTCATGGCGATTGCGGCGATGGCAGCAAGGCCAAGGCGCAGGAAATGGCTGCGTGTGATGGTCATGAGTGTGATCCCGGATATGTAGGAGGGTATGGAATGGGTGTCAGGTGAGTAGCTCGACAGCCACGCGCGTCAAGGCGATGGCGCTCTGCTTGATGCAGGATTCGTCGGGCTGATAATCGGAATTGTGAACACGGTCGTCACGGCCGGGCTGGCCGGAACCGATGAAGATCTGGATGGACGGAAGGCGTTCCGAAAAGTAGGAAAAGTCCTCTGCGCCGAAGCTGGAACCCTGCTCTACAAGTGGCAGAACGCCAAACTGCATTCCGAGCGCTTCCGTGGCACGATCCACCAGGCGGTCGTCGTTCATCAGCGGCGGTGCGCCGCGCACATAGTCGATATCGACGGATACGTTGAGTGCGGCAGCAGCACCCTGGCAGATCCGGCTGAAGGAGGCCTCTGCCAGGTCACGGGATTCCGGCGACCGGCATCGAACCGTGCCCTCGAACATGCAGCTGTCGGGAATGATGTTCTGTGTCGCGCCGCCTTGGATATGGCCGATCGTCAGTACCGCCGACGTCGAAGGATCCATCTCGCGGGAAATCAGGGTCTGCAACTGGGTGATCATGTGTGCGGCAGCGACAATGGGGTCGATGGCGGCATGCGGGCGGGCCGCATGGCCGGACTTGCCGTGGACAATCACCTTGAACTCGTCGCTGGATGCGGTGCTGGCGCCTCTGTTGAGGACGATCTTGCCAGCTGGAGTTTCCGGACGATTGTGAAAAGCCACCGCCAGGTCGGCACCGTCGGCAGCGCCATCGGCGATCATGGCGGCAGCGCCGCTCTCCTGCGTTTCCTCGGCCGGTTGAAAAATCAGCCTTATCGATCCGGCAAGCTCGGACGAAATCCTTAAAAGCGCGCTCGCAGCGCCAAGCAGCGCCGCCGTATGAATATCGTGTCCGCACGCATGCATGGCGCCGGGGATCGTTGAGGCGAAGGCAAGCCCGGTCTGCTCTGCTATCGGCAGGGCATCCATGTCGGCGCGCAGGATGACGCACGGTCCGGGACGACCGCCGGTAATGGTCGCAACCACACCTGTTCGGCCAACACCTGTCTTGGGATCAAGTCCGAGGGCCCGCAACTCGTCCGCGACGAGCTGCGCCGTCCTGAAGGTGTCGAAGCCGATTTCCGGATGCGCATGGATGTCGCGCCGGATCTCAATCAACCGCGGCTCGAGCGGCTGCAATAGATCTTCGATCATTTTCGTTGGATCGTTGGAGGGGTAAAGCATATTTCGATCCAAATCTGTCGGTTCAGAGCCTTCCCCAAGCATGCGAAAGACGGGGCTCTCTGTCAAGGATCGACAATCGATGCTTCAGCCCGCTAAAGCGCAATAAAATTCTATTTTTCTAACCAACGACAGAATATCGTACCAATGATTGTTTTGGCAAATTGACGATATGGTCGGTGTGTTCAAAGGGCTTTGTCCTTGCGCCTGATGCCGCAGAAGACGATGTTAGCCATCAACAATTGAAGCCTATTGAAGAAACGCGTCCAACTCTAAGTTATCTGGTGGCCGCTCGCAATCAGCTCCTCAGCATCTCGACCCAGCTCAGCAATCAGATCCGCGGCTTAATGAAGACGTTCGGTCTCATCATCCTGGAATGCACAGGTCGGGTATTCGTTCGCGAACATGAGAGTGGATGGGTATGGCGGCCTAGGTGTTAAGAACAAATTGCCAGATCGGCGCTCACGAGATTCAATCTAGAATCCACTGTCGCTTCTGTCCGCGACTGACTGAAATCCCTGTCCGGGACTTTGTGAAACCCGCAGTGTCGCGCTGCAGACGCCATTCCATTCAGCAAAATTGCGATTGATGGTGACGATGGTGCTCTTAGTCTTCCACGGTTGCCCGCACGGCGGAAGCCGATCACTTTGCTTGGAGCTACTGGCAGTTCGAAAGCAGTTTCAGCGCCTACGACTACCACATCGTCAATGACCGTTGGATCGAGCCGATTTCCAAAGCTCTGGTTCCCGCTTCATCGTCGGAAGTCAAATAGGGAAGTACGATGTAGTTTACGTCCTCATCACGGCCCAAAGAGTTCCGTGGGGGGAGCTTCCACCGGATTGGGGTCGCTTCAAGCGATAAACTCACACTATTCGATCGAGTTTATTGCCGCTTAAGCTTGTCGGTTCGTCGCTCCCCCGGTCAGGTCAAATAGTGAGCGACAAGGTAGAGAGCCGCGGCAATGCCAGTACCGGCGCATAGCAATGTGCTTGTCGATCGAAATGCCGCCCCGCTCTGACCAACGGGGATATTTATCGGTCCCTTGGCGGGAGCAGGGGATGTGATCGCAAGGGTCTGCGTTGCGGTTGACGATGACGTAGAAATACCCGGACGGACGAAACTCGGATCGGTCCCACCGCAGGTCGGAACAATTACTTTCGTGCCGGGGTTCTCATCGGCCTTCACGTTGAAGGTCAGCGTTTCACTTTTGCACATTTCCCCGTAAACTTTTGCCGCAGCGGTCGCTTCGTCATCCGCCTCGATCAACGAGGTATGTGTGACCAGAAAATACGGCATTGCTCACCTGTCGAAATCTGCTCTTACACAGTATGGCTGCGGTAGTACATGTCGAATGATATGCGCGGATTTATTCGGGGCGGACTCGATAGCTACACTATTTGATAAATTCGCAGCCAATTAACGGCCTTCCCCAGTGGAACAGTCAGCCAACATAGTAGGGTGGAAATTAGTAGATTGAAAAGGGCCCGCCGGGCAGTGGATGGCGGGCCCTCTTTGGCACAGACGCGCTACAAATTGTGACATCGGCACTGTAACCTGCGATGGTTAACAAATTTCGGACGACTATTGGGGAAAGCGCTATCGAATATGCGATAGTTACAGCTAGCGCTCGCCAAAGCGATCAAGCATTTCTCGCAGCTGCTGGTTCTGCTGAACCAGATGCGCCTGTAGCTTCACGGCTGGTTGGCCGGCAACCTGCTTATCTCAGCTATCACGGCTCTGTCGCCCGTCAGCCACGCCCAGTTGGCTCCGAAGCCTTTCGTAATGTGCGCGTTTTGCTTCGTACATCTTGAGGTCTGCGCGTTTAACGACGTCTTCCATGGAGTCGTCGGCGAGACTGGTTGCGACACCGCATGAGATGCTGAGGGGCATGCTGGAATAAAACTGGTTGTTGATCGACAGCAGTTCGTTGATGGTTTCAACGGCTATGCTTGCGGCCTTGGCGTCTGCGCCTGGCATCAGAACTGCGAACTCGTCGCCGCCGATGCGACAGGCATGGTTGGGGGGTGAAATCGCGCCGCTCAGAATTTCGCCGAACCGCCTCAGCAGAGCGTCACCCACGTCATGCCCGTACTCGTCATTGGCGCGTTTCAGGCCGTTGAGGTCGATGATGATGGCCGAGACGGGTTGAAGCGATTTCCGCTCCAGACGGCTCAATTCTTCGCTGTAAAAAGCGCGATTGTAGAGCTTTGTCAGGACATCGTGTTTGCCGAGATATTCGAGATAGGCTTCCGCCTTCTTGCGGGCAGTAATGTCAGCGAGTGCGACCTGCACCCTCGACCAATCGCGTTCGTAACCGGGGAAGACGGAAAAGTGCAGCAGGATGTGACGGGGCGACCCATCGAGCGCATAATTGACGACCTCGCGATGGTGATGCAGGTTGCCATTCCACAACTCCATCAGTTGCTCCCGAAACGGCTTTTCCATATCGTCCCGGAAAATCTCGGTGATCCGCTGAAGAAGTTGCGACCGATCCGCCGCGCAGAAGAGATCGAGTGTCGCCTGATTGACGTCCAGCACGCGGATCTCGCTCATGCATTGCCTGACGAATTCCGGATGGACGTCCATGAAAGTGCGGAAATCCGTTATCCCGCGATCCCGTATGGTTTCCAGCAATGTCCTGATCTGGCTGAAGTCTTCAATCCAGAGAGATACGGGAGAATGTTCAAAAATCCCTTCGGCGTAGCTGCGTTGCGCAATCTCTGCGCGGCGGGCCGTCTCACGGTCCGTGACGTCTTCAGTCGTCAGCAACACCCTTGAGAGCGTCTCTTCGGCGCCCGGCATAATCATGCCGCGAAGCTGAATATCAAGCCTTCGGCCAGTCAGGGTGTAATTCACCGTCGCGCTTGAAAACGATGGCTTGCCGTCAAAAAGCGCTGCAAGCTCGTTCACATGCGTCTCGAGCATGTCGTCACGAAACACGGTGGCCATATTCGCCCGGAGATGTTCGACGTCTCTGGCCTCGACCAGATCGAGCGTCCACCTGTTCACGTCGAGGAGGCGAATGCGCCTGGAGCATTCGGCGACACGGGACAGATCCTCTTGCAAGAATCCTCGAATATCGGTTACGCCTTCCAATCGCCAGTCATCGAATAGCTTTTTCACCTCGCTGAAATCTTCGATCCACATGGCGATTGGGGCGAGGTTGAAAAGTTCGGAATCAGGCACAGACGACATCACGTGTCCTTAGCGTCAATCGAGTAGGCTTCGTTTTATACAGTCTGCTATTAACGAACGGTTGGGGACGGGACGATGACGGCTTTTTCCACCACCACCACGCTCTTGGTGTCCGTGGCCGGGATCATCAACCCCGACCAATCCATTTAGGCGGGTCGGCAGCGCTTCCAATGTCAACGGCTTTGCAACGATTTATATTCCTCAAGAAGTTGAGACGCACCCTAGCTCTGGCATGGCCTTTTCAGCGATGCCAGGTGCGCTATGGTAAACACACCCGCATGGACGATAGCCGGGCAGTCGTGCGGCGCAACGAGAGGAAGCGTATATGGCATTGGATGCGGCTGGTATGAGCGCCGAAGGCTTCTCACATGTGCGTGTCATAGTCGGGATGGTTCTTGGCTTAAGTCTGGCGAGATTGGTCAATGGCCTGACGCGCTTCGTGCAGCACCCTGGAAGTATCAAGATCTACCCGATCCATTTGGGCTGGGTCGTTTTCCTTCTCATCACCATCATTCATTTCTGGTGGTACGAATTCAATCTCAGGCTGGTCCCGATATGGACCTTCCCGATTTACTTCTTCCTGATTGTCTATGCGATGCTCTACGCGGCGTTGACAGCCCTGCTTTTCCCCGATCAGATGAGTGAATACAGCGGCTACGAGCAATATTTTGAAGCTCGCAAACGCTGGTTCTATGGCGTTTTCGCCCTGACGTTCATCATCGACCTCGGCGACAGCCTGATAAAGGGATCAGACTATTTTGCAGCCCTCGGAACCGAATATCTTTTTCGCCAGTCCATATTTGCGTTCTGCGCCGTAGCCGCGATGTTCGTGCCTGGCAAAGGTTTCCAGGCACTGTTTCTCATCGTCGGAACGCTCTACCAGATCAGCTGGATTCTGAGAGTTTACGATCTGCTCTAACGGCAATCCTCGTCACGAAAACCCAAGACCACCGCGTTCTGGCCGAGCGGGAGATCATGTCGCAGCATCAGCCTATTTTGATGCCTAACTGTTTGAACTGAAATGCTGCAATCGCCATTCGATCCACGCGCATGGACCGCCCGGGTTTGTCGCAGGACCCACCACGAGAGACGCAGGGTCTATGTCCCCGCAAGACGGCGAACAAATTTTCTCCTGAAGTCTCCGTGCCGTGCGAACGGTGCCAGAGCAGGTCACATGACGCCCGGCATCCGTCGCAGTGCACTGCCCTTTCCTTTATCGCAGAATAGATCGGCCGCTCGGCACAGACGCTCAAGGCGTGGACGAAGAAGGCACAGGTCGAGGGAGGCAAGCGGGCAGGCCTGCCAAACGACGTGACCGAGACGGTGAAGGCTCCGGAACGGGAGAGCCGGGGGAGGTCGTCACGAGAACGAGAATTTGCGCAAAGCCTCTACAAATTTTGGATTGGACCTATCCCCGCAGCCCAGCCTTTGGTCACAATCGGACAATGTTCGATTTTCCCAAGCGGTAAAGCAACTAGATGAGGACATGAAACGGGAAGCTGCGCCCCAGCGACGAAGTCACCGATAAACATCGTCCCCGTCTGTTGAATTTAAGTGAGATGTTGGCGCTCCCTCCGGTCTTTGTCATGACCGGCATGCTCGGACTGGTCGCAGCCGTTCTTTGGGCGACGATCTACAGGATCCTCGACACTTCAAAGGCACCAATCAAGCCGAACTTAATCTCATCAAAGAGAGGGGAGGGGTGCCGGAACTGAGCGACCGACTACAAAGCGAGCAGGCAGGAAGGAGTGCATTTTCGTGGCACGACCTGAAATTTGTCCTGAGCAAGAAGAAGCTGTGGGGGATCTACATCGGACAATTCAGCTATCTGGCATCGGCCAATTTTTTCTTGAGGTGGTTTCCGACCTACCTTGTTCAATATCGCCACCTGGATTTTATCAAGGCGGGATTTTACGCATCAGTACCGTTTCTTGCACGGTTTGCTGGCGTGTTGGTGTCGGGCTTCCTGTCAGATGCGCTGCTTCGGGCAAAATTCAGCCTCAGTGCATCGCGCAAAATTCCGGTCCTCACCGGCATCGCTTTGTCCATACTGATCATTGGTGCTCAGTTCGATGATAGCCCGCCGTTGATTATCCTCTTTTTGGCAATCGCGTTCTTTGGCACCGGCATGGCTTCGATCACCTGGTCTTACGTTTCAGCGCTGGCGCCGGAGCGCCTTGCCTCCATCGAGGCGGCGGCCGTAAAAATGCAAACCCGTCCACTCCGCTAGCGGCATGTCGCTCGAGATAGGTAATCGACAACAGAAACCGGTGGATGCTGACGGCTTTTACCGAATGTCGGATCCGGCTTGCGCCCCTCAGGCGCCGACGGCTGTGATCCGCGAACAATCGCCGGCCCCGAGCACATCAGGAGCCGCGTGGACATCGCTTGCAGTCCAACTGCGGATGTCAAACGTCGGCGGAAGTCAGAAAGTTGGTCAACCAGTTACCAGGTATCGGGCTTGGGGCATATGAACTGGTTTGCCAATTCCCGCACGCTTGAAATCAGGCACTTCAAATCGGGCTCGTGGACGGCTGCCGCGGCTGCGCCGGGGGAAAACCAGCGAAGTTCCCGCTCATCCTTCTGAGGGAACTGGCTGTCCAGTTCGAGAACGTTGAGAAGATGGACCTGAACAACGGTCAGGACGCTCTCCTCCTCACTCAGCTTTTTCTTGTAGGTGTAGTAGCCGCAAGGCTTCTTGCGAACGCGCCCTCGTACCCCGGCTTCGTGCCATGCCTCACGCTGGGCGACTTCGTGAGGTTTTTTCTTGGCAAAGCCCCAGCCTTTCGGGATGATCCAGCGGCCAGAATTACGGCTCGTAATCAGCAGGACCTGAATGGGCTCTTCCCAGCCGGGCACGAGCCTGAAGCAAAGGGCAGCATATTGCTTGTCGGTAGGCGACGATCGCTGCGCGCATCGTCGGCGTTTTTTCTTCTCATTCAGCATTGGTCCGGGAACTCAACGAGAAAGACCTTATCGGCAAGCATCGGATTGCCGGTTGGGACGAAGTCACGGTGCCTGCGCTTAAAAGCGATTGCTTGAACAAAAAGGGTCAATGCACCGACCATGCCTCCGTCCACGATTGCCATCATGCGGGGCCTTGCGCGGCATCGCTTGTCAACCAGGCCTTGAATGCCTCAACTTCGTCTGTCTGGATTGCGCCGACCCCGGCTTCCTTCAGCGCGCCCCAAACCTGACTTGGTTCGCTTAACGCCCGTGTGTCGTTGTAGGCGAGGCAATGGGAGACATCGAGCGTGTTGATCCATAGCCGGATGTTCTGGCGCTCCAGTTCTTCGCGGCCTGCGGCGAGATCGGCAATGTCGGAAAATTTTACTTCTATCATCGGCGCGCGAAGCCGTTCGATACGGCGGAGATCCTCCGCAAATTTGCCGTTTGGACGCACCTGGAACATCGGCATATGTGGAATACGTCCGAACCAGTCCTGGTCGATGAGCGCGAAACGGTCCGCCGTCGGATCAATATCCGTCTTTACCAGAACTTGTCTCTCCATTCCGAGCCTCAGCACCGTACTCATGACGAGCGGCAGATCACGGATGAACTTCGTATCGATATTGATGGCAATGCGTCCGCGCGCTTCTTCGAGCATTTCTGCAAGGGTTGGCACGCACTCTTCGGTGGCGGTTGCATGCGCTCCACCGGCGCCAGCGCGCAGCATGGCGCGACGGAGGGAGGAAAACGGCATGTTGCCAACTTTCCCCGTTGCCGTTGTCGTTCGATCGAGAGTTTCGTCATGAATGACCACAAGCACCCCGTCGGCGGACGACTGGGCGTCGATTTCCACCATCTCGACGCCGAGCGCGATTGCAGCACGAATGGAGGCAAGCGAGTTTTCCGCCGTCGTCTTCCAGACGCCCCGATGGGCGATGGTCAGGATCGCGGGGTTGCTGCGCGTCGTCATCTCGAGGACGTCGCCGTGGAAAGCAGGAATACGGTCAGTGGCAGGCGCGTGTTGCATAGTTTTCGACTTTCGACAGGTTGGGACGCATCAGATCTTGCCCATGCCCGCTGCCATCAGGTCGTCGCGCAGGATGCGTCCGGCAATGATGAAAACGATGAGCGCAGGCAGGAGGAGGATGAAGGAGATGATAGAGGCCAGCGGGAGCTGTATCGAATAGGGATCGAGATACATGTAGAGCTTGATCGGCAGCGTCTCGACGACCGGCGCGCCGACGATGAAGGACTTGTCGAATTCCTCGAAACTGCCGATGAACGACATCAGTCCACCGGCGAGAAGCCCGGGGACGGCAAGTGGCAGTATGATGTGGGCAACGATGCCGGCAGTGCCCGCGCCAAGCGAGCGTGCGGCATGGATCACGTCGTCAGGAATGGTTTCGAGCGTTGCGCTCATCAGCCGGATCATCAGCGGCAAGGTGCCGACGATCTGCACGAGGACCACGCCTAAGATGGAGTAAGAGAGCCCGAGCGTCATGAAGAGCTTCCCGATGCCGATCGCCACAACGAGGCCCGGAATGATGATCGGCGCAAGAATGAAGATCTCCACCAACCGCTTGAGGCGGAATGGAAAGCGGGCCATCGCCCAAGCCGTGGGGAGCGCCAGGAAGGCGGTTGCCGATGTCACGACCACGGCAATCAGGATACTGTTGATTGCGGCCCGCAGAAGGCCCGGATCTGACAGGATGATCGTCCAGCGGCTTGCGGTATAGTTCCGCGGCACGACAAGCGGCGGCTGCCATCCGTCCGCAATGCTCCAAAGGAACATCAGTGCCAGTGGCAGCGCAATGGCAAGAAAAAGGGCGCCGTAAAGGCCGATCGCCACCGGGAGACGATCTTCCTGTGTGAAGTAGCGGCGACGGCGCGGTGGTGCCGCGGCAATGGAGAGCGTCATTGATGGCCTCCCTTCGCATTTCCAGCGCCGATACGATCGGTCAGCGCGTAATAGGCCATCAGGACCAGAACCGCGAAGAGGCTCAGCAACATGCCCATCGCATAGACCTGCGGAAAATGTCCCTGATTGAACTCGTTGACCATCAGGACCGAGAGCGGCCGGGCAACGGGCGGACCGACGATATCGGGAATGGCATATGAGCCCATCGAGCCGATGAAGGTCAGAAGAATTGCAGCTGTGATACCGGGCATGGCAAGCGGCACCTCGACGAACAGGAACGTCTTGATCCGCGATGCGCCGAGGGTTCGCGATGCAAAACGGATATCTTCGGGAATGGCCGCGAAAGCGCTGGTGATGATCAAGGTCATGAACGGGATCTGTTTCCAGACGCTGGCCAGAATGACGCCAACACCCCAGTCGTCGCGCACCAGCTTGGGAAGACCGAGGCCAAAAGGTGCGATGACACGATCGACAAAGCCGCCGCGTTCGAACATCACGATGACCATCAAGCCGACGATAATGCCGGGCACCGCCATGGGAAGTTTGTACAGGCCGCTGAAAAGCTTGCGTCCGAGAAAGCTCCTGCGGATCAAAAGAGCGAGTGGCACCGACACGAGAATGGAAACGATAACGGGTGCGACGCCGTAATAGATCGACGTCTTGAGGCCGCGCAGCATGGACGGCCTGGTAAATATCCGAACATACCACTGCAGCGTCAACACTCCGTCGTCATTGAGAAAGCTGCCAACCAAGGTGGAAAACAGCGGCCCGCCAAAGAAGAGCAGCAAATAGCCAACGCCCGGCGCCAGCAACAGCGGCACAAAGAAGCGCCGGTCTCGAAGAAGAACGCCCATCATGCCGCTTCCCTTGCTGGCCGGTCATCGAGACGATGGGCGACGTCGGGAAGAGCGAGCGCAACCCTGCTGCCGACCTCGATCAGGTTGTCGGCCCCGGCCTTGCTGACCTTGATCACCTGGCCGGCAATCGAGATGGTGTAGAGCGCGCTGGCACCCAGGAAGGAAAGGGCGGTGACAGTGCCGGGTCCCTCGGCGTCGACAATGATTTTGATATTTTCCGGTCGCACGGAAATCTGGGCCGCGCCCGCAGACCCGGAATCGAGCAACACCGACTGCCCCCAGGGAAGCCGCGCATGTCTGCCATCGGCATGGACGGCGATGATGTTGGTCTGGCCGAGGAAGCCTGCCGTGAATGCGTGCCTCGGCGAGCGGTAGAGATCGAGCGGCGTGCCAATCTCCACCACCCGGCCTTCGTTCATCACGACGATGCGGTCCGACATCGCCATCGCTTCGGCCTGGTCGTGGGTGACATAGAGGCTGGTGGTGCCGATGCGCCTGTGCAGTTCGACCAGTTCGTGGCGCAGCATTTCGCGCAGCTTGGCGTCGAGGTTCGACAGTGGCTCATCGAACAGCAGCAAGCCGGGCTGCATGACAATGGCCCGTGCCAGGGCAACGCGCTGCTGCTGCCCGCCCGAAAGCTGACGCGGCATGCGATCGACAAGTCCGGTCAGGTTGCAGATCTCGAGCGCATGGGCAATGCGGCGCTCGCGCTCCCCTGGGGGTACCTTTTTCATCCTTAGCCCGAAACCGAGATTTTTCGCCACCGACATGTGGGGAAACAGTGCGTAGGACTGAAAGACCATCGCTATGTCACGCGCTTCCGGCGGCGCCGTATCGATCCGCCGCCCGGCCAGGTGAACTTTTCCGCTGCTCGGTGTCGTGATGCCCGCCAGAATGCGAAGGAGCGTCGACTTCCCGCATCCAGACGGTCCGAGAATGGTTACAAATTCGCCCCGCTCAACGCTGATCGAAACCGGATGCAACGCCCGGCTCAGGCCGTAGGCCTTGGATATATCGGTGATTTCGAGTTCGCTCATGGCTATCTACTCCGGCCGGGGGCGATGCTGGTCCTTGATCGACGGAGATCACAGCACGGCTGATGGGCCGATCTGAGATGTCTCCGGTCGGTTGGCCGCTACTGGTTGAGCACTTTTTCGTCCAGTGCCTCGCCGAGCGCGGTCGACATATCCCAGAAGGCTGGCACCGAGAGGCGCGGATAGACGCTGGCCGGCAGCATGTGGGTTTGGGCGGATGCGGAGATCAGGTTGTCCGTCACGTCGGTGCGAGGGGACCGCGAGGCCTTGTTTTCCAACTTCCAAAGCTGGAATTCCTTGCTCATCGCCATGTCGACCAGCAGGAGTGCTGCCGCAACATGCTTGGCGTTGGCTGGCACGATCATGGCGTCGCCCGAACCGACCTGGCCTTTTTCCAGCAAGGTGAGGCGAAAGGTATCAGGCAGTTGTTTCGTCGAGAGGAAGGTCATCACCTGGTCTTCCCAGACCGTGCCCATGTACAACTGTTGATTATTGATCAGGTTGAGTGTGTCGGCATTGCCATTGGTGAGTTCGGCGACGGACAGCAGGCGGCGGTAGTAGCTCCACACCGGATCGAGACAATCCGATTTCATAGCCCAATCTTCGGCTTCCTGAGCGGTCTGGGCATAGTTGGTCAATTGCTTGCGGCAATCACCGGTGAGGTAGCTGAGCGCCACGGAGTAGATGAACCCGCTGCCGGATCCACCCTTGGACGGAAGGGTGACGCCAAGACGTTTTGGATGCTTCTCGGCCCACACGAGCAGTTCGTCGAAATTCTTCGGGACTTCCTCCGGCTTGACGAAAGCAGCGTCATAGCCGATCGCCGTCTGATTGAGGTGAACCAACGGAAAGCTGCCGCCGTGCGGTTTGCCGAAAACAGTGTCGGCAAGCGTCGGATCGTAGCTCCTCATATTCGGCAAGATCTTGGTCAGCGCAATATTGCCTATCACGCCTTTCGAAGAGAGAAGCGGAAAGCTTCCCCCTCCTGTGAAATAGGCATCCACAGGCGCATCCTGCCCGGCCTGCTGAACGACAATGAGTTGCTGGTTGGCCTGCTCGCCATTGACGTCGTGATATTCGACGTTGATGCCATATTTGGCTTTGAAGCGGGTGATCAGTTCCTGCCACGTATCGCTGAAGCTGCCAGCGAAATTGTACATCGTTACCGTACCCTCGGCCTTCGCGGCGGGAACAATGATGTCGTAGAAATTGTCGCGGGTCACCTTTGCCAGATCGAAGTCGAGATTTTTCATATTCGTATCTGCTGCTATACAAGGCGAAGCAAACATCGCCAGTAAGGCAATCGCACAGGACTTCAATGACATGGGTTCCCCTCAGCCGCATTGGAAGATGGGGCTAAATACTACACATTAGGTGTAATATTTATGACAGTTTCGTGAAGTCTGCTTGAGAGCGATACTCACCGTTGCAGATAATAAGCCTACCGGTTAATCCAGACGCCATGGTTTCAGCAACAGACGCCTCTTTTGAGCTCGATCGCCGCCCTCTCGCCAGCGATAATGAGCGATTGATACTTGATATCGTCAGACGGCACGGGCCGATCGCGCGTGCGACAATTACTGCGCACACAAACCTGGCCCAGCAATCGGTTCACCGGCTGGTCGAGGGGCTGATTGAGCGCGGGTTGCTCCAGACCGGCAAACCGCTACGAGGCAGCCGGGGCCAGCCAAGCCCGACGATTGAACTGGTCAAGACCGCAGTCTTTTCGATCGGGATATCCATCAATACCGATTCGGCGGTGTTGTGCATCTCGGACTTCGGCTGTGGCGTCGTTGCCCAGGAGAAGCTTTCAATCGCACCGCATGACCGGACGGAAACACTGGTCGCCCTGACCCGGACACTGGATGCGTTGCTTGTGAAGCACGCAATTGCGCGCGAACGGCTGATTGGCCTCGGCTTTTCCATGTCCGGCTTTTTCGTTTCGAAAAACCACATTTTCAATGCACCGGAACCATTGCGGCAATGGTCCCTGATCGATCTTCAGCCGATCATGGAAAGTGCATTCCGATTGCCTGTCTGGTTGGAGAATAATGGAACCACGGGCGCGATCGGCGAGAGCCTTCGCGGCGTCGGTCTGTGGTGCCAGACATTTGCCTATCTCTCGTTCAATTACGGATTCGGCGGCGGCCTCATCCTCGATGGCAAGCCATTCCATGGTTTCTATGGAAACGCTGGCGAATTGAGCGGCATTTACAACGCGGATGAGGCAGCGCGCAGGCCGGCGCTTCAGTATCTCATGCAAAGGCTGCTGGAGAACGGCGTTGATGTCTCGTCGGTGGAGATGCTCTGCGAAACGTTCGATCCGGCGTGGCCGGGCGTCAGCGACTGGCTGACGGAAGTAATGCCGCAACTCAATCGGCTCATCGCAAGCTTGATTGCGGTCATCGACCCCCAGGCGATCGTGCTCGGCGGCCAGTTGCCTCGCGCGCTCGGAAACATGATGATCGAACGCGCCGTCATGCCCTCGACGCGCAAGCACCGCTACGACATTGGACCGCAGGAGGCCAAACTTCTCCTTAGCCAGACCGATGGCGATGCAGCAGCTCTCGGCGCCACCCTATTGCCGCTCAAAGTCCGATATTTCCTTTAGAGACTATCTCAAAGCCTCGAGCATCCCGACCCGCGCCACGTATCTAGCCCGTCAGCGCTGCATGGACGGATAGTCGCTTGCGAACGCATAAAGGACCGCCGGCGCGAGCCAATCAGCGTTCGACGGCAGGCCAGACTCGAAGCCATCTGATGATGGATCGGCCTCATGCGGCCATAAATTGTAGTCCGCTCACCCGGTTTCTCGTTGCCTGCCGGGTCGCACGTTGCAAATGAGCAATGTCCCAACATCGCTTTGTACCTAAATTGCATCACCGAGTAAGTCGGCGTATTTTCTGTGTAACGGCTGGCGTTTCAGCGGATCGTGCAATGCCCAAATGCATCCGATATGCGTTGGCGCTCGCGACCCGGTTTGTAATCACTCCCCCGCGCAAATCTGTTTGACGCGCATTTTCACTTGTCGGCAGGCTCATTATTAGCCTGCTACATTTATGGGGGTTGATACGTGAATATGGTAAAACCGCTTCTGGGCTTTGGGTCCGCGCTCTTTGCAATCTCCCTTGCCCACGCTGCCAAGGCAGCCGATGCAGCAATTGCTGCAGAGCCCGAGCAGCTTGAATATGTTCGTCTCTGCGACGCCTATGGCGCAGGCTATTTCTTCATTCCAGGCACTGAAACCTGCCTCAAGATCAGTGGCACGGTGCGAACCGAGGGAAAATGGCATAATCCGTATAACCCGGGAACGGGTGGCGACTACGGCACGCTTTGGCACTCGCGCGCCCAGATCGCGGTCGATACCGCATCGGATACCGAATACGGCGCGCTGAAGACAGACAGCATCTACCGCTTCGACTGGCAGGAAGGCGTGACAACCGATAAACTGGTCTGGGCCAATATCAGTCTGGCTGGCTTTACCATTGGCAAGATAGATTCGGCATATAACCTTTACATGGGTTACGCCGGAAACGTCATGAACGACGATATCGTCTATGACGGCCCGCCCGAAATCAACCAGATTACCTACAACTACGATGCCGGAAACGGCATCACGGCTGTCGTTTCGCTGGAAGATACGAACTCTGGCGCTGACCTGTCCGCCTATAACGGCGCCTGGGTCCAGTCCAAGACCAACGAATATATTCCGAACGCCGTTGCCGGTATTGGTTTTAAATCCGGTGCCTGGCAGATCCGCTTTGTCGGTGGTTACGATGCTATCGTTGAAGAAGGAGCCGTCAAAGCGCGCGTCGATGCAGATTTCGGCATCTTTAAAGCGTTTCTGATGGGCGGTTGGAACACGGACGGCAACAAGCTCAACAAATATGCCGGCTCGAACCTTGATCCGTCGGCTTGCCCGGCTGGCCATGCCGAACTGTGCGGCTGGGGCGACTGGGCATTGTGGACCGGCGTCACTCTGCCGATCGACGAGAAACTGCAGGCAAATGGCCAGGTAGCCTTCACCGACTCGAAAATCCTTCAGGTGACAACCAATATTCGGTGGAGCCCGGTTAAAAACATGCTGGTCGAGCCGGAAGTTACCTATACCAAGTTCGACTCGGTAAATCAGGAGCAATGGGCTGGCATCCTGCGCCTGCAACGCAGCTTCTAGTGCGACGACAATTACTCTGAGACAAACAGGAGAAGCCTGGCATTTCGCCCGGCTTCTCCAACACGCTTCGAGCCGAAGTCTGCAACTTTGTTGTTCTGACCAACAGCGCTCGATGTGCCGCTTACGACTTTCATACGAGTGCCGAGATGGAATGGTAAAACTGCTCTCGGCGCGCAGAGATGCCTACATCCTCTGTTCCTGATGGCTCACCTGAGCGGAGATGCAAAATGAAATCAAATGAAGTCGCCAACTGCTGGGAGGCCAACGCCGAAGCCTGGACCCGGCTGACCCGTGCTGGCTATGATGTCTATCGCGACGTTCTCAATACGCCGGCTTTCCTGGATATGCTCCCTCCGGTGGCTAACCTGAAGGGGCTGGACCTGGGCTGTGGCGAAGGGACGAACACGCGTGCGGTCGCACGTCTCGGTGCACACCTTACCGGGCTCGATATCGCGCCAACTTTCATCCGACATGCCCGCGAGGCGGAGCAGCAGGATCCCATCGGTATCGACTACGTGCTGGGCGATGGCCTGACGATCGATTTTCCGGATGCGAGCTTCGATTTTGTCGTCGCCTTCATGTCGATGATGGATATGGCAGATCAACGAGCGGTCTTCTCCGAGGTGCAAAGGGTATTGAAGCCGGGTGGATTCTTCCAGTTCTCGATTTTACACCCATGCTTTGTACCGCCAACCCGGAAGAATATTCGCAACGAAGCAGGCGAACCCATCGCTGTGCAGGTCGCGGACTATTTTGAAGAACCGGACGGCCAGATTGAGCGATGGACCTTCTCCGCGATACCCGCAGAACAGCGAGTGACGGAGAAGCCCTTCGAGGTACCGAGATTTCATCGAACGTTGACCACTTGGGTATCGATGATCGTCGAAGCCGGGCTGCAAATTGAAGCGTTTGGCGAACCTCGCGCAACCAAACAAGTCGCCAAATCTCAGCCATCTGTGGCGGACACGCGCATTGCCCCACTCTTTCTCCACATCAGAGCACGAAAGCCGTAGGCTCGTCGTTGACCGATCCTGGGACGAGAACATCAGCACGCCGGATCTGCCTACGGTTTCGCAATGAACCCTCTTGCATGGCGGTGATGCGGCAGGGGCCGTTTCGCTACAAATCCTGCGATTTTGGTCGTTCGAGCTTCGTCCAGCTGGACTTCGAGGCAAGGCGGTTGATCGGGCGTTCCACCAGCAGGTAACAGACTTCTGCGATGGCAAGGGCAGCGACGATTGAAACGATGGCGTTCATGTGGCCCAACCGGTCGAACTTGAGGACGGCGGCGAGCACGATGCCGTGGGTGAGATAGAGCGAATCTCAGGCATCCCCTCATTTTGAGATGACGTAGGGCGGGAAAGATGATTCTGCATTTCCGTTCGAACGGAGAGCAGAGTCAGATGAACGGCAAGGCGGAGTTTTCTTCTGAAGCGGTGCATTCCTTTGTTGACGAACTTTTTGGCGAGGGCCTGCACGCGAAGCGGGTAACGTCGCTGGCGAAGGCGACGGTTGGCACGCTGCAGGCGTCGTCGCTGGCGGTGAGCGCGATTGGCCACGGTCTTGCGCTGGCCGAAGGAGGGCTCTCGCGTCATGCGATCAAGCAGGTCGACCGGATGCTGTCGAACGACGGGATCGAAGTCGACGCGCTGATGGCCGACTGGGCCGACTATTGTCTTGGTAGCCGCACCGATATCGTCGTCGCCATGGACTGGACCGACTTCGATGCCGACGGGCACTCGACCCTGATGCTGTCGCTGCTTACCGAACATGGCCGGGCGACGCCACTCCTGTGGTTGACGGTACGCAAGGCGGAGCTGAAAGCGCGGCGCAATCAGTATGAATACTGGATCGTGACCCGGCTTGCCGAGCTGTTGCCAACAGAAGTGAAGGTGCTGCTCGTCGCCGATCGCGGCTTTGGCGACGCCAAGCTCTACGGCGTCCTAAAGGACGAGCTGCACTTCGACTATGTCATCCGCTTTCGCGGCAACATCCAGGTGACGACCGGCGGTGAGAGCCGTCCGGCGAAGGAGTGGATCGGCCCCTCGGGACGTGCCAGGCTGCTGCGCGAGGCGACAGTCACGGCGCAGGGATGCCCCGTCGGTGCGGTCGTGTGCGTCCACGCCAAGGACATGAAAGAGCCATGGTGCCTCGCAACCAGCCTGACCAAGGTGACGGCAAAGATCCTCATTGATCTTTACTCCCGGCGCTGGGGCATCGAATGCGCGTTTCGCGATGCCAAGGATTGGCGGTTCGGGATGGGCATGTCGGCAACCCGCGTCTCCACGCCCGCTCGGCGCGACAGGCTGTGGTTGATCGCCGCTCTTGCCATTGTGCTCCTAACCCTGCTGGGCGCTGCCGGAGAGGCCATCGGCTACGACCGCCATCTGCGCACGAGCACGACATCGCGACGCGTGCATTCACTCTTCCGGCAGGGCGTGATGTACTATCAACTGATCCCCAACATGCCCGAGGAAAGATTACGCCCTCTCATCCTACAGTTCGAGACGCTCTTCCGCGACCATCAAATCCTCAAACGTACTTTCGGGATCATTTGAATGAGGGGATTCCTGAGAGAGCGAATAGGACGCATCGCCGAGTTTCTCCAGAGGCGACAGCAGGCGCGCGGGCCAGCGCCCGCAATCCTCGAGCGCAATGCAGCTTGCAAGCAGCAGCCCGGCGGGTAGCCCCCAGACGATAATGCGGTAGGGCGTCATGTCGATGTGGGCAAAGGCTGTTGCGGCCAGGAGGACGACGCTGCCGGCCAGGCCTATCAGTGCGACGCCAGCGGGGATGGGTTTGCGCAACTGTGAAATGCCGAGACCGAGGACAAACTCCAGCAGCATCGGCGTGGTCCACTGGATCATGGCGGGCGCCTGCCAGTCGTAGAGGCCGAGGGCGACCAGTGCGCAGAGCAGGGCGGAGGCGACCACAATCGGACGGGTGGTGAAAAGCGCTGCCGCAAAGACGGCATAAAACAGCATTTCGAGGTTCAGCGTCCAGCCCGGCACGAACAGCGGCCAGATGTGACCGCCGGGGTCGAAATGCGGAATGAACAGCATCGACAGGATGATCCGCCGGGCATCGAACGAGAAGTTTGACAGTAGGCCGAGGGCCGATGCGCCGCAGACGGCAAAGGTGACGAGCCAGTAGAGCGGGGCTATCCTCAGCAATCTTCTGGCCAGGAAAACACGCGGCGTCTCGCGCGTCCCGACGGTGCCCATGATGAAGCCCGAGATCAAAAAGAATATGTCGATGCCAGCTCCACCAGCATCAAAAGCGCCGTCGCTTAAATGATAGAAAAGGACAAGAAGGGCTGCAATTGCCCTCAGGCTCTGTACAGAACGTAATTTTTCCAAAATGAAATCCAGGTACGGTTGCTCTTCAAAGACGACCGATAGCCCCGTGACGTGACCATATTGTGCTGTTCTGTCATTGGGGTGGCGGTGGCTGATTTTGCCACCATCGCCCGTTGCGTCATGCCATCCTCGTTGACTGGTGTAGCATGGTGGTCAGTTTGACCAGCTGAAAGCCTCGCCACGGCTCGTCTTCGAGCCAACTAATGGTCTATCGCGTGATAAACAGTGAGGCGAAGAATAGGCTGTGAAAGCCTGCCTTTCTCACATGACGAGGATGGCATCACACACACCAGATACGTTGTTCGAGTTTATCAAGCTGCTCCCGATCGGGTGCAGACCACTACGGTATTATTCAATTGTGCGACTTATGATCCCGTACAGGATCAATGACTGAGTTGCTCCCATACGGGATCAATGTCCATTGATTTGGCGGACCTCCGCTGCTATGTTCCCGCTCGGGAGCGAAATATGGCAAAGAACCCTAAATTTCCGAAGAAACAGCACGCTCTTGTTGGCACTGATAATGTCCAGGATTTGGCGCGACGGCTGGCGGCCGGCGAAGCTTCTGCCGATGTGATCAAACGCATCAACGAAAGTATGGCCGCCCATAGCAGCATCATCAAAACGATATCGTCGGCCGGAGAGATCGCCAAGGTATTATCGCAGATCAGCGAGACCGGGAAGATCATGGAGAGGTTCAAGGTCTCGCCCCCAAAGGTCGATCTTAAGCTCCCCGATCCTTCGCAAAGGATACAGGCCTCGCTACCGCGGCCTCTCGACGACTTGCCGTCGTATATCCCGCCAACGATGGCGGACACCTGCCCGGACGTGCCTCACTCAAACCTTTCAAGCGCACCCAAGAAAGCCACGCAGATCAACACGCCGGGCGATCTCGGCCAAATGATACGCCGTGCCCGAGAAACGCGCGGGCTTTCCCAGCAAGCCTTTGCGGACCTAGCCGGCGTTGGTCGACGGTTCATTTCCGAACTTGAAAACGGCAAGGCAACGCTCGAATTCGACAAGGTGCTGACGGTGCTGCGGGCCGCCGGCATCTCGATGTTTGCAAGAGACCGATGACGTCGATGGATGTTCTGGCTCTTGATGTTCGCCTCGACGGCTACGACCACCCTGTCGGCATTCTGGTACGCGATCCAAACGGCGCAATCGCATTCGCCTATCGCAGCGACTATGTTTCCCGTAGCGATGCCACGCCGTTGTCGCTATCCTTACCGCTTGGGACAAATCCATTTGAAGATTTGGTTGCTCGGCCATTCTTCGACAATCTGCTACAAGAGCGGGACAGCGCGTTGTCGGACATCATGGCGCGCGAGGGACTGTCGCGTGACGATGTTGTGGGGCTTCTGTACCATCTCGGCAAGGATTGCGCCGGTGCGCTCTCCATCCTGCCGGCCGGCGCGGCACCGACAAAGGTGCCCGGCGAATACGGAAAAGATTACCTTCCGCTCGACCTCAACCGCCTTGAGGCGATCGTCGATGCGCTACACAAGCGCAAACGCTTGCCTGCTGGAATAGAAGACCCGTCGCCCCTGGCAGGCATGCAGAGCAAGATCGCTCTGACACTCCTGCCGGACGGATCACTTGCCGAGCCTGTTCCAGGCTCAGGCGCACCGACCACACATATCCTCAAGGTGCCGGACCAGGACCATCTGCAAGACGCCCTTCTTGAGAACGAGGCAATGCGCCTGTCGCGGTCGCTCGGTTCCGATACCGCCGACACGGTGGTTTTGCCACTCGGCGGGCTTAATACGCTGCTTGTGACCCGATTTGACCGGGCCCTTAACCAGCAAAACCGCATCGTCCGAATCCATCAAGAGGACTTTGCCCAGGCCTTGGGCTTGCCTGCGTCCCTGAAATACGAACGACGTGGGGCAGGCAACCGCCGCTTCGACGTGTCTGCGATCCGACGAGTCCTCGAAGCGACGATTGATCCGGCCGGCGCCAAGGAGATTTTCATCCGGGCGACACTGTTTGATCTCCTGGTCGGCAACGCCGACGGTCATGCCAAGAACTTCGCCCTGCTTTACGAGCGGGGAGGTCGCATACGCATGGCGCCACGCTATGACATCCTGCCAACTCGACTGGATGAGGCTTTAACGGATGAGCTCGCCTATCGGATCGGCGAAGCGGAGACGCTCGACGAGATAACGACCGACAATTTCGACTTATTCCTCAAGACGCTTGGTGTCGATGGTGCCGCCGCGCGCCGGCGCATCCGCGTCAACTACACCACATCCATTGGCGGCGAGCTTGACGACCATCTAGACGATCTTGGACAACGCGGCCTGAAACGGCTTGCGGATCTCATCGCATCGAACATCAGGACGCTTTTCGATGCGTTCGGACTGGAGGTTCCAGAGAAAGCGAGGGATCGCGATGCCTTTATCGGCAGAGGTGGCGGATGGCTGTTAAGTTGATTGCGGCGGCATAGCCTTGACGACGGCGGCGGTGAAGTAGCGTCGTTTCGACACTGGCCAACAAGAGCCTTTGGCAAGCCACGCAGCTCTCAGCTAATCGCTCAGACGCGCAGGCAGAACTCCGTGACCCGGGATGCAGAACTTTGATGTGTTCGACCAGCCAGGCCTCATGCGGGATTTCGTAGGGGCAGAATAGCGGGCGCCGACATCGTCGGGCAGAGTACGAAAAGACGGAAATTGTCCCACTTTTGGCGGTGGAAAAGCCAAATAAAAGTCAAAGAAAATATGATTTTGGTGAGATGGTGGGCGATGACGGACTCGAACCGCCGACATCCTCGGTGTAAACGAGGCGCTCTACCAACTGAGCTAATCGCCCGTCGCATTCGCTGGGAAACTTCCAGCTGCGTTCGGTGGCCGCTTTCTAGTCTTTGCGAAAAAAATCTGCAAGAGCGAATGTTCATAATTCTCGGCTTTTTTTCGGGTGGTGACAGCGGTCGGTCGCAAATTCCCTCGCCTGTCAGGGCGACCGTCTATCGCCACTCGGCCGGTCATACAGTGGCCTCCCGATCAGGGGATCCGGTGGTTCCGGCGGCCCAGCTTATCGGAAGATATCCTGCACCAGCATGGACGTTTCCGGAACCAGCGTTACGATCATCAGCGTCACCCAGAGTGCGAGCATGAACGGCCAGATCGACTTTACCACCGTGCTGACCGGTACTTCGCCGATGGCGCAGCCGAGGTAGAATGCTGCTCCAACCGGTGGTGTGTTGAGGCCGATGGTCGAGTTCAAGAGTACAATGATGCCGAACTGGACGGGATCCATGCCGTAATGGGTGACGATCGGCAGGAAGATCGGCGTGCACACCAGGATATGGGCGGCCATATCGAGGAAGATGCCGAAGATGAACAGCGCGATGTTGACGAGGATGAAGATCACCCAGGGCTGCGTGCTGATATGGCTGAGCGCATCGCCGGCCATGTCGGCAACGCCGTAGATGCTCATGAGGTAGCCGAACATGGTGGAAATGCCGATCAGAAGCAGCACCACGCCCGTGGTTTTCGTCGCCTTGGCCACCGCCTTCAGGAAGCTCTCAAAGGACAACGTGCGATAGACGAACACCGTCAACAAAAGGGCATAGAGTACGGCGACGGCGCCAGCTTCTGCGGCGGTAAAGACGCCCGAAAGGATGCCGCCGACGATGATGACGATGATGAAGAGGCCGGGCACGGCTGCCGCAAGGCTTCGCCAGACTTCGGTCCAGCCGGGGAAGACGCCCTTGGCATAGCCGCGCGACCGCGCCACGAAGTAGGCGGTCATCAGGTTGGCGATGGTGAGAATCAGGGCGGGAATCGCGCCGGCCATGATCAGCGAATTCATCGAGACGAGGCCGCCGGCCGCCAGCGAATAGATGATCATGTTGTGGCTTGTCGGCATGAGAGCGCCGACGAGAGAGGAATAGGTGGTGACGTTGACCGCATAATCGGCATCGATGCCTTCGCGCTTCATCAGCGGAATGAGCGCCGAGCCCATGGCGGAGACGTCGGCGACAGGCGATCCGGAAACGCCCCCGAACATCGTGCAGGCTACGACATTGGTCATGCCGAGACCGCCCCTGACATGGCCGACCATCGCCTTAGAGGCGCGGATGATGCGGTCGGCAATGCCGCCATACATCATCAGCTCACCGGTGAAGATAAAGAACGGGATCGTCAGGAAGGAGAATGTCCCCATGCCAGACGCCATGCGCTGGAAGACGACCGCCAGTGGCAGGCCCTCATAAAGCACGGTGGCAATGGAGGAGAGGCCGATGGCAAAGACCACCGGCATGCCGAGTATCAGGCCTACGACGAAGGTCGCGCAGAGAATGATCAATGCCATGAGGGGATTACCTTGATTTTCAGGATGGCGGCGATGATGCGTTCGACGGCGAATAGGGCGATCAAAAGGCCGCCGGCGGCCAGCGGCACGTAACTCCAAGCCTGTGAAATCGGCAGGCCGGCATTGAGGTAGGGTGCCATCTCCACCGCAAGCTCGGCGCCGCTGTAGGCCATCGACAATCCGAAGACGATCATGCCGAGATAGACGATGATCTCTGCAGCCATCCGAAATGGCTCGGGCGCCAGATTGAGCAGCGAATCCATGCCGATATGCCGCCCGTCGCGCACGCCGACGGCCGCCGCAAAGCAGGTGACATAGAGAATGACGACCAGCGCGAAGATTTCCGTCCAGGCCGGCGAGTCGTTCAGCACGTAGCGCCCGAAGATCTGGTAGAGGACGGCCGCAACGATCAGCAGCGTACCGAGCACCGCAAATTTCAGGCAGATCCGCGAGAGCCAGGCGTTGAAGGCGAAGAAGCGGCCAAGCGGGCCCGTCGTATTGACGGTCGTCCGGATCGTCTCGGCACGCGCGGGGTCGATGGGCGGTGCATGCGGATGCGCAGCCATGGGCGGTCTCCTCGGATGATGATCGTCAGGCGGAGTGGATAGCCGTCACCGCCACGCAGTGGTCAGGGCCGACGCGCTGTCACGCGCCGGCGGAGACGTTATTTCGTGGCCTTGATGGCGGTGATCATGTCCTTCAGGGCGGGATCGGTGACGAACTGATCGTAGATCGGCTTCATCGCGGCCTCGAACGGTGTCTTGTCGATGGTGATGACCTCGACGCCGGATGCCTTGACCTTCTCTTCGGACGTCGTTTCCATGGCGTCCCAGAGCTGGCGCATATAGGTGACCGATTGTTTGGCGAGCTGGCGGACCTGCGTCTGTTCGGCCGGTGTGAAGCTGTCGTAGACGCGCTTCGACATCAACAGGACATCCGGGGACATCGAGTGTTCGGTGAGCGAGTAATACTTCGCCAGCTCATAGTGGTGGAAGTTGTAGTAGCTCGGCCAGTTGTTTTCGGCACCGTCGATCAGCCCCGTCTTCAGGCCGGTATAGACTTCACCCGTCGGCATAGGCGTGGCGTTGGCGCCGAGCGCCTTCATCATCGCCACCCAGACATCCGACTGCTGGACGCGGATCTTCATGCCCTTCAGGTCTTCCATCTTGCGCACCGGCTTGGTGGTGTAGAAGGAACGCGAGCCGGAATCGTAGAAGGCAAGGCCGACCAGTCCGTGGGCATCGCAATCGGCGAGGATCTTGTCGCCGATCGGCCCGTCGAGCACTGTGCGCATCTGCGCCTTGTCGTGGAACATGAAGGGCAGGACCGGCACCATCATCGCCGGGCAAATGGTGTTCAGCGTTCCGGCATTGACGCGGATGAAGTCCAGCGCGCCGAGCTTGACCTGCTCGATCGTGTCCTTCTCGCTGCCGAGCTGCGAGTTCGGGAACACCTTGATGGTATATTTTCCGTCCGACGCCTTGCTGAGCGCGTCGCTCATGAACTGCACGGCTTTGACGGTCGGGTAGTCCGGTGCCTGGACGTCGGCCGAGCGGAACTGGCGCGCCTGTGCCGGCGCGAACGTGCCGAGTGCCAGCAGGCCGGCAAAGGCAGCAGTGATGATCTTGCTGTGCGTCATTGTTTCTCTCTCTCCCAGTACGAAACAAAATGGCCGTGCGCTTTGGCTCTGTCAGAGAGCGAGGCGCCGGTTAGGCGTAGAAATCGATGTTGCAGGGGATCGGGACGTTCAAACGCTACTCGACGCCCCGCTGTCCTCCCATGCCGATGCCGAAACCTCCCCGTTCCGGCAAAACCTCAAGCCACCGTGCCGTTGGCAGGCAAAAATCCAAAAAGCTGCTGCGGATTATCGACCAATGCCAGCTTTCGGGCATGGTCATCCGAAAGCCAGCCAAGCACGGTATCCGCCAGCGCAGCATCGTCAGGATATTGCTCCTGCTCCCGCGCCAGATTGTGCGGCCAGTTGGTGCCCCAGACGATCCGCTCCGGCGCATGGGTTGCGATTGCACGGGCGACCGCCGCGATATCGGCAAAGTCAGGACCGCCGGATTTCGACGATTCATAGCAGCCGGCAAACTTAAACCAGCAACGGCCGCCATCGATGAGCCGCTTCAGCGCTGCGACCTCTGGTCCGTCAGGCGCCGCGCCCGCAAAAAACTTGCCGTGATGATCGAGAACCCACCGTGATTTCAGCGTCGCGAGCCGCGGTTCATGGCTGATGATGTCGCTGCCGTCGAACTGTATCGCCAGCATCCAGCCCCGGACATTTGCCTTTGCGTCAATATCCTCGAGAGCCTCCAGCCCGATCCCCCCGCCAGGCAGATCCATGATCCGCGCTCCCACGACGCCGGCCTTAGCGAGCGCGTCGAGTTCGGCGTCGGTCGTGTCTGCATCGATGACCGCAACGCCGCGAGCGCTGCTGCCCATTTCGGCCAGGCAGGCCATCAGGTTGCCATTGGCGCGCTGGTGGGAATTGCCCTGCGTGATCACCACGCGCTCGATGCCGAGCCACCCCATCAGCTGACGATATTGCGATGGTGTCGGCAGGTCGTCGGCGGGCAGAGGCGGTCCGCCGGGAAGTGCCGGGAAGCCGGGCAGGTACATATGCGTCTGGCTGTCGATCGCACCGGCGGGAAGGGCGATGCGCGGCTTGCGGCCGGAGAGGGGGCGGACGAGCATGTCAGTCGTCTCCCATGCGGAACTCGGCGAGTGCCGCGCGGTCGATCTCGATGCCGAGCCCCGGACCATCCGGTATCGCCACGACGCCGTCGACGTGTTCGATGGGCGTCGTGATGACGGCCTGGCGGAAAGGATTGTCGGTGCGGTCGAATTCGAGGATCGGCTCGATAGGATTGACCCGCACCGGGTTGGGGATCATCGACGCCATGAACTGCAGTGCTGCGGCGATATGGACCGCAGTGCCCCAGACATGCGGCACGACGCGCACGCCATGCAGCGCCGCCATGTCGGCGATGCGGCGGGCTTCGGTGAAACCGCCTACGCCGCAAAGGTCCGGCTGGATGATGTCGATGGCGCGGCTCTCGATGGGCTCCTGCATGCCCCAGCGCGTGTGCCAGGTCTCGCCTCCCGCCACCGGGATAGGCTGGCCTGCGCGCACCGCGCGATAGGCGCCCAGTTGTTCCGGCACGACGGGCTCCTCGAACCAGTCGATGCCGTGTTCGGCGGCGCGCTTGCCGAGCGACACTGCCTCGATGACATCGTAGCCGTGGTTGGCGTCGATCATCAGCCGGGTGTGCGGTCCGATGGCTTCGCGCACGGCGCGGATGACGCGCAGGTCCTCCTCGACATCGAAACCGATCTTGATCTTGACCGCATGAAACCCTGCCTTGGCATGGGTTCCCATCTCGTTGGCATTGTCCTCAATCCGGTCGACGCCATCGCGTTTGAAGCTGCCGGTGGCATAAGCGCGGACGCTCTTGCGGAAACGACCGCCCAGAAGGGTGGAGATCGGCACGCCGAAATGCTTACCCTTGATATCCCAGAGCGCAATGTCGATGCCGGACAGGGCGGTAATGGAAAGGCCTCGTTGGCCCTGGTCGCGCAGCGCGTTGTAGAGGACCGCCCAGATCTTTTCGGTCTCCAGTGGATCGGCACCGATCAGCCGGCTTGTATAGGCAGCCACAACTGCCGCATTCGGTCGCGCGGGGCCGAGGCATTCGCCCCATCCGATCGTGCCGTCGTCGCAAACGATCTCGACGAGCATATGCGCGCGGCGGTCGAAGCGCATCGATGCACTTTCGAAGGGCACCGGCAGGCGGTATTCGAGCAGGTGCGTGTTGACGGCAGCGATCTTCATCGGCCTAGCGCTTCCAGGGCGAAATGAGCTTCTCGAGCATGGCCTCTTCGTCCCGCGTCAGGTCTTCCAGCGGCGGCCTGACCTTGCCGGCATCGAAACCCTGCAGCCGCACGCCGGCCTTGATGGCAGCGACGGCATAGCCCTTGCGGCGATTGCGGATCGCCATGAACGGATAGAAGAAGTCCTTGAGGATCGTCTCGCAACGGGCACGATCGCCGGAACGGAGTGCTTTGTAAAAGTCGACGGCAAGATCCGGCACGAAGTTGAAGACGGCCGACGAGTAGGTGGTAAAGCCGGCGCCGAGATAGGCTTCGGCGAAAAGCTCGGCCGTCGGCATCCCGCCGAGATAGGTGAGACGATCGCCGAGGGTCGCGGTGATCTGGCGGACGTTGCCGATCTCGCCGGTGCCATCCTTGAAGCCCACCAGATTAGGGCAAGCATCGCAAAGACGCTGCAGGGTGTCGACCGACAGCACCGAGTTGTCGCGGTTATAGACCATGACGCCGATATCGACCGACTGGCAGATGCGCTTGATGTGGGTGAAAAGACCTTCCTGCGGCGCATCGATCAGGTAATGCGGCAGCAGCAGGATGCCATCGGCGCCTGCCTTCTCTACGGCCTGCGCCAGTTCGACGCCGACATGGGCGCCGAAGCCACAGCCGGAGACGATGGCGGTCGAGCCGGCCGCTTCCTTGGCGGCCTTGACGATTGCCGGAATTTCATCGGGCGACAGCGAGAAGAACTCGCCAGTGCCGCCAGCTGCAAAAAGCACCGGCGCATCGTAGCTGGAAAGCCATTCGATGTGGCGCTGATAGCTTTCCGGCTGGAATTTTTCGTCCGCCCCGAAATGGGTGACGGGAAAGGATAGAAGGCCGGCACCAAGCGCGGTCTTGATTTCTTGTGGTGTCATCGGGTTCCCCTCCAGGCTCCTCCAGCTGCATTTGTCGTATAGGCAGCAGAGCCCATTGTCAACAACTCATCATACAGGTTTGCGTTGCCCGCGCAACAGTGTGCGGTAGCGGTCCTGGCTGCCCCTGAGGTGGCGGCGCATGGCGGCCCGGGCGGCTTCCTCGTCGCCGGCAGAAATGGCGGCGACGATCTGTTGATGCTCGTCGTCGATGAGGAGGATGTAGGTCGACTGGTCGGCTTCGTTCTCTCCGTCACGGATGGCAGCACGGGGAATGATGCGCGGTCCGATCATCGACAGGAATTCGCGAAACCGACCGTTATTGGTCGCTTCGGCGATGGCCAGATGCAGCGCGAAGTCGGCCTCGCTGGTCGGCACCCCGGCGTCGAGACAGTCGCGCACGGCGTGGTGGCGCTCGAAGATAGCCTCTTCCTGGGCCGGCGATCGGCGTAGGGCAGCAAGGCCCGCCGCCTCGACTTCGACGGCTGTTCTTAACTCCAGAAGCTCGATAACCGAGGAAACACGGGCGTGATCGAGGCTGCCGAAGGCCTGGATCTGGGCAGGCGGGTCCAGCACGAAGACACCTGCACCCTGTTGCGCCTCGACCAAGCGGTCGGCGCGAAGAGCAGCGATGGCTTCGCGCACCACCGTTCGGCTGACCCCGTGGGTTTCGGTCAGTTGCGCTTCGCTCGGCAGCTTGCTGCCCGGGGGGAACTGGCCGGCGGCGATGGCGCGGCGCAATGTGTCGCTGAGACGGGCCACCAGGGTCTGCGACTTTGCTTCGGTTTGTGACTTAGGCTGTAGGGCCACGCCGTCGGTTCCTTCGATCTGCAAGACTTCTATCGTGGAAATGCCTATATCATATCGGCGACATAAGCCATGACGAAGCTGCATCGTTGACGCAAATCCGCCAACATGTATGATGAGTTGGAATGGGTTTGGAGGAGTTGGATATGAAGAGATTGCTGGTGACCGGCGCTGCCGGCGGTTTGGGCCGGGCAATGCGCACACGTCTGGCGTCGATGGCGGATGTCATCCGGCTGTCGGATATCGTCGAGCTCGGTAAGGCTGAAGCCCACGAGGAAGTGGTGACCTGCGACCTCAGCGATGCCGAGGCCGTCGATCGGCTCGTGGAGGGTTGTGAAGGTATCCTGCATCTGGGCGGCATCTCCGTCGAAGACAAGTTTTCCAAGATCCTGAATGCCAACCTGCTCGGCCTCTACAATCTCTACGAGGCGGCCCGTGCCCACGGAAAGCCGCGCATCCTGTTTGCGAGCTCGAACCACACCGTCGGTTTCTACAGGCAGGATCAGCACCTCGACACAGTCGCGCCGATGCGCCCCGACGGGCTTTATGGCGTGTCGAAATGTTTCGGCGAGGCCCTCGCGCACATGTACTTCGACAAGTTCCAGCAGGAGACTGCCATCGTGCGGATCGGCAGCTGCATGGAAAAGCCATCCAATCATCGGATGCTGTCGACTTGGATGTCCTTTGACGATTTTGCCAGCCTGATCGGCTGCGTCTTTCGCGCGCCGATGCTGGGATGCCCGATCATCTGGGGCGTGTCGGACAATGACAGCCGCTGGTGGGACAATTCCGCCGCCTCCTTCCTGGGTTGGCATCCGAAGGACAATGCCGAGCGCTTTCGTGCCGAGCTGGACGCGGCCGTCGTTCGCCCCGATCCCCGTTCGCCCATGGCCGTCTACCAGGGCGGGCAGTTCACGCAGGATCCGATCTTCGTCGAGGATTGAGGCAACTCTGCCCACCCGCTAAACCCGGCTGCCTCCTCGAGACAGCCCGCAGTCGCGGCCTCTGCTCGCGGCTGTGTCACACGCATGCCGCATTTTTTTTGCGAGCGCTCTCTGCCCCCGAGCCCACGCAGACTGCAAAACCTCCAAATCTTTATAGCTTTTTTATATGGGCCGCCGCGATCACGTCTCGAACGTTTATGCGGATCGGGTACATATCATTGGTGCGGGAAGCGCGTGCTTTCTCGCCGGGCGTAAGCCCTGTGGCTCCCTGTTTCTCGACAATCTGAAAGGACATGCGCGCGATGGATATCGCCATGCTTGGCATCGTCATCATCTTTTTCGGGCTTTGTTTTGCCTACACCAAAGCCTGCGACCGTCTCTGAAGAGGAATAACACCCATGCTGTTCGACTACATTTTGAGCGGTGCGGTGACCGTCTTCCTGACGGTCTATCTCACCTATGCCCTCATTCGCCCAGAGCGCTTCTGATCCGCCCGGCGCCGGGACCTGAAAGATAACCCCATGACCCTCAACGGATGGCTTCAGATCCTGCTTTTTTGCGGGATCGTCATAGTGCTCGTCAAACCGCTCGGCGGTTACATGACCCGCGTGTTTGCGGGCGAGCGCACTTACCTCTCGATCGTTCTCGGCCCTGTCGAGCGCGGCCTTTACCGACTTGCTGGCACCAGCGAGCGCGAGGAGCAGCACTGGACCTCCTATGCGTTCTCATTGCTGATGTTCAATCTTCTCGGCGTCGTCGTGCTCTATGCACTGCAACGCTTCCAGGCGGTGCTCCCCTACAATCCCGCCGGCATGGCTACCGTGCCGACAGACCTGTCGTTCAACAACGCCGTGAGCTTTGTCACCAACACCAACTGGCAGAACTACGGCGGCGAAAGCACAATGTCGTACCTGACACAGATGGCAGGCTCCACGGTCCAGAACTTCCTGTCGGCAGCGACCGGCATGGCCATCGCGATGGGCCTCATCAGGGGCTTTTCGCGCGCCTCCGGTAAGGCGATCGGCAATTTCTGGGTCGATATGACCCGCGCCACATTCTACATCCTGCTGCCGATCTGCATCGTCATGACGCTGGTCTTCGTCTATCTCGGCGTGCCGCAGACGCTGGGCGCCTATGTCACGGCAACGACGCTCGAAGGCGCGCAGCAGACCATCGCTGTCGGCCCGGTCGCCTCGCAGCTGGCGATCAAGATGCTCGGCACTAATGGTGGCGGCTTCTTCAATGCCAACTCAGCCCACCCGTTCGAAAATCCGGATGCGATTTCCAATCTCATCCAGATGGTGTCGATCTTTGCCATCGGCGCGGCCCTCACCAATGTCTTCGGCCGGATGGTCGGCAATCAGCGGCAGGGCTGGGCAATCCTCGCAACGATGGGCATCCTGTTTGTCGTCGGTGTCGGTGTCACCTACTGGGCCGAGGCTGCCGGTAATCCCTTGATGCATGCCTTCGGTCTGCAGGGCGGCAACATGGAAGGCAAGGAAGTGCGCTTCGGCGTGGTGCTTTCCTCGCTCTTCGCCGTCATCACCACGGCGGCCTCATGCGGCGCGGTCAACGCCATGCATGGTAGCTTCACGGCGCTCGGAGGCCTTATTCCGCTGATTAACATGCAGCTCGGCGAAGTCATCGTCGGCGGCGTCGGCGCAGGCTTCTACGGCATCGTGCTGTTCGTGATCATCGCCATCTTTGTTGCCGGCCTGATGGTCGGCCGCACGCCGGAATATCTCGGCAAGAAGATCGAGGCCAAGGAAATGAAGATGGCGATCCTTGCCATTCTTTGCCTGCCGACCGCGATGCTGATCTTCACGGCGATTGCCTCCGTGCTTCCGAGCGCCGTTGCCTCCATCGGCACGGCCGGGCCGCATGGCTTCTCGGAGATCCTCTATGCCTACACCTCGACGGCTGCCAATAACGGTTCTGCCTTCGGCGGCCTCTCGGGCAATACGCCCTGGTACAACATCACGCTTGGCATCTCGATGCTGATGGGTCGCTTCCTGGTGATCATCCCGGCTCTGGCGATTGCCGGATCGCTGGTCACCAAGAAGCGGGTCCCGTCGTCCGCCGGGACATTCCCGACCGATGGTCCGCTGTTCGTCGGCCTACTTGTCGGCACGATCGTCATCGTCGGTGGCCTGACCTTCTTCCCGGCGCTGGCGCTCGGACCGGTGGTCGAGCATCTGATGATGATCGCCGGACAGACATTCTGAGGTCTTCCAGATGATCCTGCGACACATGCTGCGCAAACGTACACGCCCTCGCGCCGGTTCGCCGGCACGAGGGCCGGCAGCCACGACCCGCGCCTCGGACGTCATCCTGATGATGATGGCCATCCTGCTGGTCGTGCTTGCCGCTTTCAAAATCCTTCACGGCTGACCGGCCCATCCGATCACGCTTCCTCTTTCGCTGGAGTCTCTCAATGAGCCAGGCAAAATCTGCGAGTATCCTCGATAGTCGCATTCTCATACCCGCCATCGGCGGTGCATTCGCAAAGCTTAACCCGCGTACGCTTTCCAAGAACCCGGTCATGTTTGTCGTTGCGACAGTTTCCCTGCTGACGACGGTGCTGTTCATCCGTGATCTGGCCACCGGCGGAAGCAATCTCGGCTTTTCGCTGCAGGTCAATATTTGGCTCTGGTTCACGGTCCTGTTTGCCAATTTCGCCGAAGCTGTTGCCGAAGGGCGCGGCAAGGCGCAGGCGGCCTCGCTGCGCAAATCGCGCACGGAAACCCAGGCCAAGCTGCTGCAGTCGGGAAGCCGGGATGCCTTCACCATGGTGTCTGGCACGAGCCTCAAGGTCGGCGATGTCGTGCTGGTCGAGGCCGGTGACATCATCCCGTCGGACGGCGAAGTGATCGAAGGCGTTGCCTCCGTCAACGAGGCGGCAATCACCGGCGAATCCGCCCCTGTCATCCGCGAGTCCGGCGGCGACCGTTCGGCTGTGACCGGCGGCACGCAGGTGCTATCCGACCAGATCCGGGTCCGCATCACCGCGGCTGCCGGCTCGACCTTCATCGACCGCATGATCGCCCTGGTGGAAGGCGCCGAACGTCAAAAGACCCCGAACGAGATCGCCCTCAACATCCTGCTCGCCGGGATGACGCTGATCTTCGTTCTCGCTACCGCCACGATCCCGAGCTTTGCCTCCTACGCCGGCGGCTCGATCCCGATCATCATCCTGGTCGCGCTGTTCGTCACGCTCATCCCGACCACCATCGGCGCGCTACTGTCGGCCATCGGCATTGCCGGCATGGACCGTCTGGTCCGCTTCAACGTGCTCGCCATGTCGGGCCGCGCCGTGGAAGCTGCCGGTGACGTCGATACGCTGCTGCTCGACAAGACCGGCACGATCACGCTCGGCAATCGCCAGGCAACATCCTTCAGGCCTGTGCGGGGTGTTACCGAGCAGGATCTTGCCGACGCTGCGCAGCTGGCCTCGCTTGCCGATGAAACGCCGGAAGGCCGCTCGATCGTCGTGCTCGCCAAGGAGAAGTACGCGATCCGTGGCCGCGACATGACGGCGCTGTCGGCCACCTTCGTGCCATTCACGGCGCAGACCCGCATGAGCGGCGTCGATGTCGATGGATCGTCGATCCGCAAGGGTGCCGTCGACTCCGTGCTTGCCTATGTCACCGGCGCCGGTGCGTCTTCCGGCAGTGCCGATCATGACGTCGTGCGCGAGTTGCAGGCTATTGCCGACGAGATCGCAAAATCGGGTGCGACACCGCTGGCCGTTGCCCGCGACGGGCGCCTGCTCGGCGTCATCCAGCTCAAGGACATTGTCAAGGGCGGCATCCGCGAACGCTTTGCCGAACTGCGCCGCATGGGCATCCGCACCGTGATGATCACGGGCGACAATCCGATGACCGCAGCGGCCATCGCTGCCGAAGCCGGTGTCGACGACTTCCTCGCCCAGGCGACGCCTGAAATGAAGCTGGCGCTGATGCGCGAGGAACAGGCCAAGGGCAAGCTCGTCGCCATGTGCGGCGACGGCACCAACGACGCCCCGGCGCTGGCCCAGGCCGATGTCGGCGTGGCTATGAACACCGGCACGGTTGCGGCACGAGAAGCGGGCAACATGGTCGATCTTGACAGCGATCCGACCAAGTTGATCGAGATCGTCGAGATCGGCAAGCAGTTGCTCATGACCCGCGGCGCGCTCACCACCTTCTCGATCGCCAACGACATCGCCAAGTATTTTGCGATCATCCCGGCCATGTTCATCGCCTTCTACCCGCAGCTGAAGGCGCTCAACATCATGGGGCTGGCCTCGACGCAGAGTGCTATCCTGTCAGCGATCATCTTCAACGCATTGATCATCATCGCCCTGATCCCGCTGTCGCTGAAGGGTGTCAAATACCGGCCTATCGGTGCCGGCGCGCTGCTCAGCCGCAATCTGCTCATCTACGGTCTCGGCGGCGTCATCGTGCCTTTCATCGGCATCAAGGCAATCGACATGATCGTCACGGCGCTTGGCCTTGCATAACCCGCGTCGCCACCGCCGCATTCTCGCTTTCACCCCAACCAGGGAGTACTCATAAATGCTGAACCAGCTCCGCCCCGCCATTGTGATGATCGTCGTGACCACGGCTCTCACCGGCCTTCTTTATCCGCTGGCAATGACCGGCGCCGCCCAGGCGCTGTTTCCGACACAGGCCGCCGGCAGTCTTGTCGTCAAGGACGGCAAGGTCATCGGCTCCAGGCTGATCGGACAGGCGTTTGCCAGCGACCGATATTTCCACGGACGTCCGTCTGCTGCCGGCGATGGCTATAATGCTGCCAGTTCCGGGGGCTCCAACCTCGGCCCGACCTCGAAGAAGCTGATCGACCGCGTGAAGGCCGACTATGAGGCCGCCAAGGCTACTAATCCGAATGCAGAGGTGCCCGCCGATCTCGTGACCGCTTCCGGCAGCGGCCTCGATCCGGCCATTTCTCCGGAGGCGGCATACTTTCAGGTACCCCGGATTGCCAAGGCTCGCAACTTGGACGAAGCCAAGGTAAAGACGTTGATTGACACTGTCGTCCAGGGCCGCGAACTCGGCATTCTGGGCGAGGCCACGGTCAACGTTCTGGCTCTCAACCAGGCTCTTGACGCCATGGCCACCTAACAGGCCTTGGCCCGCCCCCGGGCATGGGCCAATTGCGAAAGAACGACGTCATGTCTGCAGGCGACCGCGATCAATTGCTGAGACCTTCACCCGACGCCCTGTTGGAGAAGGCCCGGGCGGAAACACGCGGTCGCCTGAAGATCTTTCTGGGTGCTGCTCCGGGGGTCGGCAAGACCTACGAGATGCTTGTCTCCGGGCGAGCCAAGATCGCCGACGGTTTCGACGTCGTCATCGGCGTCGTCGAGACCCATGGGCGCACGGAAACGCAGGCCCTGCTTTCCGGCTTCGAGATCGTCCCGCGCGTCAAGCTGCCCTACAAGGGGCAGCTGCTCGAGGAGATGGATCTCGACGCTATCCTCGCCCGGCGACCGGACTGGGTGCTGGTCGACGAGCTGGCCCACACCAACGCGGAGGGCAGCCGCCACCCGAAACGCTACCTCGATGTCAAGGAGCTGCTCGACCGCGGGATCAACGTCTACACGACCCTGAACATCCAGCACGTCGAAAGCCTCAACGACGTCGTATCGCAGATCACCCGAATCCGGGTTCGCGAGACAGTTCCGGACTCGATCATCGACATGGCCGACGACGTCGAGATCATCGACTTGACGCCGGACGATCTCATCAAGCGCCTGCACGACGGCAAGGTCTATGTCGCCAAGACGGCGGAGCGGGCGCTGACGAACTATTTTACGCCGGGCAACCTCACGGCCCTGCGTGAACTGGCCTTGCGCCGCACTGCCCAGCGCGTCGACGACCAGCTTTTGACGCACATGCAGGCCAATGCGATTGCCGGGCCCTGGGCCGCCGGCGAGCGTATTCTCGTCTCCGTCGATGAAGATCCGCGCTCGGCATCGCTGGTGCGCTACGGGGCGCGGATGGCATCGCGCCTTCGGGCGCGGTGGTCGGCGGTCTATGTGGAGACAAACCGTTCGATCAATCTCTCGGAGACGGAGCGCGACACGATCGCGGCCACCCTGAGGCTTGCCGAACAGCTGGGCGGCGAGGCGATCACCATTCCGGGGCGGGACGTCGCCGAGGAACTGCTGCAGCACGCCGCCAGCCAGAACGTCACCCATATCGTCACCAGCGCACCGCGCAAGCGGCGCTGGCGGGACACCTTCTTGGGGTCGGCATCGGACGCGCTGATCCGGCGCGCCGGCGATATCAGCGTCCACGTCATTTCCGGCAACGACAAGGATGCGCCGGTGGCAGGACGGGGTGTCGCCAGCGCCACAGCCGTTCCGTCGTTCGACTTGAAAGCCTATCTCCTTGCCACCGGTTATGTCGTCATCGCGCTGATGGTCGGCGCACTCCTCGACCAGTTCCTCGATGTCCGCAACCTGGCACTCGTCTTCCTGATGGCGGTGCTGACCTCGGCTGTCATGCACGGGCTGCGGCCAGCGCTCTATTCATCGGTGCTCGGTTCGCTGGCCTTCAATTTCTTCTTTCTGCCGCCGCGCTACACCTTCACGATCAGCGATCCCGAAAGCGTGCTGGCGCTGTTCTTTTTTTTCGGCGTGGCGATCATCGCCAGCAACCTGACGGCAACGGTGCAACGGCAAGCCGCTGCCGCCCGCCATCGCGCCCGGACCACTGAAGACCTGTATCTGTTTTCGAAGAAGCTCGCCGGCACCGGCACGCTGGACGACGTTCTGTGGGCAACGGCCTTCCAGCTGGCCTCCATGCTCAAGGTTCGCGTCGTGCTGCTGTTGCCGGAAGACGGCACGATTGCCGTCAAGGCGGGCTATCCGCCGGACGACACGCTGGACGACGCCGACATCGCGGCTGCGCGCTGGGCCTGGGATCATAACCACGCCGCCGGTCGCGGCGCCGATACGCTGCCAGGCGCCAAGCGCCTCTATGTTCCGCTGCGCACCGGCCGCTCGGCCGTCGGCGTGATCGGCCTCGACAGCGATCGGCGCGACGGCCCGCTGCTGACGCCGGAGCAGCAGCGCCTGCTGGACGCGCTGGCGGATCAGGCCGCACTCGCCATCGAGCGCATTCAGCTCGTCGGCGACGTCGACCGCGCCAAGCTTGCCGTCGAAGCGGATCGGTTGCGATCGGCATTGCTGACCTCCATTTCCCATGATCTGAAGACGCCGCTGGCGGCCATCCTCGGTGCTGCCGGGACGTTGCGCGACTATCTGGATTCGATGACTGCCGAGGACCGCGCCGACCTACTGTCGACCATCGTTGACGAATCCGAACGGCTGAACCGCTTCATTGCCAACCTTCTCGACATGACGCGCATCGGGTCGGGCGCGATGGAGCCGAACAGTGCGCTGTACTTCATAGAGGATATCGCCGGCAGCGCGCTTCGGCGGAGCGCCAAAATCCTCGCCCACCACCAGACGCAGCTGCAAATTGCCGCAGACCTGCCGATGGTGCGCGTCGATCCGGTGCTTCTCGAGCAGGTGTTCTTCAACCTCCTCGACAACGCCGCAAAATATGCCCCGGAGGGGTCGACCATCAGTATCCGCAGCTGGGCCAATCCCTACAACGTCTTCGTCGAGGTGGCCGACGAGGGACCGGGCATTCCGGGCGATGACCTCGAACGCGTGTTCGACACGTTCTACCGCGTCCGCAAGGGAGACCAGGTGCGCGCCGGGACAGGCCTCGGATTGTCGATCTGCCGCGGCTTCGTCGAGGCGATGGGTGGCACCGTCACGGCAGCAAACCGTATCGACCGGGCAGGCGCCGCCTTCACCATTCGCCTGCCGCGCGCAATCGACGCTCACCCAATGGAAGATCTCAGATGACAGGCGCAGCGATCAAGATCCTCATCGTCGACGATGAACCACCGATCCGTCGGCTCCTGCGCGTCGGGCTGACGGCGCAGGGCTACGATGTCATCGAGGCTGCCGATGCCCTCTCGGCGGCCCGGCTTGTCAAGAACGAGCCGCCTGACCTCATCATCCTCGATCTCGGACTGCCGGACAAACCCGGTCACGAAATGCTGCAGCAATGGCGCGACGAGGGGGTGATCATCCCTGTCGTCATTCTCTCCAGCCGGACGGACGAGGGCGGCATCGTCCAAGCGCTGGAAATCGGCGCTGACGACTATGTGACCAAGCCCTTCGGCGTCAACGAACTTGCCGCCCGCATACGCGTCGCCTTGAGACACCGGCTGCAGCAACAGGGTGAGAAGGCCATTTTCCAGACCGGAGGACTATCCGTCGATCTCGTCAAGCGGATCGTCCGGGTGGATGGCGTCGAGGTCAAATTGTCGCCAAAGGAGTACGACATCCTCCGCGTCATGGCGCAACATGCCGGCAAGGTGCTGACGCATCAGTTCGTCCTGAAACAGGTCTGGGGACCTGCCGCCGACGTGCAGTATCTGCGCGTCTATGTCCGTCAACTCAGGCAGAAGATCGAGGCATCGCCCGACCAGCCGGTTTATATCACCACGGAAACGGGCGTCGGCTACCGGCTGCGGGCACCCGACTGACGCATTGCACGTCTGACATCTGTAATAACGCAGGCAACTTCACCAGCAGCTGGCCCTATACTGTACATAACGTCGCATGTGTCATTTGATAAGGATGCAACTGTCGGTCTTATCATTGGTTCAGTCGGGGCGGAATTGACCGGCGATTGGAGCCGGTGCGAAAATGGGAGAGAGAAATGGAATATCGGCAACTCGGCCGTTCGGGCCTGAAAGTCTCGACGATCACGATGGGCACCATGACCTTCGGCGGTGTCGGCTGGGCGAAGACCGTCGGTGATCTCGGCGTCAACGAGGCGCGGCGCCTCGTCGATATCTGCGTCGATGCCGGCGTCAACCTAATCGACACGGCCGACGCCTATTCGCAAGGTGTCTGCGAGGAAATTCTCGGCGAGATCATCGGTGGGCCCCGCAAGAACGATGTGCTGGTCGCCACCAAGGTGCGCTTCCCGATGGGCGAAGGCCCGAACAGCAGCGGCCTCTCCCGCCAGCACCTGATCGCCGGTTGCGAAGCCAGCCTCAAGCGCATGAAGACCGACGTCATAGACCTCTATCAAGTCCACGAATGGGACGGGACGACGCCGGTCGAGGAAACCATGGAGGCGCTGGATACGCTCGTGCGTCAGGGCAAGGTCCGCTATATCGGCTGCTCCAATTTTTCCGGCTGGCACATCATGAAGGCGCTTGGCGTTGCCGAGCGTGATCGTTACCAGCGCTTTGTCAGCCAGCAGATCCACTACACGCTGGAAAGCCGCGACGCTGAAAACGAACTCATCCCGATCAGCATCGACCAGGGTCTCGGTATCCTGATCTGGAGCCCGATTTCCGGCGGTCTTCTGTCAGGCAAGCATCGCCGCAATCAGGCAGCTCCCGAAGGTACGCGCCAGTTTGCCGGCTGGACCGAACCGCCGATCCGCGACGAAGACCGCCTCTGGAAGATCGTCGACGCGCTGGTTGAAATCGGCGACAGCCGTGGCGTGTCTGCCGCCCAAGTGGCTCTTGCCTGGTTGATCGGCCGCAAGGGCGTGACCTCCGTCATCATCGGCGGCCGCACGGAAGCGCAGTTCAGGGACAACCTTGCTGCTGCCGAACTCAAGCTTACCGACGAGGAGCGGGCAGGGCTCGACAAGGTCAGCCAAGCCTGGCTGCAATACCCCTACTGGCACCAGAAAAACACCGCCACCGATCGCCTGAGCGAAGCCGACCTCAGCCTGATCGCGCCCTATCTGCAGGACGCATGATGATCACGACATCAGAGCCCGGATAGGGTCTGCGCAAACTGCCGGTCAGGCGGGCTCGTCGAGCCGCACGAGGTGACCGGCAGATACTTCGCGGTAGCTGCGTACAGGCGGCTCATAGCCGATGGCACGGATCGGGCTTCTGAGCTCATCCGTCGACATATCCCGCTTGATGCCCCGGCGCGAGGGATCGGGGACTGGAACCGCCGCGATGAGTTTCTTCGTATAGGGATGCTGCGGGTTTTCGAACACCGCCGCGCGCGGTCCGATCTCGACGATCTCACCCAGATACATCACGGCGACACGGTGACTGACGCGCTCGACAACCGCCATGTCGTGGGAGATGAACAGGAAGGCGAGGTGCAGGCTCTGCTGCAGGTCCATCAGCAGATTGCAGACCTGCGCCTTGATGGAGACATCGAGCGCCGAGACGCTCTCGTCGGCGACGATGACCTTCGGATCGAGCGCCAGGGCACGGGCGATGCAGATGCGCTGACGCTGGCCGCCGGAAAACTCGTGCGGGTAGCGGCTCATCATGTCGGCCTTCAGGCCGACACGTTCCAGCAGGTCGGCCGCCTTGTCGCGCGCCTGGGTGCGGGTCGCGAGGCCGTGCTCGATCACGGGCTCGGCGACGGTAAAGCCGATGGTCAGGCGGGGATTGAGGCTGGCGAACGGGTCCTGGAAGATCATCTGGATGCTGCGACGCATCTGGCGAAGGGCCAGTGAATCCAGCTTCATCACGTCGTAGCCGTCGAGATGCACCTCTCCGCCATCGGGCTCTATGAGACGCATGATGGAGCGCCCGGTGGTCGACTTGCCGCAACCGCTTTCGCCGACAAGCGACAGCGTTTCGCCCTGAAAAAGATCGAACGAGACGTTTTCCACCGCATGGATGGCGCCGGTCTTTCGCCCCAGCAGGCCGCCATGGATATCGAAGCGGGTGGTGAGGTTCTTGACGTCGAGGATCGGCGTCTGGCGGCGATCGACGGTGTCTGCCACCTCGCCCGGTTGCTGGAGGACACCGGTTGCCGCATCGACGACGGGGAAACGCAGCGGCCAGGCCTTGTCCGTCATCGAACCGAGGCGGGGGACGGCGGAGAGGAGAGCCCGGGTATAGGGATGCTTGCCGCGATGGAAGATATCGTCGGTCGCGCCGCTCTCGACCGCTTCGCCGCGATACATGACGATGGTGCGGTCGGAAATTTCGGCGACGACGCCCATGTCGTGGGTGATGAAGAGGACGGACATGCCTTCCTCCTCCTGCAGGATCTTGATGAGGTCTAGGATCTGCCCCTGGATCGTTACGTCGAGCGCGGTGGTCGGCTCGTCGGCGATCAACAGCTTCGGCCTCGAGGCCAGCGCCATGGCAATCATCACCCGCTGGCGCATGCCACCAGAGAACTGGTGCGGATACTCATTGAAGCGCGAGGCGGCGTTGGGAATGCGCACCTTCTCAAGGAGGCGAATGGTCTCTGCCTTTGCCTCGGCCTTCGAAATATCGCCGTGGCAGGTGAGTGCTTCCGAGATCTGGCGGCCGATGGTGAAGATCGGATTGAGCGAGGTCATCGGCTCCTGGAAGATCATCGCGACGTCCTTGCCGCGAACGCCTCTCATTTCCTTGTCGGACAGTGAAAGGATATCGCGGCCTCCAAGCAGGATGCTGCCCTCGATCCGGCTGCTGTTGGCAGCAAGCAGGCGCATGATCGACAGCGAGGTCACACTCTTGCCCGACCCGCTTTCCCCGACAATCGCCACGGTTTCACCGGGCATGACATCGAAGGAGATGTCGCGGACGACCGAACGCCACTGGCCATCGACGCGAAAAGAGGTCGTCAGATGGGAGACTGACAGCACCGGCACTGCACCGGTCATGGTCTTCTCAGCGGCTGTATCGGTCATGGAGTACCTCGATATCTGCTATGGGCGGCCGAGTTTCAAACGGATTTCGGCGAGGTGGCAAAGGAGGCCGACGATAGCCCGGCGGCCTTGCGCTCGGCCTCCATCCGCGCAATTTCCGCATCGATTGCGCTGCGGTCGATCATGCCGCTCGGGTTCTCCCGGGTTGGCGCGGTTTCGGCGACGGGCAGGTAGCGCTCCTTTGCCACGGCGTAGAGACGCCGCAGTTCGGCGAGCGGTTCGGCGTGGTCGTCGACGCGGATGTTGAGCCAGGCATAGTCCTGGTCGCGGTAAATCACGAGCGCTGCAGATTGCTGCCCGCGCTTGTCGCCGCCGGCGTCTTCGCCGGCCTGCATCGCTTCCAGCAGCCGTTCGGCCAACGGCGCTCCGGACGTCTTCTTGAATGTCTCGAGCGTTTTGGCGATCACCTGCGGGCCGGACAGCATGTTGCCGGCAACGGAAACGTTCTCGTCGACGAGATGGCCGGCCCAATCGATGCATTTTCCCCCGGTAAAGGCTGCGTTGCGGCCCTTGCCGTCGATCAGGTGCAATTGACGCTGCTCGTGGCCGTCGTCGCGATTTGTGAGTGCAGCAATGGTCTGCTGCGGCGTCTTGCCCTCGGCCAACATGATCAGGCCGTCCGTTCCATAGAGCGGGCTCGAGAAAGCCTGCGTCGCGATGGCGCCGACACCCCCGCGTATATGAGGCACGATGCTGCCGACCGCGAAAAAACGCGTGGCGACGGCGATGGCGAGGTGGCCGGTTTCGGGATCGCGGGTAACGATGGACCAGGTCATATCAACGCCCCACTGCATAGGCTTGCATTAGCCGCGGTGTGGCCGCTGCCCGGAGCAAGCCGCAGGCGTCGCGTCCGGCCGCAGTCAGCCGGCCAACGGTCCACTCGTCCGCAACCGTCAACCGGTGACCCTTGGCGCGCAGGGCTTCCAGCACCTCCGACCCGAAATTCGCCTCCACCGTCAAACCGCCTGGCTCGCGGGTGCGGGGATAGAACGAGCTCGGAAAATGGGTCGTGTGGAACAGCGGCGTGTCGATCGCCTGCTGCAGGTTCATCTTGTGGTGGACGTAGTGCAGGAAGAACACCAGCTGCCACTGGTCTTGCTGGTCGCCACCGGGCGTTCCGAAAGACAGAGCCGGGCGGCCCTCGTGGAGTGCTATCGACGGCGTCAGGGTGGTCCTCGGCCGCTTGCCGGGTGCAAGCGACGAGGGCAGCCCAGGCTTCAGCCAGAACATCTGGGCCCGGGAATTGAGGCAGAAGCCGAGGCCCGGAATGGTCGGAGACGATTGCAGCCAGCCGCCCGAGGGTGTCACGGACACCATGTTGCCCTCGCGGTCGATCACGTCGATATGCACGGTGTCGCCGCGCTTTTCGGTCAGATGCGACATGGTCGGCTCGTAGACGGCGCCCGACTTGGCAGCCGAGTTATCCAGCATGGCCATCGTCGCGTCCCACTGGGCCTCGAAACCCACAAGCTTGCCGGGGCGCAGGTCGATCGAGGCTTCGGGTGCGATCAGCTTGCGACGTTCCGCAGCATAGGCTTCCGACAGGAGGTGGTCGAGCGGTACGTCGCAGAAATCGGGATCGCCGTAGTAGACCTCGCGGTCGGCAAAGGCGAGCTTCATCGCCTCGGTGACGGTGTGGACGAAATCGGCGCCCGCCGGGTCCATCGCGGCGATATCGAAGCCTTTCAACAGCGACAGCGCCTGCAGGAAGACGGGTCCCTGACCCCAGGTGTCGGTCTTTGCCACCGTCCAGCCATGATAGTCGAACGTCTGCGGCGCCTCGACGGTCGCCGACCAGCCGGCCATGTCTTCGCCGGTCAGTACGCCCTTGTGCCTTGTTCCGCTCGCGTCCATCACCGCATTGTTGCGCACGTAGCCATCGATCGCCTCGGCAATGAACCCTTTGTAGAATGCGTCTCGGGCAGCATCGACCTGCGCCTCGCGGCCGCGCTTGCTTTCCGCCTCGGCGATAACCCGGCGCCATGTTTCGGCCAGTGCCGGCTGTCGAAAATTCGAATGTGGCTCCGGATGAGAACCGCCGGGAAGCCAGTGGGCATGGGATGTAGGCCACTCCGTTTCGAAGAATTGGGAAAGGCCCTTGATGGTTGCCGAAACCCGGGGAAGGACTGGATGGCCATTTTCGGCGTAATAAATAGCCGGCTCAAGAACATCGCGGACGGTCATCGTGCCATAGTCGCGCAGCATTAGCATCCAGCCGTCGAAGGCGCCCGGAATGACGGTCGATAGCAGCCCATCGCCGGGAATGAGCGTCAGGCCTTCACTCGTGTAGTGCTCGATGGTGGCGCCGGCCGGGGCGGGACCCTGGGCGCAGATCACCTCCACCTTGCCCTTCTTCTTCGAATAGATCAGCGCCGGCAGATCGCCGCCTGGACCGCACAGATGCGGTTCTATGATCTGCAGGACGAAACCGGTAGCAACAGCGGCGTCGAATGCATTGCCTCCCTTTTCCAGGATGCTCATACCGACCGCCGAGGCGATCCAGTGGGTGGATGTGACAACACCGAAGGTGCCGAGGATCTCGGGGCGCGTGGTAAAAGCGTTCATGGCAAAGTCCTTTGAGAGTTATCAGGCATCGCGCGGGTCGAGGGCATCGCGAAGTCCGTCGCCGAGAAGATTGAAACCGATAACGACGAGGAAGATCGCCGCTCCAGGCCACATGGCCATCCACGGCGCCTGGCCGAGAAAGTTCTTGGCGACGTTGAGCATGGAGCCCCAGCTCGGTGCCGGCGGCTGCTGGCCGAGGCCGAGGAATGAGAGGCTCGCCTCGGCAATGATTGCCGTCGCGATGGTTAGGGTGGCCTGTACGAGGATCGGGGCGAGCACGTTGGGCAGGATGTAGCGGGTGATGATGCTGAAGTGACGAAGACCGATCGAGCGGGCGCCTTCGACATATTCCTCGGTCTTGACGGCCATCACCTGGCCGCGCGTCAGGCGGATGAAGACGGGCATGGCGGAGAGGCCGATGGCAATCATGGCGTTGGTGAGGCTTGGTCCGAGGAAGGCGGCAAGCGCGATGGCCATGATCAGGAAAGGCATGGCGAGAAACGCTTCCGTCACACGCGAGATGATCATGTCGATCCAGCCGCCGAAATAGCCGGAGATAAGGCCGAGCGGCACGCCGATGACGACTGCGATGGCCACCGAGAAGATGCCGGCCATCAGCGACGCCCGCGCGCCCCAGATCATGCGCGAAAGGATGTCGCGACCGATGTCGTCGGTGCCCAGCCAATGGGCCGCTGAGGGTGCCTTGCGGATGGAAGACCAGCTGGTGGCGATAGGATTGGGGATGGGCAGGAGGGGTGCTGCAATCGCCATGACGACAAAGAACAGGATGATGACAAGCCCAATGAGCGCGCCCTTGTTGGCTTTGAGCTTGCGCCATGCGCGGTTGGTCGAGCGCGGGCTGGCGGTTGAAACCGGGATGGAAGCGACGGGGTTGATCGTGCTCATAGGGCGGCCCTTAGTCTCGGATTGAGAAGGACGGAAAACACGTCGGCAACGAGGTTCATGAAAATGAAGCCCACGGCGGTGCAGAGCACCACGCCCTGGACGACCGCATAGTCGCGGTTGAAGACGGCATCGACGATCAGCTTGCCGAAGCCGGGAATGGTGAAGATCTGCTCGGTCAGCACCGCGCCCGCCAGCAGTTCGCCGAACAGCAGGGCACTGACGGTGATGATCGGCAGCAGCGCATTGCGAAACGTATGCTGCAATACCACGGCAGATTCCTTGAGACCCTTGGCGCGCGCCGTTCGGATGTAATCGGCGCTGAGCACGCTCAGCATGGAGGATCGTGTGTGGCGCATCAGGGTTGCCGCCAGCGCATTGCCCAGCACGAAGGCGGGCATCAGCATCGTCTTGATCGATTGCAGCGGATCGTCGAAGAAGGGCTGGTAGCCGGAGGCCGGCAGCCAGCCGAGCTTTACCGAAATCAGCAGGATCAACATGATGCCGAGCCAGAAATTCGGGATCGACAGGCCGCACAACGCGACGATGTTGGCGAAAAAGTCGATGATCGTGTTGCGCTTGACGGCCGCGAGGATGCCCATCGGAATGCCGATGACGACGGCAAAAATCATCGACATGATGGCCAGCTGCAAGGTCACCGGCAGTTTCTGGGCGACCAGGGTGAGGACGGGCTGGTTGGTGCGCAGCGAGATGCCAAGGTCGCCCTTGAGCACCGCGCCCAGCCAGTACCCGTATTGATAGACGACGGGATCGTTCAGCCGGTATTTCTCACGCAGGAATTCTATGACCTGCGGGTCCCGCTCTTCGCCCGCCATGGCAAGGACGGGATCGCCGGGCAAAAGCTTCTGCAGCGAAAAGACGAAGATCGAGATGATGATGAGCGTCGGTATGGCGACGAGCAGTCTCTTTCCGATGTAGGTGTACATGGCCGATCCCAACCTTTTGCATCGGCCGCGCGAGAGTTCCCCGCGCGGCTGGCTCGATTAGCCGCTCTTCTTGACGCCGACCATGCGGATCATGCCATCAGGCGAGGGGACAAAGCCGGTGACGGCCTTGTTGTAGGCCCAGATCCAGGCGGAATGGCCGAGATAGATGATCGGCAATTCATCGTTGAGGATGGCGAGCGCCGCATTGTATTTTTGCTTGCGGACTGCGGCGTCTTGCGACTGGCGAGCTTCGACCAGCAGCTTGTCGACCTCGGGGTTGCTGTACTTGGAATCGTTCAGTCCGGCGCCGGTGGTAACGAACTGCTGGATGTTACCATCCGGATCGGCCCGTCCCGACCAGTCGGAGCGGCTGAGCTGATAGTTTCCGGCCGTCTGGGCATCGAGCAGGGTGGCGAATTCCGTCGGCTTCAGCGTTACGTCGAAGCCGGCTTCGGCGACCATCGACTGGATGATCTGCATCATCTGCAGGGTGACGGGATCGTTGGTGACGGCGATTTCTACGGGCACGCGCTCAAAGCCGGCCGCCTTGATCAGGGCTTTGGCCTTGTCCACATCGCGGGCGGGCACCGGGATATCCTTGTCGAACCAGGGGCTATTGGGCGAAAACGGCTGGTTTCCGGCCAGCGCCGTGCCGTCGAAGACGATCTGCATTGCCGCCTCCCGGTCGATGGCAAGCGAGAATGCCTGGCGCAACCGCTTGTCCTCACCCATCGGGTTCTTGGCGCGCGGACCGTTGCCGATGTTGGCGTAGATGCCGAGCCAGCCCGTGCCGACGGCGTCGGCATAGGCGAGCTTGGGGTCGCCCTTGACCGTCGCCACATCGGTGGCTGAAACGCGCTCGATCATGTCGAGATCGCCCGAGCGCAGATTGGCGAGGCGCACTGTCGTGTCCGGGATCGGAAGATAGGTAATCTTGTCGATGAAGATATTGTCCTTGTTCCAGTAGTCCTGGAACTTCTCAAGCACGATGCGGTCCTGTTGCACCCGCTCGACGAACTTGAACGGGCCGGAGCAGACGGGATGATCTCCGAATTTTGCACCGGCGGCCTTGGCGGCTGTGGGCGACACCATCATGCCGGCGCGGTCGGAGAGCTGGGCAAGCAGTGTCACATCCGGCGCTTTCAGCGTGAACTTCACCTCGTATTCGCTGGTTGCCTCGATGTTGGTGACGGAGGAGAGTTCGCTCTTACGTCGCGATTCCGGCATCGTCTTGTTGCGCTGGATATCGTCTACGACAGCCTGGGCGTTGAAGGGTGTGCCGTCGTGGAACTTGACGCCCTGGCGTAGCGTCATCGTCAGCTCCTTGCCATCAGCCGACCACTTCCAGGCTGTCGCCAGCTGCGGAACGAACTCGAGCTTCGGCGTCACATCGACCAGCTTGTCGCACAAGGCCGTATAGACGATGCGGCCGACGAAGGTACGGGATTGGGCGGGGTCGAGCACATCGGCGTCGTCCTGCAGCCCGATTTTTAGCTCGGCACCGAGCGCCGGCAGGGCGCAGAGGGTGCCGATGGAGAGGAGCGATAGAAATTTGGCGATTTTCATTTTTGTTTCCCCTGTTTATGGCGCGGTCCGGTCAAGGCCGGATCCATCTGTGGTATTCTCAATGCTGCCTCAGGCATCCTCTTGCCGCAGTGCCGGCAGTTGGGCGTCGAAGGAGGTGACGCGGATCAGGCTTTCCTGCAGCAGCAAAAGGTGCTGTCGCATCGCTTCGGCGGCGCCCATCGGGTCGCGTGCCGCGATCGCGTCGATGATGGCCCGATGCTGATCGTGGGTCCGCTCCCGCGTGCGGCTGTTGCTGCGGGCCAATTCGCGAATGGTTTGCCACGCTTCGTCCTGGCGAACGTGATTGATAAAGTCGAAAATCGTCAGGAAGAACTGGTTACCGGCGCTCTGGGCGATCAGCCGGTGCAGGGCGCCGTCCCACAATTCCCGACCGTCCGCATCGTCGCTGCGGTAGATCTTTTGCGCCAGTTCGTACATGCGCCTGATCGAAATGTCCTTGGCGCGGATCGCGGCAAGCTGGGCCAATTGCGGTTCGATCCGCAAGCGGACTTCCATGATTTCCGTAATATCGGTGCTGGCGACGATCGAGCCGACGTGCTCGCTCCAGCCATCGGGGCGCGGTCCGGCATAGGTGCCGGATCCCTGCTTGCGCCAGATCAAACCCTCTGCCTCCAGCACCTCGAGAGCCCTGCGCAGGGCGCGACGGCTGACGTCGAACTGTTCCGACAGCGCCCGCTCGGTGGGCAGCTTGCCGTCTGCATCGAGCTCGCCCGAGTGCAGCAGGCCTCTCAGCCGTTCCAGAGCATAGGTCGAATTTTCCGGCAGGTTGCTCACGGTCATATTCCAGCTCAAGGCGAACCAATGTTTGATTGGTTCCATTCAAGCCACGTTGCAGCGAGGCGTCAAGCGCTTTTTTGTGCATCCATGAAATTGCATAATTATTGGGCTAAGCGCTTAGGCCGCAAATGTGCCCGAGCCGGGTCGGCTCAAGCGTGCTGCCGGGATTGGCTGCCCCGGCAGATGCTGCAGCGCGCTTGGATGGGCGCACGGTGCAAATGACTATTTGTTTTAAAAGACCGAGCCTACTTCCAGCTCTTGCCGTCGGCAGCGGCGCAGCCGTATGGGGGCAGGTTGTTGGAAAACGTCGTCTTCAGGCGCGCGCAGCCCCAGGCGTTGATCGGGGCGGGCATGGAGGAATTGAGCGTGATGCCGACTTCATCATAGGGGCTGTCGGTGTTGGTGACGTAGCGATACCAGCGAAAACCGACCGTCGCGACCAGTGCGATGACGATGACGAGGATCAGGCGAACCAGCATTTTCATAATCTTTTCCTTGCTTCAAAACGCCGCCCTCTAGCAGCCTTGTCGGCAAAGCAAAAGCGTTTGTATCGAACATCGAGGGAACGGCGGCTCCGGCGCCGACAGGCCGGAGCAAGGCCAATAGGCGATGAAATGCTTGGAATTGCCGGTGAAGCGCCTCATCTGGCACATTGTTAAAATAAGATATGCTTTCTTCTGTAATCGATAATCGACAGGTGTTAGCTTGTGATCAGACGCATTGGAGCGTCAGCTTGAACAGATTTCCCATGACAAACTCAACAGAGCAAGAGCGCCTCGAGGCGCTATACAATCTCGGGCTTCTCGATACGCCAGCCAGTGAAAATTTTGATCGCATAACGCGAATGGCAAGCAAAATTTTCAATCTACCGATCGCTGCCGTGTCACTGACAGACGTCGATCGGCAATGGTTCAAATCCCGCGTCGGCGTCGATCACGACTCCATTCCTCGGGATCGCGCGCCGTGCGCGCAAGTGGCGGAATCCAAGGACCTGTTGGTCATTCCGGATATGGCAGGGGACAGTTGCTACCGGGAAAGCGTTCTTGGCAAAAGCGGCATTCGCTTCTATGCCGGCGCCCCTTTGATAACGCGCGAGGGGCACGGCCTCGGCGCCCTCTGCGTCCTTGGAACGGAGCCGCGCACCGCGACGGAGGAAGAGCTTTCGGGCTTGCGGGACCTCGCCGCGATGGTAATGTCGCAAATCGAACTGCAGCATTCCATCGGCCGGATCGACCCGATCAGCGGTCTGCCAAACCGGGTGCAGTTCTTCGACGACCTTTCCGACCTCGTACTGGACGATGCCAGCGGGCTTCAACGTTTTGCCGTTCTGGTCGATCTTGCCGATAGCGCGCAGATCGATACGCTCGCGCGGGTGATGGGTCCGGCCCATGTAGACACCTGCATTCGGGAGGCCGGACGGATCATCCGGTTGTCCCTCGGCCACGCAAGAACCACCTATCACGTGTCATCGACGCAATTCGCTTTCATCGCTCCGAAAGCGGTCCGAAAACAAAAATATCTTGCCAGACTTGGCGTTATGCTGGCGCAGATCGAAGCTGGATTGAGCCTCAGGTTCGTGATGACGCCGGTGATGGGTGTTGCGCCGTTTATCGCCAGAAAAATCATCCCGGCGGAACTTTTGCAGCAATTGAACAGTGCCGCCCAGGATGCACGTAGCATCGAGGCCCGGGTCAGCCTTTTTTCGGCCTCCAGCCACGCCAAGCACGAACGCGCCTTCCGGTTGCTGGAGGATTTCGGCACGGCTCTCGATTCAGACAATCAATTGTCGGTCGTGTTCCAGCCGCGCATAGATCTTGCAAGTGGTCGCTGCGTGGCGGCCGAAGTGCTGTTGCGCTGGCGCCACCCGGACTTTGGCGCCGTCTCGCCCGGCGAGTTTGTGGCGATCGTCGAGCATTCGCCGCATGTGCGGAAAATGACAGCCTGGGTTCTGGATGCCGCCCTTCGCCAGACAAGGGCCTGGAAGGACACCGGCCTGCATATGCCGCTGTCCGTCAACGTCTCTGCAGCCAATCTGGAAGAGGAAGACTTTGCCGAGCAGGTCGGTCTTGCTTTGCGTCGCCACGAAATTTCGGTTGAGATGCTGGAGCTGGAGGTGACGGAAAGCTCGATCATGAAGGACGCGGCAAAGGCAATGGAAAAGCTGCGCTCTCTGGCGGAGGCCGGCATCCGTCTCTCCATCGATGATTTCGGCACCGGCTACAGCAGCTTGTCCTATCTCCAGCTGCTGCCGGCAACCGTCGTCAAGATCGACCGGTCCTTCATCAGAAACCTGGAAGACGGAACGCGCGAGCGCAACCTCGTGCGATCGATGATTTCCCTCAGCCACGACCTCGGCTACCGCGTCGTCGCCGAGGGTGTGGAAACCAGGAAAGCCCGGGACATTCTTGCCGGCATCCATTGCGACGAGGCGCAGGGCTATCTCTTTGCAAAGCCGCTGAAGCCTCGCGAGTTCGAACGCTGGCATGATTCGCAGCAGAAGAGTCTGGCTGCCACCGGCGACACTTATCGGTCGGCTTGAGGCAAGTCCCTGATGTCAATTGCACCCTTGGATGGCGCGGCGCCGCGCCGGTGTTTCTGCCATGGTTGTGACGCGATCCCTAAGGGCGCCCGGATCGTCACGGAGGCCGCTAAGTGTTTGTGTTTTCACTTCTTGTCAATTTACGATATTCCACCACTTTGGAGGTTCTGCTAATTTCTGCAGGGCTGGCTCCGACGGGGCCATGTGACAGAGTGGGGATCAAGGGTGACGGCTTCGTTCGAAGGTATTTCTGGGCTGGCTCTGGAAAAGATGGATGACACGACGTTCGACAGCCTCGCATTCGGGGTGGTCGGCCTCAATGCAGACGGTATCGTCGAACGCTATAATGCGACGGAATCATCTCTTGCCGGGCTTCGTCGGGAAACCGTCCTGGGTTCGGACTTTTTCGATGAAATTGCCCAGTGCATGAATAATTTTCTGGTCGCGCAACGGTTCGAGGACGAAGATCAGATCGACGACATCATTCCTTATGTCCTGACATTGCGTATGCGTCCCACCCCTGTTCGGCTTCGCCTGCTGAAAGGGTCGGATTTGGCGCTGAGATACATTCTGATACTGCGCTGATCGGGCACCGTCATGGAACAGTCGCAAGAGATCGAATACGAAAAGCTTCTGCAATTCGTCTACGCATGTCCCGTCGGCCTTGTCGACATGGCGCGCGACGGCGCGATAAACCTGATGAACCCGCTTGCCATGAAACTCGTCATACCGCTGGCGACAGACGGCATCATGACAAACTTGCTGACGGTGTTTGAAAACACGGCTCCCGAATTGCGCTCGCTGATCCAGGATTTTGCCGGCAGGCGGGGAACGATTTGCGATAACCACCGCATTTACGCTGGGCCGATAGCCGCCGACAAGCCCGACGAGCAGCGCATCCTGAACTGCACCATCGTCAAGCTGAAGGACGAGCGTTACGTGGTGACGCTGACCGATGTGTCGCTTCAGGTCCGCCAGGAGCGACGGCTGAGGGAAGCCGAGACGTGGTTCGGGTCGCTGCTGGAGGGTGTCAAGGATTTCGGCGTCGCATCGCTTGGTACGGATGGCGTGATCGATGCGGTAAATTCCACCCTTCTGGAGCAGACCGGCTTCGACGCGTTCGAGTTGGAGGGGATGCCGATTGGCGATCTGGTCGAGCCGCAGCCGGGCGGACAGGGGGCCTATATGGACCGTCGCCTCGAACACGCACGAAGGGACGGCTGGCATATCGACGAAGGCTGGGGCCTGCGACGCGACGGCGAGCGTTACTGGTGCCAGAGCCTCATCGCCGTATGCGCCGACAAAACGGCTGGCAGCGACACGTCGATCCAGGGATACACCGTCATCATGCGCAAGGTGGAGCGGCGTGACACGGATATGCTGGAACTCAAGCGGCTGTTGCGAACCGACCACCTCACCGGCGCCTACAACCGCGGTGCGTTCTTCGAAGCTGCCGAAAAAGAGTATGTGCTAAGTCGCGGCTCCGGACGATCCTTCGCCATCCTCATGTTCGACATAGACCACTTCAAGCTGATCAACGACAGCTACGGCCACAGCGTCGGCGACGATGTGCTGCGTTCGGTGGCCAACGCATGCCAGACAATGATGCGGCCCGGCGACACGTTTGCGCGCATCGGCGGCGAGGAATTCACAATCCTCCTGCCCGACACGTCTCTGGAGGAATCGGTCGAAATCGCCGAGCGCGTCCGGATCGCCATTGCCTCCGTGCCCGTGAGTGTCGGAGATTCGCTGCTGAAGGTTACGGCAAGCTTCGGCTGTGCAGCCGGTCCCTTGTCAGTCGGAAGTGCGGCAGCACTGCTTGCCGCTGCCGACGGAGCGCTCTACAGGGCCAAGCGCGCGGGCCGCAACCGGACGGAATCCGCACCTATGAAAACCGTGTTGGCCTGATCCTCATGCTCAGCCGCGCTGCGACTGCCCGCGTTCTGCAAAGCCTGATCGAGGCGGAGGTGAAGAGCGCGAGAAACCGGTCAAGCGGAGCCCGCAGCGTGAGAGCCTCCACTGCGGGGTCATGGTCCGAGGACCTGTCCATGGGGCGCGACGACAACGCAGGCCTTGGCTTGGATTCGCTGGAAATGATGATGGTCGGGTCTGCCATCAACGAGATGTTTCACCTCTACGAAGGCGAGCAGGATCTCGATCCGACCGCAATGGACACGTTCGGCGATTGGCTCGATGCTATCGAGGCCGCCTGGGCGGACGGTGTTTCGAAGATGACCTTCCTGACGTCGGGCTCGACAGGCCTGCCGAAGAGATGCGTGCATGGCGCTGCTGTGCTGAACGGGGAGGCTGGATTTTTTGCCGGCCTTTTCACCTCGCGCCGCCGCATCATTGCGCTTGCACCGGCACATCACATCTACGGTTGCCTGCTGACTGCCTTCCTCGCCGACCGGCTTTCTGTGGATGTCATCTCCGGCGCGACCTCATCTCCACGATTTCTGAACAACGGGCTGTTGCCGGGAGACCTTGTCGTCTCCTTCCCAGACAGGTGGGCGGCAATCGATCGCACTGTCTCCACCTGGGTCGCCGACGTCGAAGGTGTCGTGTCTACCGCGCCATGCCCCGCTCCGCTGATGACGTCCCTGATCGATCGCGGGCTTGGCGGCATGACCGAACTCTACGGATCGAGCGAGACGGCGGGGATCGGCTGGCGCCGGCATCCATCCGACCGATACACCTTGATGCCGCACTGGAGTTTCGAAAATGACCGCGGGGAAGTCGCTGCGGGCGTGAGGCTGCGCGGTTTGGACGGAGCGGTCCATGATGTTCCCGACACCATCGAGAGGATAACCGACCGGGCGTTTACCGTCGGCAGCAGGCGCGATGGCGCCGTTCAGATCGGTGGAATAAATGTCTGGCCGCAGCGTATCGCGGCCGTGCTGGAGCAGCATCCCAAGGTACAGGCGGCGTCGGTGCGCGTCGCGCAGATGCCGGCCGGCGCTCGCCTGAAGGCGTTCGTCGTCCCCGTTTCGAGCTGTGCCGAAGAGGAACTTTCATCCGATCTCGAGACGTGGTGCAGGCAGCGGCTTTCAGAAGTGGAATGCCCACGCATCTGGACGTTCGGCGCCACGCTGCCCGTTAATGAATTCGGCAAGGCGGCGGACTGGCGCAACTAGGGCCGGTGGCTGAGAGGAAGATGCTTCTCTCGTGCCCGGTAGAGACTCTCGCAGCAATCCCGTGACGAATTCACGGATTGGTCGCGGCGTGCGTGCCTGATGCAGCGGTGGCGAGGATCTGCGAGGCATTGTTGTCGTCCGATGTCGGTCCTGCGAGCCACCATCCGATGGCGGCTGATGCCACCATCAAGGTGCCCGCAACCAACCATTTCGATTTTCGCCTATCGTTTTCGGGCTTTGCGCCCTTGCCGGTGTCCATGGGGTCGTCCTTTCCAGAATTTAGATGCTGATGATAACGGGGCTGCTTGCCAGCGGCTGATTGCGCCCGCTGAGCGCTTCGACGGATACCCGCAATAAGGGGCGTTCATCGATGCCTTTATCACTGACGAAAGAGCTGTGGTCGCCTGAGGCTATGCTGCCGCCGACCCATAGCGACCACATCACTTTCGTCAAGAGAACATCCGTCAGTGCCGCAGCTTTCTTGAGGACGTCAAGCAACATCGGTGCCGGGAACAAGACAGCGCCGGCCACGGCAGCGACAATCACGGTGCTCAACAGGATCCGCGCCGAACTGCGCTTGCGGTTACGCGGCGCTGCCCCGTTGTTGCGCCGCAGACCGCACTTGGTCATTGCCATCGGTTGGTCCTTTGCAGGTCTTAACAGCCGGGTCTGTCGCTGGCAGAGGCGTTGGCCGTCGGGTGGGGAGGGACATGCCTCAGCACTTCGCCGAGCGATTTCGCCAAGCCCTTCAAGATATCGGGCGGGACATCCTGGAGGGCATCGACATAGGCGCTGGTGGTGGAGGCCTGCAGATGCCGCAGGTTTTCAGCGCCCTTTTCGGTGAGCGAAAGCCGGCCGTTCTCATCGGCAATGCTGCCGCCGTCGCACAGCGACCACATGACTTCCGTCAACAACTCGTCCGTGACCGACGCCGTTCTCTTCAGCGCATCAAAGGTCGTGGGGCCAGAGATGACGAGATGGCGGAGCACGCTGAGTTCGACAAATGTGAATTTGTCGTCCGAGAAGGCCGACGGGATGGTGTCGCAGACAACGCCGGCAACCAACGCGGTTATCCGGTCAAGGCCGATGGCGACGTCAAGCACGGTTCCTTGGTCCAGTTCAGTCATGGTTGGCTCCTGCAAAAGCGGTCGTCTATGTCCGCGGGCCCTTGTCGGTACCCGCATATCCCGCGCCGATTGCAACGTTCAAAGACACGTAATCGGTGGCGCTCTGCTGGATTGCGGCAGCCAGGCTTTCCTTTGCGGTCGCAAGCGAAAGCTGGGCGTCGATGACGTTCAACAGAGACGACGCGCCGTCCTTATAGCTATCGGTCGAGAGTTGCAGGGCCTCCTGGTAGGAATTGACCTGGGCACGCAGGGCGGAGATCGTCTGTGCATCGCGACGAACAGCCGAAAGTGCATTCTCCACGTCTTCGACGGCGGTCAGCACGGTGGACTTCCATGTCAAATAGTCGGCTCGAGCGTTGGATTCGGCGATCTTGACATTGGCGCGTAGCGAACCGCCGTCGAGGATCGGAAGATTGAGCGTCGGCCCGAACGACCATGAGGTCAGGCTGCCATGCGATCCGCTGGATGTGACATAGGAGGGCGAAATCGAGCCGCTGAGCGAGATGCTCGGATAGAGCTTGGCTTCGGCGACGCCGATCTGGGCCGTCGCTGCTGCGAGGTCCCGTTCTGCCTTACGGATGTCCGGGCGGTTGCGGATGAGGTCGGCGGGAACGCCGGTGGCGACATTGCCGCGGAAGACAGGTTGCCTGCCCCCACTGCGCATGTCGGCAATGACGGTTGCCGGGGGCATGTTCAGCAATGTCGCGATGTGATGGACCTGCTGTCGGTAGCTGATTTCGAGGCCCGGCGCTTCGGAAAGCGTCGAATTGACGAGACCTTCGGCCTGTACCACGTCCAGGCGCGAGGCCGCTCCCGCAACCATCTGGAACTTTGTCAGCTCCAGCGTCTTGCGGCGGGAGGCGAGACTATCGGCAGCGATGGAAATGCGCGCCTGATAATAGCGGGCATTGATATAGCTTGTCACCAGATCCTGGAGATAGGTCAGCCGCGTGACGTCGACCGTGGCGTAGGCGGCGTCGAGCGAGTCGAGTGCCCCTTCGCGGGCGCGGCGATACTGGCCGAAAAGATCGAGCAACCAGGATGCCGTCAGGTCGCCGGCAGTCGAGTTCGTGGTGGCCAGCTGGGTGCGTAGCTTGCCTTTTTCGCCGCTGGTGGTGTTCGACCCATCGGCCGAAAGGCTGGGAAGGGCGCCGGCACCGGCAACCGTGACGTCGCCCTGGGCGGCGACCGTGGCCTCGATCGACGACAGGATCGATACGTTCTGGGCGAGGCCGGTGGCGACAAGGCTCTCGAGCTTCTTGTCGTGATAGGCCGACCACCACTGGCGGCCGGCGATGTCTTCGTTGGCCTTCGTGGTCCCTTCCGAGAAAGTAGGAGGCAGCGGCATCACCGGCGGCTTGTGATCAGGACCGCTCACGCAGCCGGCGAGGAGAAGGAGGATGGCGGGGGAGGCCGCGCGGGGAAAAATCATGAAGCTATCTCACGAATTGATCGAACCGAACCGTTCGGTTCGACTCTCGAGTATAGAGTTTGGCCCGTTCCGACAAGGCCGGGCGTGTTGCCATTTTTCGCCCGTGCGTCTGGTGTCTGGGTTAGCGGGGCAGCAATCCGTTGAAAATCATGTCGAAATGCGCCGCGAGAGAGGTCTCCCTGTCGAATGCGCGTCGATCGTCGAAGATCAGCCTGAAAACCATGGCCAGCATGATGGGAGACATCACGACTTCGGCCGTCGAGGCAGGTCCGGTCTTGAACTCGCCGTTGCGCTGGCCCTCATCGATGATGGACTGGGCAAAGCTTATCAGCGGTTCGATGAACCGCCTGTGATTCTCGTCGATCACGTGGGGAAAGCGCGTGCCTTCTGCAATCACAAAGCGCAGGAGTTCCCGCATCCGCCGGCTCCCGAGAAAATTGTCGTAGAGGATCTCGATCAGCGTCCGCAGGCGATTTTCACAGTTTCCCTCGAGCTTCCTACCGCTTGTCAGTATATCTTCAAAAGGCGTGGAGATGTGGTTGATCATGGCTGAGAACAACTCCTCCTTCGTTTCAAAATAGACGTATATCGTCCCCTTCGTAACTCCGACGCGTTCCGCAATGTCTTCAACCCGCGTCGCAACATAGCCGCGCTCGACAAACTCTTCGAAAGCAGCATCGAGAATTTGCTTCGGCCGCCGTGCTTTTTGCTCGGCACGGGTGATTTTTACTTCATTAGTCATTTGTATGTCTCTCTGCTTAACTGTCTGTGGAAATTTGGCGCAAAAATCCATTGACTGTTGAGTTAGTCAATTATATCAAGCGGAGACTGATAACAAGAGGCCACTTCATGAAAAGCGTTTTTAGCATCGCGCTGCTGGCTTCGGCTGCCGCCGTGCTGTGCTCCTGCGACAAACAGCAGAGCAGCGAGGCCAAACCGAAGCTGGTGGAGACGGTCGTCGCTTCAACCGCGCCAATTGCTGCGAGCAATTCCATTACCGGCGAGATAGACGCACGCGTCCAGAGCGACCTTTCGTTCCGGGTGAGCGGACAGATTATCGAGCGGCTCGTCGACGTCGGTTCGGCCGTCAAGGCTGGACAGGTTTTGGCAAGGATCGATCCCGCCGAGCAGAAGGCCGATCTGGCGGTGGCAAAGGCCACCCTTGAATCGGCGCAGGCCGTAGAGACGCAAGCTCAGCTCGCCTACCAGCGCCAGCTCAACCTCTTCAAGACGCAGGTGACCACCAAGGCCTCGCTCGACCAGGCGCAGGAGACGCTACTGACGGCACAGGGGACCACCAAGTCCGACCAGGCCTCGCTCGAGACAGCGCAGGACGCTCTCTCCTATACAGAGTTGCGGGCTGACTCCGATGGCGTGATCACCGCAAGGAATGCCGAAGTTGGTCAGGTCGCCCAGGCAGCATCCGCGGTCTTCACGCTTGCCCATGACGGGCCGCGCGATGCCGTGTTCAACGTCTACGAGTCGCTTTTCCTGAAGAACAAGCCCGTCGACAAGGTCACCATCACGCTGCTCTCCGACCCGACCCGCCATGTCGAGGCATCGATACGCGAGATCTCGCCGACGATCGATTCCACGACGGGGACCATCAAGGTCAAGGTTGGCCTCGAAAATGCTCCGACGATGCCACTGGGAGCACCGGTTGCAGGAACGTTCCGCTCACAGGCCGAGCCGATGATCGAGCTTCCATGGTCTGCAATGGCCTCCAAGGCCGGGCATACGGCTGTCTGGGTGGTCGACCCCGCATCCTCGAAAGTTTCCATCCGTCCCGTCGATGTCTCCACTTATGGAACGGGGAAATTCGGCGTCATCAAGGGCGTCGCGCCCGGCGACATCATCGTCGTCGATGGCACCAAGTTCCTGCGTCCCGACCAGGTCGTTTCCTACGGTAAAGGCGCCGCCCAATGAATTTCCGTCATTACGTCTTACCCATTCTCGGGCTGGCCATGCTGACATCCTGCGAAAAGCAGGAAGCCCACCAGGAGCCCATCCGTCCGGTGCTCTCCATCGTCGCCAAGTCCTCGGAGGCGTCCACGCTTTCGCTGCCGGGCACGGTGGAAGCCAGGATCGAGACGCAGCTCGCCTTTCGCGTGCTCGGCCGGGTCATCGCCCGCAACGTCAGCGTCGGCGACCTCGTCAAAAAGGGTGATGTCGTCGCCGCGATCGATCCGATTTCGCTCGAACTTGCGGTCAGGAGCGCCCAGTCCGATCTGGCAAACAGCCAGGCAACGCTTGCCAATGCCGCGTCCAGCCAGGAGCGCCAGCGCGCTCTAGCGGCCAGCAAGTCGGGAAGCCAGGAATCGCTCGACGAGGCGGTTCAGGCCTATAAGAGCGCCATTGCCGGTGTCGGTAAATCGCAGGCCAGTCTCGACAAGGCGCAGGAACAACTCGGCTACGCCAAGCTGCATGCCGAGTTCGATGGCGTCGTGACGGCAACCTCGGCCGAAGTCGGCCAGGTGGTTTCCGCCGGATCGAGCGTCGTGACGATCGCTCGCCCCGACCAGCGCGATGCGGTGATCGATATCCCGGAAGCAAGCTTCGGCAAGCTCACCGTGGGAGCCCCGTTCCAAGTGGCGCTGCAGCTCGATCCGACCGTGGTCGCCAAAGGCGTGATCCGCGAGGTCGCCCCAGAGGCCGAGTCGCTGACCCGCACAAGCCGAACGAAAATCACGCTCATCGACCCGCCCGACGCATTTCGCATCGGCTCGGTGATCACGGCGTCGGCGACCATTCCTTCCCAGCCGTTCATCGTGCTGCCGTCCTCGGCCATTCTGCTGAAAGACGACAAGCCGAATGTCTGGCTCGTCGATACGGCTGCGGCCAAGGTCTCCCTTCATCCGGTGACGCTTGACGGACCTGTCGTCGACGGCGGCTCCGTGAAGGTCACGGGCGGCATCAATCCTGGCGCACGCGTTGTCGTCGCCGGAGTTCATAAACTGAGCGACGGCCAGGCTGTCCGGATCGATCAAGGTGAAAATCCGTGAAAAAATTCAATCTTTCCGACTGGGCGCTCGAGCACCGTTCGCTCGTCTGGTATTTCATGATCGTCTTCGTGATCGCCGGTGTGTTTTCTTACATCAATCTCGGCCGCGAGGAAGATCCGAACTTCACGATCAAGACGATGATCATCCAGGCCCAGTGGCCGGGTGCATCGGCCGACGAGATGAGCCGGCAGGTCACCGACCGCATCGAGAAGAAACTCGAAGAACTGGATGCGCTCGACGTCACGCGTAGCGAGACCACAGCCGGGCAAAGCACCGTCTTCGTGGATCTGCTCGATACCACCAAGGCCAAAGATGTTGCGGGGATCTGGGTCAAGGTTCGCAACATGATCGCCGACATCAAGGGCGATTTCCCTTCCGGTGTCACGGGACCGACCTTCAACGATACATTTGGCGACGTTTACGGCAACATGTACGCCTTCATGGGCGACGGCCTGACCCAGAGGCAGCTGCGCGATCTCGTCGAGACCGCCCGCTCCAGGATCCTGACCGTCCCGAACGTCGGAAAGGTCGATGTCATCGGGGCGCAGGACGAAGTCGTCTACCTGGAGTTCTCGACCCGCAAGATCGCAGCATTGGGGATCGATCGCCAGTCAATCATCGATACGCTTTCCAACCAGAACGCTGTCACCCAGTCCGGCTTCGTTGATGCCGGGCCGGAGCGGATCGCGTTGCGCGTCGGTGGCCAGTTCACGTCTGAAGAAAGCCTGAAATCCATCAATCTTCGTGTCAACAACCGCTTCTTCCCACTCTCGGACGTTGCCACGATCAAGCGCGGCTATGTCGACCCACCCTCGGCCCTGTTCCGCTACAACGGACAGCCGGCAATCGGCCTCTCGATCGGCATGCGCGCCGGCTCCAACCTCCTGGAGTTCGGCAAGGGTCTCGATCAGAAGATGGATGCCATCATCGCCGACTTGCCAATCGGCGTGGACGTGGCACGCGTTTCCGATCAGCCGGCAGTCGTCGACGAAGCGGTATCGGGCTTCACACGTGCGCTGTTTGAAGCCATCGTCATCGTTCTTGCCATCAGCTTCATCAGCCTTGGCGCCCGCGCGGGCCTGGTGGTGGCGATCTCGATCCCTCTGGTGCTGGCGATCACCTTCCTCGTCATGTCCTACAGCGGCATCTCGCTGCAGCGAATTTCGCTCGGCGCGCTGATCATCGCCCTCGGATTGCTGGTGGACGATGCGATGATCGCGGTGGAAATGATGGTTGCCCGCCTCGAGGAGGGCGACGACCTGAAGACGGCCGCGACCTATGTCTACACTTCGACGGCTTTCCCGATGCTGACCGGGACATTGGTGACTGTGTCCGGATTCATTCCGGTGGGCTTGAACAGCAGTGCTGCCGGCGAATTCACCTTCACCCTGTTTGTCGTCATTGCAGTTTCCCTGGTGGTCTCCTGGATCGTCGCCGTGGTGTTCACGCCGCTCCTCGGCGTCACATTCCTGCCAAAGACCTTGAAGTCCCACCACGACAACAAAGGTCGCGTCGCACGCACGTTTTCCTGGTTGCTGCGGCTCGCCATGCGCTTCCGCTGGATCACCATCGGCCTGACCGTGATTGCCTTTGCACTCTCCGTCGGCGGCATGGGCATCGTGCAGCAGCAATTCTTTCCGTCGTCAGACCGCCCGGAACTCGTCGTCGACTGGAACCTGCCGCATAACAGCTCGATCTCCGAGACCAACAGGCAGATGGCGCAGTTCGAGAAGGAAGCGCTTGTCGGCAACACCGATATCTCGCACTGGACCAGCTACGTCGGCCAGGGCGCACCGCGCTTCATCCTGTCCTTTGACGTCCAGACCCCCGACGTGTCGTTCGGCCAGATGGTGATCGTGACCAAGAGCGTCGAGGTGCGCGACCAGGTGCGCACCAAGCTGCAGGCCTATCTGAACAAGACGTTCCCAGGCACCGACGCATTCGTCAAGCTGCTCGACATCGGGCCTCCCGTCGGAAAGCCTGTCCAGTATCGTGTCAGCGGCCCGGACATCCAGCAGCTGCGCGACATCACCCAACGGTTTGCCAGCATCGTCGGCAACCACCCGCTGCTGAGCAACATGACCTTTGACTGGAACGAACCCTCGCGCGTGGTGAAGGTTGACGTTCTCCAGGACAAGGCCCGCCAGTTGGGCGTGACATCCGCCGATATCGCCACTGCGCTGAACAGCGTCGTGCAGGGGTCTTCGGCCACGCAGATCAGGGACGATATCTACCTGATCGACGTCATCGGCAGGGCTCAGGGTGCTGATCGCGGCTCGATCGAGACGTTGAAAAATCTTCAGCTCCCCGGTACCAGCGGCAACTCCGTTCCACTGTCGGCGGTTGCCAACTTCCACTATGAGCTGGAACAGCCGGAGATATGGAGGCGCGACCGTGTGCCGACAATCATCATCAAGGCAGCGGTGGTCGGTCCGACGCAACCTGCGACCATCGTCCAGGATCTGAAGGGGAAGGTCGACGAATTCCGCAAGACGCTCCCTCCCGGCTACAGCATCGTCGATGGCGGCGCCGTCGAGCAGAGCGCAAAATCGCAAGGGCCGATCGTTGCCGTTGGACCGCTCATGCTGTTTGCCATGGCGACTATCCTGATGCTCCAGTTGCAGAGCTTCAGCCGGCTTTTCCTGGTGTTTGCTGTCGCTCCGACCGCATTGATCGGCGTGGCATCGGCACTGCTCATCAGCAACTCGCCCATGGGCTTCGTGGCGATCCTTGGCATCCTGGCGCTGATCGGCATCCTTATCCGCAACTCAGTCATCCTGGTGGTGCAGATCGAGCACCTCAGAAGCGAGGGGCGGCCTCCATGGTTTGCCGTCATCGAGGCGACCGAACATCGTATGCGGCCGATCATGTTGACGGCGGCGGCGGCCACCCTAGCTCTCATCCCGATCTCCCGCGAGATCTTCTGGGGACCGATGGCTTACGCCATGATGGGCGGCATCGTCGTCGGCACCGTCCTGACGCTGCTGTTCCTGCCGGCACTCTATGTGGCCTGGTTCCGCATCCGTCGGGAAGAAGAGCCGGCCAGGCACGAGCCCGCCGCCGGATAACCGACTTTGCTGCGAGCGCCGGTGTTTTCGTCGGCGCTCACCTATCTCACGAATGATGCCGTCGAGAGCGGTGTCGCGCCAACAAGGGCCGTGCCTCCATGATGTTTCCAGACAGATCGTACCGCCGCGCGGTGCAATTGACGGTCGTAATGGCTATAGGCCTTTCCGGCTGTGCGTCCCGGCCATCCGCCGCCGTTCTCGACCCAGCACGGCTGACCAACCTCCCGCAAAAACGCATCGTTCTCTTGACTGCGACAAACCGCAACGCGCTCGGGCCTTCAAAGGGTTACGGGGTCAACTGGTCCGAGACCGTCGCCTATCAGAGCTATGAGATGTCGGTGCCGCCAGCCCATAAGGTCTCGGCGATCGAGTACCCCACGGATCGCCCGGATCCGCAAAAGCAATTCGTGGTGACGAAACGTCAAGACCTGTCCGAGGGCGATTTCACCGCCGCTGCGGCTCGTTCCGTCGGCAGCGACGGAAGCGTCGAAGTCTATGTTCATGGCTACAATAATTCTTTCCAGGAAGCGCTTTATCGGGAAGCACAAATGATTACCGATTCAGGGCTCGACAGTCCCATCATGTTTTCTTGGCCGTCGCAGGCATCGGTCGTCGGATATGTGGCTGACAAGGACGCTGTGCTCTATTCCCGGCATGATCTTGAAACTGTCGTCAAAGCCCTTTCATCGGCAGACAAAGTCAAGCGCATCGTTCTTTTCGGCCACAGCATGGGCGGCTTTCTCGTCATGGAGGTTGTGCGCCAATTGAGGCTCGAGCATCGTGAGGACGTCATCGCCAAGTTGCAGGTGGTGCTTGCCTCGCCCGACATCGACCTCGACGTCTTCAAGTCGCAGATGAAGGAGATCGGCAAACTGCCTTCTCCGCTCACCCTGCTGATCTCCAAGGACGACCGCGCCCTTGAGGTATCCAGCCTTCTGGGTGCTGAGCGACCGCGGATCGGACGGCTGGATATCAGCGATCCGATTATTCAGCAGGAGGCCGTCAAGAACCACATCCGGGTTGTCGACCTGAGCTCCCTGAAGGCCACCGACGGCGTGGGACATGACAGGTTTGCATCGCTTGCCCGGTTCGGTCGGCAGCTTGAAATGCTGGACAGAAAGCCATCGGCTGCGCGGGTTGGCGCATTCGTCTTCGACGCGGCAGGCTTTGCGGTATCGAGCCCGTTCAAACTGGCCTCGAGCGTCGTGACGCCGCGGTAACGTCGCTGCGGGCGGGCACCTCATTTGAATAGGAGGTCCTTGTGGACGCTGCTTATGTTTCGGCCTTTTTCGGCCTGGCTGGTGCATTGGTGGGTTCTGTCACGTCATTCACCACGTCCTGGATCACCCTGTCGTCACAGGTGAAAGAGAAACGGCGCGAGGCCAATCGCACCCGTCGTGAAGCGCTTTTCGAAGGGTTCCTGTCGGAGGCTGCCAGATTATATGGTGATGCTCTCAGTCACGAGAAGGACGATATAGGCGATATCGTCATGATCTATGCGATCCTCGCCCGCATGCACCTGGTGGCGTCAAAGGCTGTCACCGACGCCGGCGAGCGGGTCATGGACGCCATCGTCGGCGAGTACATGACGCCGAACCGGAGCCTGTCAGAGCTCCGTCTTCTTGCTCGCAGCGGTCATATGAACGTCCTCGAAGAGTTCGCTGTCGCGTGTCGCAAGGAGCTGGATGCTTTCTAGGGCCGCAAATCCGAAAACGCGATTGCGAGACCGCCTATGCTTCAAGCAGCGCGACATGCGGAGCGGCAGTTTTCGGTATCGAGCCTGAAAGCCGCGGATCGGCGATGATTTCGACCATAAATTGAAACGGCTTAAAACCAGACCTACAGTAAAATGCGTAAGCTGATGGATGATCGAAGTGGCAGGTATGCAACCATAGGCGATCGATGTCCCTCGACCAGGCGGCGTTCAGCGCACTGGCCATCAGGTATCGTCCGCCACCTCGGCCGATAGCGCTGGCCACAAGCCCGCAATAGACGATTTCGCACTGGCCCGCTTCGCGAAAGTCGAGTTCAAGGAAGCCGATCTTCTGCGAACCGGCTTCGAGATAGTAGGTCTCGACATCGCGATCCGCGAGGGTTGCGGTGAGTTCGTCGTCCGGCATCTCGAGACGCGATACCCACAGCCAGTTTTCGCCGACCGCTCGGTATAGTGCACGATATTCGCCGAGGGACGGCGATTTCCAGCGCTGAAATGACATGCCGTCTTGCTCCGGGACGCTGATTTCCGGGCGCTGGCGCATCTCCAGACACGTGACGACGCTTGCAATCTGGCCAGGCGATACGGTCGAGTAGCCAGGCGGCAGCGGCGGCTTCAGTTCCATCAGTCATATTCCTTGTCGCGTACGGGGTAGAATGCGCTGCCCGTTAAAATTAACCTTAATTGATGATGAACAAAGTTTTGGCTAAGTCCCATGGATACCATAGGGCATTATAGGAAGTGATCACCGGGACGCCAGCGCGTTTCCAACAGCATCGAGGTCTCCATGAGCCGCCGTGCAAATCATTATGCCGAACTGTCAGGCCGCATCGTGTCGGCAGCGAAATTTTGCGAATTCCTTGACGCGGGGGGACGGGTGATGACGGGGGAGGACAGCAGCGGCTGGCGCGATGTCACGGCTGATGTCTTGCACAAGGAACGCATCAAGGTGCGAGAGCTCGAACGTATCCGCTCGCTTCTCTACTCCGACATGGTCCGAAAGGACAATGAGCCGAGCTTTATGATGCACTGACGTTGACAGACGCAAGCCCCCAGTGAATGGGGGCTCGGAACGAGCATGCGGCTGGGACGTCGCATTATCGTCCGGTTGCACCCAGCTGCGATCTGAACCGGGTTCCCGAATGTCCGGTCCTGGCGCGCGCGCGAAACTGCAGAATCTCTGCTCCGTCAACTGATGCCCGCGTTTTCATCATCATTTCGTATTCCGCAACAGCCTTGCACCACGTTTCGTGATCCCTGCCTTTCGGTCTGCCGGCCTCCTCCCAGAGGGCGTAAGCGCGTTTGCTGATCCATCCGTCCCTGTCGATATTCATCCTCTCCTCCTCCTTGGCCAGAATCAACCAGCAACTGTGGTTTCAGTTCCCGGAGGACTGGGGAACCATTGGGCAGAACACAGGTTGGAGCTGTGTAATTGCTGTGGACACGATGGAGGTAAGAGATGGCCAACCCGGACAACCCAAGCAAAGCCAAGGCTGCCGATGTCCAAGAAGACGCCGCCGGCCAATACCGCAAGCTCATCAAATCAAGCGACAACAATGGTGTCGCAAGTGCCAAGCCGCGTGTCCTCACGGGCTCGGACGACGCCACGGTCAACAAGGCACCCGATGGCAAGGAGCGGAAGAAAGACTGGGAGCTGAACTATGACCCCGCCGACATGAACGAAGGTAAGTTCAGGGGTTAACGGCTGGGTTTGGGGCGCTTGCATTCGCCAAGTTGCCCGGACCGGACGGAGGCAGCGATGCGTTCGATTGCGCACACTGGTATTCACCCGGTTACAATATTGACCCGGTTTCGGCCGCTAGCCTTGGCGAGGTACAAGTGTTGGTCCGCAATGGAAAACAGTTCGTCGTACGAAGCGGGGCGTTGGAAGGTGACGCCTCCGACGCTCACCGAAAGCGGGTTTGTGTCGTTTCCGGCGGGAAACTGGGCGTTTCGGATTGTCGACCGAATACGCTCGGCGATCTTGGATGCCTCCGTCACCGCCGCACCTGGCAGAAAAACGCCGAACTCCTCGCCGCCAACCCTGCCGACAAGGTCCGCTGGTCCGAGGCAAAGCTTAATGCTCTGCGAGATGATCTTCAGAGCTTCGTCGCCCTTTTGATGCCCGAAAGTATCGTTGATAGCTTTGAAATGGTCGGCGTCTATCAAGAGGAGTGAACCGGAACGCAGCGTAACCTGCTCCTCGGCTCTTGCCAGATAGCTTTCGACCAGAAGAGTGAATGCGCCTCGGTTTAGGACCGCTGTTAAGCTGTCTGTCGATGCTGTGATGGTCAGTTCGCGGTGGGAGATTGCGAGTTGCTGAACTTTCCTCAACAAGAGAAAAAGCAATGGGCCAGCCAAGCATACGGGCAGAAGGATATCCACGACAAGCGAGCGGTTTATTGCCTCGTCCGTCAAGTTCACGAAATTGAACGAGTCAACGAACACTGAAATGCCTACGCACGCCAGTGTGATGGAGATCGTGCCAGCGATGACCCGCGTCCAGCCGGTTGGCGTCCAGTCCAGTTTCATTCAGAAGTCCTAGTACAATTTCGGCAAGGCGGCATTTATTCGGCAAGGATATATGCATCATAGCTTTAATTCATTAAGCAAATTTGCAGGCCGACGTTGAGCTATGCCCGCCATAACGGTGTGGCTGCGTGCGTCAGAGGGATTATCGAGCGACCGCAGCACCAGAGTTTTTTTAAACATCAGAAGCAATGGGAACAGTCGGCATCCCTTCTATCCGTCAGCATTAATCCGCATTCAGAAAGTCGAGGAGTTTGCTCGCTCGGTGGTGTTTGTAACACTGGCCAATCACAGCGCTAGTGGCAACGTCCAACGCAGCAAACAGCTGCGACGTGCCACTACGAACATCGTGTCCCATGTTGTGGTGTAGCTCCGGCTGTCGCCGTGCCTTCCGGACAGAGCCGGGAATGGATCAGCTTGCGTCTGGCAGGCTAATGAGCGGATCATCGCTCATTGTGGCGATGGTCTCAAGTGTCATGTATCGGGATCGCTGAACGACCCACTCGTCATTTTGCTCAAGCAGTAAGGGCACCGACCAATCTGACGATGGCATCGTGTTGGGGAAGATGCCGACGACCTCAGTGCGCCGTTTGATCTCACCATTGAGGCGCTCGATCGGGTTTGTCGAATGAAGCTTTGCCCAATGCTGTCTGGGAAAGGTCATGTAGGCGAGCACGTCATGCTCAGCGCTATCGATGATATTGGACATTTTCGACACCTTCGACCTGATCTGGTCGGCGACATTGCGCCACTGGTGCTTGCAGCTTCGGGAGTGTCATGGGCAAGGGCCGTTGCGATGAAGGCGGACACGACACGCCGTCCGCTCTTTCCGGCATTGGCCAGGGCGTTACGCACGAAGTGGAAGACGGCACCTCTGCCAAGTGGCGGAGAGCACCTTCGACGCGGCTGCCTTGATACCCTCGTGCGCATCGGAGACGGCCAGCTTCACGCCCCGCAGGCCCATCAGTGGTATCCTTCAGGTTGGCTCTAAGCAACCCGACCCTAACGGAACACACTGGCGCCTCGTCAGCGACACCACGGTGGGGGACACGATCGCTACGAATGTGGGTGTGGGTTCGCGCCTCAGCGACGCCCGTCAGCGCAAGTGCTGGAAAATGCCATGGTGATCCCCCGCATCCACGCGGGGATTGATAAATTCCTCCCAATATTGGTCTGCTTCCGGTGGGTCCAAGCCCTCGTCTCTGCTTATTGTTTCACCATCTTCCATTAATCGGCCTACGCCGCCTCGCGATCTGTATTCTTTTGCAATTTCTAGGTCTCGTTCTTCGGACATCTGAATCTGCTCCGCAATGATGGAATTTCCGCCTTGTCGAGCGAACGCTCGGCACGTGGTAGAGTGATGAAGGTCGTTCGGCGAGTGCATCGCGCTCGGCTCAACGCCTAGAACGCGCTAAGCCCAACGGGCGAAGGTCTGATGGGTTCCGGCTTAAATACAAAAACAAGCCCGGCCATAGAGGTAGCCAAAACACCGAGCTTTCGGGTCGGCTAGCACTATGGGCGCCATCCAAACAGCGATCGTGCCCGATTTCTGTCCTGGTGATAAGAAAATTCAACACGGCCTTTCAGGTGGATCATCCTCCTTCGGTTCAGTGCGTGTCACCTCTCCGGCATCGATCTGAAGCGAATGAGGTGTTTGTGTCGACGAATCTGAGATTCAAGAACGTTTCCATCTTCATGCTCAGCGTCACCCTCGGCATGAGAAGGCGATCACCTGTCTGAGGCGCCCCGTCTGGAAGTCAGATGTCGATACCGAACCCAGGATCGAAGGTCTGGTAGCATTCCTGGCCGAGGTAACCAGAACCCGCGTCGATCCCACGACGTAGTCCGGCCTGCTATGCAGGCGACGTGGAGCTAAATTTCAGGTCGCGGGAGGCTGCCTTCATGTATCCCAAGTTCCAGGCGTCAGCCGCCGATAGCGGGTCTGCCCGCTGCCGGTCCTCGCCCGAACGCTGGCTCGGCGCGTTGAGAGGCAAGAGCACGAGGCTGCCGTCGCCGCCCTTGCAAACGCTGTCTTCGAGGAACCGTCGGCTGACACCGTGCTTCTGGACCGTGTGAACCGGATGCAAGGGATTGAACGGCAGCTTGGAATCCTTAGGCAGCCTGTACTCGTCAAGCTCCGCCGCCTTGTCCTCCAGAGTATGCAAGTTTTCGCTTCCCTTGTCGTGACGGCAATCTCGATGCTAACCCCGCAGGAAGGCGCGGCAGGACGCGTGGTTCCCGGCGCAGAAGCCGACCGGCATGCGGAGTGCCACGTTCCCGTCCAGAAGTCGAAGACTTGGAAGGGCGCCGATTGTCAAAACGTCCCCAGCGACCACACAGGACCGGGCAAGCCCTTCGACAGAAGACTTCAGCTAAGGGCCAAATGCTCCGCGTGCAGGATGACATTTGTGAACGCCTATTGAGAAGAAGCACGCCGCGCGGCGGCGCAAGAGCGATTTGTTGCACAGCACAACATTTCATAACTTTACAAAAAAATATAAATATGTGAAGTAAACGCGGTCGATAACGATGCGAGCGTAGTCCAGTGACCCAGTTGAAATTCGCCACCCGCCTCAATTCATTTGCTTCCCGGCCGCAGGCGGAATGGCCGGACCTTTCCGGCAAGCCAACCGTTTCGCAGATGGTCGCCCGGGCCGCGAAGGTGAAGGGCCTGACGGATCTGGATCTCAACTACCCCGACCACGTTTCGGAAAATCCCCGCGAGCTGGCCAAAAAGATCAACGATCTCGGCCTTTCCATCAACGGCTTTGCTATGCGCTACTATACCAACCCGGCTTTCAAGATCGGCGCTTTCACCAATCCTGACGCTGCGGTCCGTCGTGAAGCGATCGAACTGACCAAAAAAGGCATCGACGCAACGCGTGAAGCCGGTAGCAACCTGATGACCATCTGGCTTGGCCAGGACGGTTTCGACTACGCGTTCCAGGCCGACTACGCCACGCTGTGGAAATACGAATTGGACGGTATTCGTGAAGTCTGCGAGCATGACAAGGATTGCCTGATCAGCATCGAGTACAAGCCGAACGAGCCCCGTTCCTATAGCCTGATGCCCGACTGCGCGACGACGCTGCTGGCGATCAAGGACGTCGATATGCCAAACCTCGGCGTCACGCTCGACTTCGCCCACGTGCTCTATGCCGACGAGCAGCCGGCCTTCGCGGCAGCATTGATCGCCCGCTACAGCCGCGTGCTCGGTGTGCACCTGAACGATGGCTACGCCAAGCGCGACGACGGCCTGATGGTGGGCGCGGTTCATACGCTGCAGACCATCGAGCTGCTGCGCCAGATCCGCAAGGACGGCTATGACGGCGCCATCTATTTCGACACGTTCCCAGACATGACCGGGCTCGATCCGGTTCACGAATGCGAGGTGAATATCCAGACCGTGCAGCGGATGCTGAAGGTCGTGGATCGCCTCGAGCAGGACAATCGCCTGTCCGGCGCGATTGACCGACAGGATGCTGTTTCCGCTCAAGCCGTCATCCAGGAATTGATGTTCGGCGCGGGAGCATAACGCAATCTCCGCAGCGCAGACGCTGCTGTTTCCATTTCATATTCGGGAGGAACCGATGAAGACTTTTCTGAAAACCACGCTTGCCGGCGGTTTGGCGGCGACCTTGCTGTTCAGCGCCGCCATGGCACAGGAACTGGCGCCCTTGAATTCGGACACCGAGAAGGACCGCATCGACTGGTCGCAGCTCGATGCGAAGCTAGGCCCGCTGCCCAAGCCAGCCGCTGGCACCAAGGCTGGCGCCGTCTCCAAGACGCTGACCAACGAATACTGGCGCTCGCTCGGCGATGGCTACAAGAAGTTCGGCGAAAAGATGGGCGTTTCCGTCGCCTACCAGGCAGCCCAGAGCGAGGGTGACCAGCTCGGCCAGTTGACGATTGCCGAAGGCTTGATTACGCAGGGCTTCAACGTGCTGCTGGTATCGCCCCAGACCGATGCCAACCTGCAGCCGGTAATGGAGCAGGCAAAAGCGGCCAATGTTCCAGTGGTCAACGTCAACGATGCCGTCATTCCACAGGCGGAACACTATGTCGGCAACGTCCAGCGCGATAACGGCGCCCGCGTCGCCAAGTGGTTCATCGAGAACCGCCCTGAAGGTGGCAAGGTTGCCATCGTCGAAGGCCAGGCCGGTGTCTACGCTGCCGTGCAGCGCACCGACGGCTTCAAGTCGACGATCACCCAGAACGGCAAGTTCCAGGTGGTTGCCAGCGTTCCAGGCAACTGGGATCGCCAGACGTCCTACGACGCTGCCACCAACATCCTGCAGCAGCATCCCGATCTGATCGGCTTTTATGCCAACAATGACGGCATGGCGCTCGGCATCGTCGAGGCCGTCAAGTCGGCCGGTCTCCAAGGCAAGGTCGCAGTCTTCGGCACCGACGGCATTTCGGACGCCTACAAGTCGATCAAGGCCGGCGAACTCACCGGCACCGTCGACAGCTTCCCGGTTCTAACCGGCGAAGTCGCTCTGGAAACCGCCCTGCGGCTTGTTGCCGGCCAGAAGGTTCCGCGCGTCGTCGCAACGCCCCAGGCGCTGATCACCAAGGACAACATCGCACGCTACCAGGGTGACGACACCGCCATCCGCGCCGTCCTGATGGAAGACGCGGCCAAGGCTCCCTGACATTCAGCGGCCAGTTATCCGACGCCGGCCAGCAATGGCCGGCGTCTCCGAGTACAAGAGGTGCCGAGACATGACGCAGACGCCCAGACTAAGATTTGAATCCATATCCAAGTCGTTCCCCGGCGTCCTTGCCCTGTCGGACATATCCTTCGATGTTCCGCCGGGCGAAATCCACGGGCTTCTCGGGGAAAACGGCGCCGGAAAATCCACGCTTCTTCGCATCTTGTCCGGCGTGTTCCGGCCAACCAGCGGCAGCGTATTCGTTGATGGCGAGGCGGTCTCCTTCCGCAACCCGTCCGACGCCCGCCTGGCCGGCATTGCCATGATCCACCAGGAACTGCAGCAGGTGCCGCATCTCAGCGTCGCCCAGAACATGTTTCTCGGCCATCCCCTGACCAAGGCCGGCGGCATTTTCGTCGCACGGCACGAGCAGGAACGCAGGGCCGCCGAAGCGCTGGCGATGATCGACCCGACCATCGATCCGGCAGCGCCGATATCGACGCTGAAGGTCGCCCAGCGCCAGATCGTCGAGATCGGCCGTGCGCTGCTCGACCGCGCCAAGATCATCGCAATGGACGAACCGACTTCGAGCCTGACACCCAGCGAGTTCGAAAAGCTCGCCGAGGTCATCGCCAATCTTGCCGCGACCGGCGTCTCGATCATCTACGTCTCGCACAAGATGGACGAAGTGTTCCAGATCTGTCAGGGCGCCAGCGTCATGCGCGATGGCAAGCTGGTCGGTCGCGTCGATATCCGCACGGCATCCCACCAGGATGTCATCACCATGATGGTCGGCCGCCAGCTGATGCAGGAAAAGCATGTGTCGCATGCCACGACCACGGTGAAGCTCGAGGCCAAGAGCCTGTCTTCGGCGACCAAGATTAGCGATGCCTCGTTTCGGCTGCACCGGGGCGAAGTGCTCGGCGTGGCCGGGCTCGTCGGCTCCGGACGCACCGAACTGCTGCGCCTGCTCGCCGGCGTTGACCGTATCATCTCGGGCTCGGTCGAAATCGACGGGAAGCCGCTTCCTCTGCGCAGCCCGCGCGACGCCATCGCTGCCGGCATCGGCCTTGTGCCAGAAGAGCGCAAGCGCGAAGGCATCATTCCCGGTCGCTCGGTGACCAACAATATGGCGCTTGCGTCCTTGGGCAGCTTTTCAAAGGCGGGTATCATCCGCAATGGCAAGCTTCGGGCGACAGCGACCGACCTGCTGCGCCGTGTCAACCTGCGGCCTTTCCAGCTGGACCGGCCCATCCGGCTATTCAGCGGCGGCAACCAGCAGAAGGCGATCATTGCGCGCTGGCTGGCGGCCAAATCGCAGATATTGTTGTTCGACGAACCCACGCGCGGCATCGATGTCGGAGCGAAGTCGGAAATCTACCAGCTGATCGAGGCCCTGGCCGCCGACGGTCACTCGATCATCGTTGTCTCCTCCGAGCTGCCAGAAGTCATTCGTCTCTCCGACCGGGTGCTTGTCATGCGCGAGGGGCGGATTGCCGCAGAGATCGAGCGCGCCGATTTGTCCGAAAGCGCCATCGTCGCCCATGCCATTCCCGGCGTCAGTCAATCCCCCATGTCAGCTCCGGCTGCGTGAGCGCTGAAAAGTATAGGAGCTCATCATGAACCATACGTCACCCGCCGATGCGACAAAGCTTTCCTCCGGGTTCGGCCGCTTCTCCTTTTCGCTGCGTGACGCCGGCACCCTGATCGGACTGATCGTCATTCTGGCGGTGTTTGCAGCGATCGTCCCGGGCTTCATCTCCGAACGCAACCTCGTCAATATCCTGCAGCAGTCCAGCATCAATGCCTGCCTCGCGCTCGGCATGACCCTGGTCATCATCTCCGGCGGCATCGATCTTTCGGTGGGCCCGACGGCTGCCATCGCGGCTGTTATATCGGCAACAATGCTGCTTTCGGGCGTTCCGATCCCGCTGGCGATCCTTGCCGGCATCGGCATCGGCGCCGTCTGCGGTTTCATCAACGGCGTGCTTGTCGCCTATGTCGGGCTGCAGCCGTTCATCGTCACGCTCGGTACGCTCAGCACCTACAGGGCGATTGCGCTGATCTACACCGGCGGCAATCCCGTGCTCGGCATTCCTGTCGGCTTCCGCAGCCTGTTCAATGGCAACCTCCTGGGCTTGCCGACGCCTGTCTGGATCGTCGCAGTCGTGGCAGTTGCGGCATGGGTCCTGTTGAAAAAGACGCCGATCGGCGAATATCTCCTGGCCGTTGGCGGCAACGAGGAAGCAGCCTACGTCGCCGGCGTCCCCATCGCCCGCACCAAGATCACCGCCTATGTCATTTCCGGCGCGCTTGCGGCACTGGCTGCCCTGATCCTTGTCGGCCGCCTCGGTGCTGCCGAACCGATCCTCGGCAATCTCTGGGAACTCGACGCGATTGCGGCCTCTGCCATTGGCGGCGCTTCGCTGATGGGCGGCAAGGGGAGCGTGCTTGGGACAATCCTCGGGGCGATCATCCTCGGCGCGATGCGCAACGGTCTTACCCTGATGAATGTGCAGGCCTTCTATCAACTGCTCGCCACTGGCCTTATAATCCTTGTGGCAATGATGATCGATCGCGCCACAAGGGGACGAGGATGAATACCGAAAGCTTCGATACTAAGGCTGTTGGCCCACGCATCCGGATGATGATGCCGCTGCTGACACCACTCGAAGCAAAGGTCGTCGATACCGTCTTCGCCCTCCGTGACTTCAGCGACAGCACGTCGCTGAAGCAGATCGCCGACGATGCCGGCGTCTCGGAAGCCATGGTGGTGAAAATCACCAAGAAGCTCGGATTTGCAGGATACCGCGATTTCCGCACCGCTGTTAGCCAGTACAACCGCCAGCCGACGGCCGAGATGCATCAGGAACTGTCGGCAGACGATACGTCTCAGGAAATTGTCCAGAAGGTGTTCCGCACATCCATTAATGCGCTTGAGGAAACGCTGTCGATCCTGGACATGGAGGCGTTTGACCGGGCCTCCGACCTCATACACCGCGCAAGACAGCGCGATTTCTATGGCGTCGGCGGATCGGCACAGATTGCCCGGGATGTCGCACACAAATTCCTGCGGATCGGCGTGCGGGCGAATATGTTCGACGACAGCCACATGATGCTGATGTCGGCATCGTTGCTCGGCGACGGCGATATCGCCATCGGGTTTTCCCATTCGGGAAATACGACGGCAGTGATCGAGGCGATCCAGCTTGCGCGCCGCAACGGCGCCCGGACGATTGCCATCACCAACTACAATTCTTCTGCCCTGGCGCAATCCGCAGACGTGGTGCTGTGTTCGACCGCCCAGGGTTCGCCCCTGATGGGCGAAAATGCTGCAGCCCGCATAGCGCAGCTGAATATCCTCGACGCCATCTTCGTGTCGGTCGCCCAACGCGATTATCAGGCTGCCGAACGAAACCTCGACCGGACCATGTCCGCAGTTACATCCAAACGGAAAGAGCGACCTTTATGACGTCTTTGCCCCTCGTGACCGTGTTCGGAAGCCTGCATTACGATATCGCCGTGAATGGACCTGCGCGACCGCGCAAGGGCGAAACCATCACAGGCGTGTCGTGGCACCCGAAGAGCGGCGGCAAAGGGGGCAACCAGGCGGTGTCAGCCGCCCGCACCGGCGTTGCGACCGCCATGATCGGCGCTGTCGCCGATGACGATTTCGGCCATGCGCTGCTTGCCAACCTCGAGCGTAAAAAGGTCGACGCCCGGTTCGTACGGCGAAAAGCGTCGCTGTCCACCGGCATGAGTGTCGCCATCTTCGACGCCGAGGGCGACTACGGTGCCGTCATCGTATCCGGCAGCAATCTGACGCTCGGCGATGACGATATTGCCGCTGCTGCAAACGTGCTGCAAAAGACAACGATCCTGGTCCTGCAGAACGAGGTGCCGGATGCGGCCAACGTCGCTGCAGCGCGGGCCGTCAGGAATGCGGGCGGCCTGGTGCTCCTCAATGCAGCCCCGGCGCGCGCCCTGTCGGACGAGCTCCAGTTTCTTGTCGATGTCATCGTCGTCAACGGGATCGAGGCGGAAATGCTGGCAGGCGTGCCGGTGGTCGAGACACTGGAAGGCGCTCTCGCCGCCGCGCGGCTCTTGTCGAAAAGCTACCGGCAGGCGGTGGTGACCGCCGGCGGAGCAGGGGTTGCCTATGCCGACGCCGATGGCAAGGAGGCATTCATGGCTGGCTTGCCGATCAAGGTCGAGAGCACTCACGGTGCGGGCGACGAATTCATCGGCGTGCTGGCCGCAGGCATGGCGTCGGGCAATGACATCGAGATCGCGCTGCGTCATGCCAACGAGGCGGCCGCTTTGCTGGTCTCGACGCCCGAGAGCGAGCGGGGCTAGATGACGCCCTTGGTCAGGATAAAGCAGCCGTAAGGTCCGGGATCGGACGTCCTGACGATGGCAAAGGCGCGCTTGGCGACATCATAGAACGCAAATCGCTCCAGCGCCTCGACGGTGATGGGCCGGCCTTGCGCCGCATCGAAGACTGCCTGCATCACCGGAAAGATCGGCATCTGACCGTCGGGATCGCCGACCACCTGCATGCGCTTGACGGGGGCATCGACGAAAGTATCCAGCGGCATCAGCGTCAAAATTGCTTCAGTCGCCCGTGCCAGACCGCATCCCGATATGTTCAGCAACTGGCCATGGGTCGTCTGCCGTGCGATCGTCTGGGCCGGATGGTTGATATCGCAGACGACAAGCGTATCGCCGTGACCCATCAGCATCAAAACGTGGATGAGTTCCGCGCTGATGACCGGATCTATGCCTTTGAGCATGGCTGTTTCCTCCCGAAAAAGCTCTCCATGACTTCACGAATTACACAATAATCGTGATGCATGCAATCCGGGCCCAGTGTGCACCGCAGTGAAATCCAGGTTATCCATTTTCCTGCATCTGTAATGAGGTTAAGATCGACAAAAGAACCTTTTCAATAGAGACATTTAGGCAATAAACTCAAGTCACCAAAACTTTTTACTTTACAGTTCGAATTTTACATGTGAAGTTTTGGCTATGTGATTGAGCCTCCCAGGGCAGACTGCACGGGGCGGGTGTCGGTGATCCGGCACTCGCCACCGCAGGTAGCGGAGGCCGATCGCATGCTGCGGGGAGAGCGCGGGCGCAATGGGCAGGAGATTTGTTTTTGGCATCGATGAATATCGTCAATGTCGGTAAGGCCTACGGTAGCCTGACGGTGATCCACGGCGTTTCCGTTGAAATCCCGGACGGCGAATTCGTCGTTCTGGTCGGGCCGTCCGGCTGCGGAAAATCGACCTTGTTGCGCATGGTCGCTGGCCTTGAGCCCATCAGCTTCGGTGACATCGAGATCGACGGGAAGGTGGTGAACAACCTGCCGCCCAAGGATCGCGACATCGCCATGGTGTTCCAGAGCTACGCGCTCTATCCCCACAAGACCGTGGCCGACAATATGGGTTTCGCGCTGAAGATGCGCGGCGAGCGCAAGGCAGATATCGACGCCCGCGTCCGCAAAGCAGCCGAAATCCTCGATCTTGTGCCCTATCTTTCCCGCTATCCGCGCCAGCTTTCCGGCGGCCAGCGGCAGCGTGTGGCCATGGGACGCGCCATCGTGCGGGATCCCAAGGTGTTTTTGTTCGACGAGCCGCTCTCCAACCTCGATGCCAAGCTGCGCGTCCAGATGCGCGCCGAGATCAAGGAACTGCAGCGCCGCCTTGCGACGACGATGATCTACGTGACCCACGACCAGGTGGAGGCCATGACCATGGCCGACCGCATCGTCGTCCTCCGGGATGGGCGGGTCGAGCAGATCGGCTCGCCGCTGACGCTCTACGACAAGCCAGCCAACACTTTCGTTGCCGGCTTCATCGGCTCGCCGTCGATGAACCTCGTCGAGGGCCATATCCGCTCGGGCGCAGCGCCGTTCTTCGAAACCGACGAGGGCATCCGGCTTCCGCTTTCCGGGGCACCGGCAGCGTCCGATGGAAAGCCTGCCTATTACGGGATCCGACCGGAGCATTTCGTGCTCGGCGGCGACGTCAGGGCTGATCTCACCATTGTTGAATCAACCGGCTCCGAGACGCAGGTCTTTGCACGGCTCGGGCAGCAGAAGATCATCGGCGTCTTTCGCGACCGCGTCGAGGCTGCATCCGGCCAGCCCTTTGCGATGACGCCCAATCCGGCGATGGTGCATCTTTTCGATGCGCAGAGCGGCTTGCGTCTCGACTGAGTTTTCAGGAATGCGCTCCGAGGGGGGAGCGCCAGACGCCACGATGCGTGGCAACTTCACGGGAGGAGAGAGAAATGAAAGTTGGCGATTACGAACGAATGATGGCCATGGCGCTGAGCCGCCGCGCCATTTTGAAAACCAGCGCGGGCCTTGGGGCACTTGCTGCCGCTGGCAGCGTGCTTGCACCATTCGGCAATGCCTTTGCGGCCGACGCGTCGCTGCGCTCGCAGATCCTGCAGGTGCCGGGTGTCGGCAAGGGGTCGCCGACCGATGCCGACTGGCAGAAGGTCGGCCAGATGTGCCTCGATGCGACCAAGGCCAACGTCAAGCAGGGTGAGTTCGCCGGTGTCCAGCTCTCCTTCATGGGGCTCAACAACCAAAACCTCCACAACCTCCTCTTCCGCGGCTTCCTGAAGCCCTGGGAAGACTATACCGGCGCCAAGATCACCTGGATCGACCTTGCGCAGGCCGACTATAATCCGCGCCTGCAGCAGGCGATTGCCACCGGCACCGTTGACTTCGACATTCTCGAAATGGGCGCACCGTTCGAGGGTGACGTCTGCGGCAAGGGCCTTGCCTCCGTCATGCCCGACTGGGTCAAGGCGCAGATCGACATGGACGATTACGTCGACTATCTAAAGGCGCCGGTTGGCACCTGGGATGGCAAGACCTACCGCGTCTCCGTCGACGGCGACTGCCACAACTTCAACTACCGCACCGACTATTTCACCGACGCCGACCTTGCCAAGGCCTGGAAAAGCGAAGGCCATGAAGGCGAGTGGGGCGTGCCGAAGACCTGGCAGAAGGTCCAAGAAGTCACCAAGTTCCTGAAGGGCAAGAAGATCGCCGGCGCCGATGCCATCGGCTACCTCGATGCGCCCAAGGCGTGGGGCGGTTTCGGCTTCTACTTCCTCGGCAGCCGCGCCACCGCCTATGCCAAGCACCCGGACGACAAGGCCTGGCTGTTCGACATCGACACGATGAAGCCACGCATCAACAACCCGGCCTGGGTGCGCGCAATCCAGGACGTGGTCGATGCGTTGCCATCCGAATCGGGCGACCAGCTGAACGCCGATCCAGGCACGACGGCCTTCCAGCAGTTCCTTGCCGGCACCGGCTCGATGATCTCCTGGTGGGGCGACGTCGGCCAGAGCGCGCAGACCAGCGACAGTTCCGTGGTCGGCACGACGGTCGCCTTCGACATCCTGCCCGGATCGGACGATGTCTACAACGCCAAGACCGGCACATGGGACAAACTCGCCAGCGGGCCGAACTATGCGCCGAACATGGCCTATCTCGGCTGGGGCGTCTACGTGATGGCCCGGGTGGACAGCGACGAGAAGAAGAAGAAGGCCGCCTGGAGCGCTGCTGCCCATCTCGGCGGCAAGGACTTGGCACTCTGGACCGCCGCCTATCCTTCCGGCTTCCAGTGCTACCGCAAGAGTCAGTTCGACATCAAGGAATGGGTCGCGGCCGGCTACGAGGAGGCCTACATCTCCAACTACCTCGCCTCGCAGTCGAACTCCTACAACCACCCGAATGCGGCAATCGAACCCCGCATTCCCGGCATCTTCCAGTACTACAGCGTTGCGGAAGATGAGCTGGCCAAGGTGTTCGCCGGTCAGGTGAAGCCTCAGGACGGCGCCGATGCGATCGCGGCGGCGTGGGAGAAGATCACCGACCAGCTCGGGCGCGAAAAACAGATCGCGCTCTACAAGGCCTCGCTCGGCGTCTGATTTCGCCGGAGAAGCCTACGCCGTCAGGCGCCGCTGCGTGCGTTGCCTGACGGACTGCCGGACCGGAGTCCGGCCGGCTGCAGAATTTGTCCGGGTTAGCCAGGGATGTGCTTATGTCGCATGCGAATATGCCGGTTATCGGCACGATCGAGCCGGTGGGGGCGCCAAGCCCGGCCGCGCGGCAGGGCCGCCTTCTGCTGATCGGGGCGAGCGTCCTGCTTGTGGCCGTGCTCATCCTGCAGATCCTCGATGCGTCCGGCGTGACGGCCATTGGGCTCGTCAGCTGGCGACCGCTGGTCTATGCCTATGTCGTCTGGTCGGTGGCGCTCTGTGCAGCCCAGGTGATGATCCGTGGCGAAGCCGGACAACGGGCCGCATTCGTGCTTCCGGCCGTCCTGTTCACCGTGGCGATGGTGATCTTCCCGACGGTTTTCGGCCTCTACATCGCCTTCACCGACTGGAACCTCAGCGCTGCGAACGGCAGACAGTTCAACGGCCTCGACAACCTCCGCACCCTGTTTGCGGATGCCTATTTCTGGAATGCGCTGCTGAACATGGTCTATTATGTTCTCTCCGTGCTGGTGCAGTACACGATCGCCTTCGGACTGGCGCTGCTGCTCAATGCCGAGATCCGGGTTCGCAAGTTTTTCCGCGTCGCGTTCCTGCTGCCACTGATGCTGAGCCCGGTTGCCGTCAGTTGGATGATCGGCAAATCGCTGATGGAATATCGCTTTGGCCCGGCGGCAACGCTGGCGCGTCATCTCGGCTGGGAAAATCCCGCCTTCTTCTCGACCCCGGCGCTGGCCCGCGCCTCGATCATGGCGATGGATGGATGGGTTTCCATCCCGTTCATGATGATCCTGCTTTTGGCTGGCCTCCAGGCCCTGCCATCCGAGGTCAAGGAAGCGGCCAAGGTGGATGGCGCCTCGGGCTGGCAAAGCTTCAAGGAAATTACCTTTCCGCTAATGCTGCCGGTCAGCCTGACGGTCGTCATCCTGCGCGTCATCTTCGAACTCAAGCTCGCCGATATCGTCATCAATGTCACCGCGGGCGGGCCGGGCGGCGCCACCGATACGGTCTCGAGCTTCATCTTCCGCGAATACCGGGATCGCTCGAATGTCGGCTACGGCACGATGCTCGCGGAATTCTACCTCGTCGTCATCATCATCTTCGTCTCGCTGATCCTGAAATTGGCGAGCCGGTGGATGCAACGTGCAAATTGAGGGCAGACCGATGTCGACAAGCCAACCCCTTCACGCGCCCACCGAAAGGCAGCCCGGCCTCTGGGCTCGGCGCCCGGCGTTTCTTACCAGCAGCCTTCTGATCTATGCCGCACTGGTGTTCTGGGCATTCATCTCACTCTTTCCGATCTACTGGACCATCACCACGTCGTTCAAGACAGCTGTGAATGTGACGCAGGGCAATATGATCCCCTTCGTCGACTTCACCCCGGACTGGAAAGGCTGGCGCTCGCTCGGCCTGTCGCCGGACACGATCTTCGTGCAGTCGACCGTGCGCGACGAGTTCATGATGCGGTTCCTGAACAGCATCATCGCATCGTCCGGCGGGGCACTGCTTGCGGTCATCATCGGCTCGCTCGCCGCCTATGGGCTCAGCCGGTTTTCCTACCGGTTTCTCTGGATGCGCAACAAGGATATCTCCTTCTTCTTCCTGTCGCAGCTGATCCTGCCGCCGGTGGTTCTCGCCATGCCTTTCCTCGTGCTCTACAAGCACCTGATGCTGCTCGACACGCTGGTCGGCCTCATCCTCATCTATACGCTGATGGTGCTGCCGATCGTCATCTGGATCATGCGCGACCAGTTCGACACGATCCCGGTCGAGCTGGAACAGGCAGCCCTGGTCGACGGCTGCTCCATCTGGGGCGCCTTCGTGCGCATCGTCCTGCCGATTGCGTTGCCCGGCATGGTGGCGGCTTTCATCCTGTCCGTCATTCTCTGCTGGAACGAATATTTCTTTGCAGCCCTGCTGACCAGTTCCAGCGCCAAGACCCTGCCGGTCATGGTGGCGAGCCAGACGGGGTCGCAGGGGATCAACTGGTGGTCGATGGCCGCCATCTCGACCGCCGCGATCCTGCCGCTGATCCTCATCGGTATTTTCCTCGAGCGCTACATCGTCAAGGGCCTGACGGCAGGTGCCGTCAAGTAACCGGTTTGCGTCGAAGCTGGCAGTTGCGAGACGGGCGATAGGACGGATATGATCCGGCGCAGACACTGAACGTCGACAAGGGGTGGTCATGGTGGGAACAGGCGTTACGATCCTCGGCATCTTTGTGGCCGACACAGCTTATCTGGCACACCGGATGCCGGATGTCGGCGAAACCATCAAGGGCAGCGGCTTTGCCGTCGGCCCCGGCGGAAAAGGCTCGAACCAGGCGGTCGCGGCCGCCAAGGCCGGTGCCGAGGTCTCGTTCATCTCCAAGATCGGCCGCGATACATTCGGCGATCTTGCGCAGAAAACCTATGCCGATGCCGGGGTTAAGCCGCTGCTGGTGATCATGGACGACGAGCCGACGGGCGCGGCCTTCATCTATGTCAACGACAGCACCGGCGACAACGCCATCATCGTCTATCCGGGCGCTGCCGGGACCATCGGGGTCGATGATGTCGAGGCGGCGCGCGAGGCGATCCGCCAGTCGGCCGTGTTTGTCACGCAACTCGAGCAGCCGGCCGTCGCCGCCTTGCATGCCCTTGCGATTGCCCGCGCTGCCCGCGTCACAACGATCTTCAATCCGGCACCCGCCGAAACTTTTCCCGAGGCGATGCTCGACCTGTGCGACTATATCATCCCGAACGAGACGGAGGCTGCAGCCCTCGTCGGCTTTTCCCTCGACACGATCGCGGATGCGAAGCGGGCCGGCGAAGCGCTGGTCGCGCGCGGTGTCGGTGCCGCCGTCATTACGCTCGGCGGGCGTGGCGTCTATTACCATGACGCAGGCACATCCGTGCATGTTCCGGCCATGAACTACGGACCGGTGATCGACACAACGGGCGCAGGCGATGCGTTCGTCGGCGGTTTTGCTGCCGCGATATCGCGCGGTTCGGCGCCGCTCGATGCCGTCAGCTTCGGCTGCGCCACCGCCGGCATCGCGGTGACGCGACGCGGAACGGCGCCCGCCATGCCGACGCGCAGCGAGATCGAGGCGCTGCTTGCTTCGACAAAGTAGATGCTGGTGTAACGTCCCGTCGTCCAGGCCGCAGCCTCAGGATCTGACTGTGGGCTCAGTCCACTGCGCGCGGGAAAACTCGCGCGTGAAATGCTCGATCACGGCCTTGACCCTGAGAGGCCGCAAGGGGCTGGGCGGAGTGACGAGGTAGAGACCCAGCGATGTCGCCGACCACTCCGGCAGGCCTGTTTCGAGCTTGCCCGCCTCGAGGTCGCGCCACACCATGAAATCCGGCTGCAGGGCGAGCCCTTGGCCGGCCAGCAGGGCGGGGTTCAAGATGTCGACATTATCCGTCCACATGGAGACCGACGGCGCGACGATCTGCTCGCCAAGGACGGGATGCGTGAATTTCCAAACCCCTCTGGAGGGGCCGCCCGTATAGGCAAGCGCCCGATGGTCTGCAAGCTCGCCGGGAGTTTTGGGGCGTCCGTATCTGTCGAAATAGTCCGGCGACCCCACCAAAAGGATCCGCACGGTGGCAAGGCGTCTGGCAAGCAGCGACGAATCCTCCAGGCTGGCGATGCGGAGTGCGAGATCGTAGCCCTCGGCAATCAGATCGACCTTGCGATCGCTCAGCGAGAATTCCAGCGTGATCTCCGGATAGGCTTTTAGAAGGGGCGGCAAGGTCGCCCCGAGATACGCCGTGCCGAACGACAGCGGTGCGCTGACCCGCACGAGGCCGCGCGGCATATCCGTCTGCTCCGACGCCTCTTCTTCCAGCGCCCGGGCCTCATGAAGGATGCGGGTCGCACGTTCGAGCGACGACCGCCCGGCCTGGGTGACCGAAAGACGCCTGGACGTGCGGGCGAACAGCGAGAAACCCAGCCGCTGTTCCAGCCGGGAAATCGCCTTTGAGACGGTCGGGTTCGACAGGCCCAGCTCTTCCGCCGCCCGCGAGAATGAACCGAGTTCGGCGACTTTGGCGAAGATGGCCCAGGCTTCAAGATCGGGGAGTCGCGTTTTCATTGTCATTTCAGGAAACAATATGTTTCCAATGTTTCTATTTCGTCAAGTGGAAATCAAGGTCATCTTCAGGGTGTCGGAAAAACGCGGTTCCTAACCCGCCGCCCGGCCGCCAACGACCCGAGCACATCATCATCTGAAACCCCAACATTGGAGACGACCATGCCCACGATCACCACACAGGACGGAACCGAAATCTTCTACAAGGACTGGGGTTCTCGGGATGCCCAAGTCATCATGTTCCACCACGGCTGGCCGCTCTCCTCAGACGACTGGGATGGGCAGATGATGTTCTTCCTCGACAAGGGATACCGGGTCATCGCCCACGACCGCCGCGGCCATGGACGCTCCTCGCAGATCGGCACCGGCCACACTATGGACACCTACGTTGCCGACGTCATGGCGCTCACCGATGCCCTCGACCTACAAGATGCCATCCATGTCGGCCATTCCACGGGTGGCGGCGAGGTTGCCCGCTATGTGGCCAATGCCAAGGCCGGGCGCGTCTCCAAGGCTGTCCTTATCAGCGCTGTTGCGCCGATCATGGTCAAGACGGACCGCAATCCGGATGGCGTGCCCATGGATGTCTTCGACTTCGTTCGCGACCAGACGGCCACCAATCGTTCGCAGTTCTTCTACGATTTCACGATGCAGTTTTTCGGCTACAATCGCGAGGGTGCCGATGTGAAGGAAGGCGTCCGTCGCAACTGGTGGCGGCAGGGCATGATGGGAAGCGTGCTCGCCCACTACCAGGGCATTGCGGCCTTCTCGGAGACCGATTTCACCGAAGACCTAAAGAAGATGGCAGTGCCGACGTTGGTGATGCATGGCGAGGACGACCAGGTCGTGCCGTTTGCTACGACCGGCAAGATCTCGGCTTCGATCGTTCGGGGCGCCGTCCTCAAATCCTATGCCGGTTATCCGCACGGCATGCCAACGACCCATGCCGATGTCATCAATGCCGATCTGCTGGCCTTCGTCCGGAGCTGATCCCCGATGCCATCTTGGGTCCTTCTGAGCCACGATGGCATTCCAATCCTATCAAGGAAATTTCCCATGTGCATGCAAACGACAAGAGCTCGGGCCCTGCGACTGACTGTGGCTGTGGCAATGCTTGCCTTGCCTCCCTTAGCGGCTTTTGCTGCCGACGCCGGCGTTGCCGTAGGTCCGCAATACGACACGACCCACGTCTATCTCGACGTTGGTGACGTCGATCGTTTCATTGCCAGCTTCACGGCGACATTTGGCGGCACATCGACGAAGCAGGTGGTCGCGACGGTAACGCCGACGCCGAGCTCCACGACATCGCAGCTGATCCAGACACCGGCAGGGCTGGTTTCTCTTTTCGGCTTCAAGACGCCGATACCCTATCCATTCGGCACCGAGCGGACCGGCTATCTGGTCAAGGATCTCGACAGCGCCATTGCCGCGGCCCGGAAAGCAGGCGCCGCCGTCGTTGTCGACAGTTATCCCGATCCGATTGGCCGGGATGCCATCGTTCAATGGCCGGGTGGCGTCAACATGCAGCTTTACTGGCATACCAAGGCACCTGCCTATGCGCCGCTTCAAACCGTTCCCGAGAATCGCGTCTACCTGTCTCCAGACGTTGCGGATGTCTTTGTCGCGGATTTCGTAAAATTCTCGCAAGGCAGGGTAGTGTCCGATACCAGTGACGCGGCGGGTACCGACATCGGCCGTGACCGCGCCGACACGTATCGCCGCATCCAGCTGGAATCGGCCTTTGGAACAGTGACGGTGCTGGTGACCGATGGTCATCTGCCTTACCCCTTCGGCCGGGAGACGACAGGCTACGAGGTGACCGACCTTGAGGCAACGCTTGGGAAAGCGACGGCATCGGGTGCGACAACCCTCGTCCCGCCATTCGCAGCCAACGGACGGGAGGCAGCGATGGTGGAGTTTCCAGGAGGCTATATCAGTGAAATACACAGCGTTGCAGAACGATAGGTTCGACCGGTTAAGAAAGCCTCCGCACGAGCACGGACACCGGCCTGCAGCGCTTCTCCGAAAGCGAGATCAGCAAGCTCATGATCGACAAGTTCGAGTAGCCCGGTAGGTGGCTTTCGAAAAGCACATGCGAGACGAGGACATCCGCCTCGGCCGCGTTCAGGAGCTCACCAGGTCGCTAAAGGGTCCTGCCGAAGGGCAGCCGGTCTGCGCCTCGGTCTCGAAGCAGAGCAGGTCCGAAAGGGTCGATTGCGTGCGCTCGATCTGGGACGAGAGGGCCGCGTCCTTCCTCACATACATATAGAGGAATAGCTCCTGGCGCGGGAGCAGCATGGTGATGCCGTCCAGACCCCCCAAGGCGTGCTCCGCCAGGCTCACGAGGGCGCGCACCATGTCGCCCGCAACGGGCAAGTTCCAGGCTCAGACCGAACCCTTACTATAAAGATCCTGTCATTGCAAAACCGAGGGTCAAAGGAGGGGGTATGTCAGAAAAGGTAACCCGTGCAGTGAAGGGCAGGGCGTGCCTATGGCCATTGTCCGGCGAGGAGAGGCTCAAACGCGCTGCTTCCTTTCCAACCCGCTATCTGCCTCTCGATCGGTACCCTTTTCTGCTCCCCAGTGTAATTATGTTGAAAGTTTATGGGCCATCCTTAGGCTGACCAGCCGAGTCGTCTGTTTTGAAATTTTTTGGAGGAGGTTTTCATGCGGTTGCTTTTGCCTGTTCTCTCGATTGCCGGATGCCTGATCGGCATACCCGCGTCTGCTGTCGATCTGCCGGCGGCGCCGCCCTCGGACCGTCCGTTGAAAGAGTTCGTGACCTCGGTCGAGAAAGACGGATCGATCATCTTCCGCTTGTATGCGCCGTCGGCCAAATCCGTGTCTGTGGTGCTGGGGACCGGCGATCCAATGCCAATGCAGCGTAGCGACACCGGCGTGTGGACTATGCAAAGCGAACCGCTGAAGCCCAATCTCTATGAATACTACTTTAACGTCGACGGGTTCCGCAGCATCGATACCGGCAGCAATGCGCCCAAACCGCAGCGGCAAGTCAATAGCAGCCTCATTCTGGTGCCCGGCAGTATTCTCGACACCCGCAATGTCGCACACGGCGATCTAAGGCTCGTAACGCTGCATTCGAAGGCTCTGAAATCCGAGCGGCAGATGTATGTCTATACGCCGCCCGGCTACAGCGACGCCTCCAAGCGGCTCCCCGTGCTCTATCTTTATCACGGCTTCGGCGACACCGCCGCGTCCTGGATTAGCCAGGGCAGGGCGCCGCAGATCCTCGACAATCTCATGGCGGAAAACAAGATCCGGCCGATGATCGTCGTTATTCCGGACACGGAGACCGATGTGGATGAGGCCATCGCCGAGAATTTCCCCGCCGCAGACCGGCGCAAGACATTCTATCCCGTCAATGCTGAGGCAGCGGACCGCGAGCTGATGGAAGACCTCATTCCCTATATGAAAAGCCATTACCGGGTTCGCAACGACGCCGACGGCCGGGCCGTGGCCGGTCTGTCGCAGGGCGGATACCAGGCGCTTGTCTCCGGCTTTTCGCATCTTGGCACCTTCGGCTGGGTGGCGACCTTCAGCGGCGTGTCGACCACGACTGTGCCTAACAAGGCCGTTGACGATGCCTTGAACGATCCTGCCAGGATCAACAGGAACCTGCGCAATTTCACCGTCACGGTCGGCGCCAAGGATCAGGTGACCGGCAAGGACATCGCCGGCCTCAAAGCGACATTGGACAAGAACAAGATCGCTTATGAATACCACGAATATCCTGGCCTGCAGCACGAGATGGATGTGTGGCGGCCGTCACTCGTGACGTTCCTGGAGAGGCTGTTCAGGAAATAACGACCTGCAAACTTTCGGGCACGAATATCGAAACGGAGGGCATTGTCCGGCGGATGACGGAATGTTGAACGAGATACCTCGCTTTGCGGTGCGAGGAAAAATGCAAATGTCTGCTGCGTAAAGATCGCATTCAGTCTTTTTTGCTAATCTGGTGTTAGTAATTGGCGCCGGCGCGGTCATTCGCCCGTCTCCATGGGCGATTGTCTTGCGTACGGGTTCTCATGCGTTCATTCATTTTGTCAGCAATCGTCTCGGCCTGCGTGCTTTTGTCCGGCTGCACATCGCGTTCGGCGCCCGAGGCTGCCGCCGCCGCTGTCCCCTCACAGGAGACGACGGGTTCGATCACCCGACCATCGGCCGTGGTGCCGCCGGCCAATGTCGGGCAGTCCGCGCCGAAAGTCGTGGCCGCGCGCGGCCAGTCGAATTTGGCAGGGGCAATGCCGGAACCATTGGGCTTTGCCTCTCCTTCCGGCAACATCGGCCTGCCAGTGCCGGGCTCGCGGCCCGCGCTCCAAGTGGCGATGGCGATGCCGGAGATGCCTTCCGCCGCACGCTCCGCCGGGCAGATCTACGGCCATCGGTTCAGGGATGCCAAGCCGATGAATTTCGGGCGATCCAACCCGCGCAAGCTCGAGGTCCACGGCGTCGACGTTTCGCGCTGGCAGGGCGATATCGACTGGGACCGGCTGCGCACGCAAGGGGCGAACTTCGCCTATATCAAGGCCACCGATGGCGGCGACCATCTAGACCCGATGTTCAAGACCAACTGGCGCAAGGCCAAGGAAGCCGGCGTGCGCCGCGGCGCCTACCACTTCTTCTACTGGTGCCGCACGGCCGGCGAGCAGGCAGACTGGTTCATCCGCAACGTACCCCGCGAGGCCAATGCGCTGCCGCCCGTCATCGATGTCGAATGGAACGGCCAATCGGCCTGCAAGCAGCGGATTTCACGGGCAAAAGTGCTCGAAAAGATCCAGGTCTTCGCCGAGAAACTGGAGCGCCATTATGGCCGCCGGCCGATCATCTACACAGCGCCGGATTTCTATCGCGACAACCTGCAGGGCGAACTGCTGGATTATCCCTTCTGGCTGCGCTCCGTTGCCGCTCATCCGTCGGAACTCTATCCCGGGCGCAAATGGCTGTTCTGGCAATATTCCGGCTCCGGCCTGACGGACGGCGTGCGTGGCAAGATCGACCTCAACGTGTTCCACGGCAGCGGCGGCGAGTGGCAGAACTGGGTCGCGTCGCGCTGAGCGTCACCGGCGCCCCGTGGCGTCGGCATGCTCAGAAGTCGGCAACCTTGCCCCAGACCGATTTGCTCAACCGCGCGGGGTCGTAAGGTACCGGGTCTACCAGCGGCGGCGTTCCGGCAATGATATCAGCCACCAGATGGCCAGCGCCCGGTCCGATGCCGAAGCCATGGCCGCTGAGGCCGGCCGCGAGGATCAGCCCGGGGAGGCTCGCAATTTCGCCGATGGCGGGAACCCCGTCCGGCGTGCTGTCGATGTAGCCGGCCCAGGCGCTCTCTTGGCCGATATCCTTTAGTCCCGGCAGAAGCTTTCGGGCCCGCCGCAGCGTCTCGTCGATCTGCGATTGATCCGGCGTCGGGTCGAGGACGCGATTGCGCTCCATCGGGGTGGGGGCGTCGAGCCGCCATTTCGTGACGCTCTCGTGTCCTGATCGCCATCCCTCGGCCCCGCCCAGCGCCAGGCTGCGGCGGCGCTTGGCAAACATCGGCACGAACTCGCGGGCAAAGCGCACCTGTTGCGCCGTCGGATCGACACGCGCCCGGCCGCTGATGGCCAGCGTGTAACCGCCATTGCCCCGGCGCGTCACCGAAACCTCGGCAGTGTGAAGCGCATCTGGAATGCCTTCGGCGCCCGGTCCCACCGACAGAATCGACGACCGGACCGAGGCTTGCGGAAAGCGGATGCCGAGCTGGCGGCAGAAGGAGGAGGCCCAGGCGCCGCCGGCCAGCACAACGGTCTTTGTTCGGATGGTGCCGGCCTCTGTGATCACGCCGCTGACGCGCCCGGCCTCGGTTTCAACACCCCGCGCAGCACAGAGCTGGTGGACGGAACCGCCGGCAGCGATGATGCCGCGTGCCACGATCGGTGCCGCACGGGCCGGGTCGGCGATGCCGTCGCTCGGCGAAAATACGCCGCCTTTCCAGCGCTTGCCAGTTGCCTGTCCGCGCTGCGTGGCCTCATCGGCAGTGAGCACGTGCGTCGTGACCCCGACGGTTGCCGCAAAATCGCGCCAGCGGGCCCAGCCGGCTATCTCGGCTTCGTTGTCGCTCAGATAAAGCAGCCCGCACTTGGTGAAGCCGACGTCCTCGCCGAGATCGCCGGCAAGCTTGTCCCACAGGGCGAGACTTTTCGTCGCCATCGGCAATTCGCGGGCATCTCGATTTTGCTGGCGGCACCATCCCCAGTTTCGGCTGGATTGCTCCGCGCCGACGTAGCCCTTTTCGACAAGTGCGACGCGAAAGCCGCGGCGGGCGAGATAATATGCCGAGAAGACGCCGACGACGCCTCCGCCGATAACGACGACATCCGCTTCCGCAGGCAAATCCGGTGTTGTCTCGATCTTCAAAAGCGGCGCGGGCATGCGATTTCTCCAATGAAGACATAATTATAGCCAGAGGCTTGCGCTAGCGTTTGCCGCAGAGCATGGCCAATCAGCATTTCATGGCGTGACTGCCGTCGCTGGAAGATTATTCTGCTTAACTTGTCAATTGCGCGATTTGCAGGGCGAGAGCGGCCTTGCCCGGCTTGATGCATTTTTCATTCCGCATAATATGCTGCAGCAAGCGCGGTGAATGAGCACCGGACGTCATGGAGCGCTGATGAAACTCGACCGGATCGACATCAAGATTCTCTCCGAACTGCAGAAGAACGGCCGCATCACCAATGTAGAGCTGGCGGATCTGGTCAACCTGTCGCCCAGTCCCTGCCTGATGCGGGTCAAGAAGCTGCAGGCGGAAGGCTATATCGTCAGCTACTCGGCACAGATCAACGTTGCCAAGCTCGGGCAGACCCTGACGGTCTTTACGGAAGTGACGTTGAAGAACCATCGGCAGATCGATTTCGCCCGGTTTCTGGCGGCCATCGAGAAGGTCGATTCCGTCATCGAGTGCCATCTGGTCTCGGGCGGATACGATTATCTCATCAAGTTCGTCACCGGCAGCATCACCGAATACCAGACGATCATGGAACGCCTCATCGACATGGATATCGGCATCGACAAATATTTTAGCTTCGTCGTGCTGAAATCGCCGATCACACGGTCGCATATGCCGCTCACCAGCCTCTTCCCGATGTAAACCTCAGCGCTTTGCAAAGGCCGCAACGAGTTCAGGGTCCCGCTCGAGGCTGTCGAGCCAGGTGGGATCGAGCTTCGGCACCGAGGAATAGAGCAGCCGCGAATAGGGATGTCCGCCGGGATTCCCGAAGTCGGACGGCGCCATCTGTTCGATCTTTTCGCCGGCATACATCACTGCGATCTCGTCGCAGATCGCCTGCACGACCGAGAGATCATGGCTGATGAAGATGTAGGACAGCCCGAGTTCGGTCTGCAGCTCTTTCAGCAGATCGATGATCGCCGCAGCCACGACCGTGTCGAGGGCCGAGGTGATCTCGTCGCAAAGAATGAGTTTGGGCTCGGCCGCAAGCGCTCTTGCCAGATTGATGCGCTGTTTCTGCCCGCCCGACAATTCGGCAGGTCGCCGGTATTTCACGCTGCGCGGCAGATGCACCATGTCGAGCAGCTGATCGATGCGGGCTTGCCGCTGGCCCTTCGCCATGCCGTGATAGAAGGCAAGCGGTCGCTCCAGAATGTCCGAGATCGATTTGGACGGGTTGAGCGCGGTGTCTGCGAACTGGAAGACGATCTGCAGCTTGCGCAATTCGTCGCGACGGCGGCTGGCAGCGTTTGGTGCAAGTTCCTTGCCGTCGAAAATGATATGGCCGGACGCCGGCGACAGGATGCCGGCAATTGCCCGGGCCAGTGTCGACTTTCCGCAGCCGGATTCCCCAACGATGCCGAGGTTCTGGCCGTAGTCGAGTTTCAGGCTGACGGATTTCAGCGCCAGAGCCAGCGGCAATCCATTCGGCTGGATCGGGCCATAGCCGGCCGACAACGCATCCACCTCCAGCAGCGGCTGTCGCGCCGCCTGCTCCACTGGGGCCGGTGGGATCCGCAGGGTCGGCTTGAAGGCTGCCACGAGTTGGCGCGTGTAGGGGTGCTGCGGCGATGCCAGGATTTGCGCCGTTTTGCCGATTTCCTGGATTTCACCTTCCTTCAGAACGACGATGCGATCGGCGATCTGGGCAACGACGGCGAGGTCGTGGGAAACATAGACGCCGGCAAGGCCGCCCTTTTTCATGACCGACTTGAAGGCCCTGAGCACGTCGATCTGGGTCGTGACATCGAGCGCCGTTGTCGGTTCGTCGAAGATCACCAGCTTCGGATTGCCGATCAGCGCCATGGCGGCCGAGAGCCGCTGCAACTGGCCGCCGGAGACCTGGTGCGGATAGCGCGCGCCGATGGTCTCGGCGTCGGGCAGGGCCAGCGCCTTGAACAGTTCGACCGCCCGCGAACGGGCCTGGTCGATGGACATCAGCTTGTGGATGCGCACGACCTCGATCACCTGATCTATGATCGTCTGCGCCGGATTGAAGGCTGCGGCAGCACTTTGCGGCACGTATGCGACTTGCGTGCCGCGCAGGCTGGCGAGGCGCTTTTCGGGCAGGCCGGCCATGTCGTTGCCGGACAATAGGACCGAACCGCCGCTGATGCGGCAGCCCGGACGCGTATGGCCCATCATCGTCAGGGCAATCGTCGTCTTGCCCGAGCCGCTTTCGCCGATCAGCGCGACGATTTCGCCCTCGGCGATATCGAAACTGACATCGCGGATGATTGCCACGGTGCGGTTGGCATCGGTCTTTGCCTCGACCTCGAGATTGCGGACTTCGACAAGGTTTGCCATCACATGCTCCGGTCTCTGATCTTATGCGGCAGGTTGTCGATCAGAAGATTGACGCTGATGGTGAGGCTGGCGATGGCGATCGACGGAAAGATCACCGCAGGGGATGCAAAAGGCAGGCCGCCGATGTTTTCGCGCACGAGCGCGCCCCAGTCGGCGTTCGGCGGCTGAACGCCGAGGCCGAGGAAGGACAGGCCCGAAAGCAGCAGGGCAATAAACACGAAGCGCAGGCCGAGATCGGCAAGCACGGGGCCGAGGATGTTCGGCAGGATTTCCGAACCAATCAGGTAGATGGTCTTCTCGCCGCGGGCCCTGGCGACAGTGACATAGTCCATCGTATTGATGTTGACGGCGAGCGCCCGGCTGAAGCGATAGGCGCCTGGCGTGTAGATCACGGCCAGGGTGACGATGAGCACCGGTATGGAGGAGCCGACAGCGGCAACGACGACGAGCCCGAAGAGCTTGCTCGGAATGGAGCTCAAGGCGTCGAGAAATCGGGAGAGGCACGTGTCGAACCATCCTCCGGCAACGGCGGCACTCATGCCGAGCGCGACGCCGGTGAAACAGGCGACAGCCACGGCGGCAAGCGATATGCCCACAGTGTAGCGCGCGCCCATCAAGATACGCGACAGGATGTCTCGGCCGAGATAATCGGTGCCGAGCAGGAATTTTGCGGAGATCGGTCCGAAGTAGTCGTAGTCGACGATATCGGCGATAGAATAGGGGATCAGCAGGGGCGCGAAAATAGCGACCAGTGACCAGGTAAGGATGATGGTCAGCCCGAGGACGCCGACGATGTTGAAGCGGTAGCCGAAACGTGCCGGGGATACGGAGAAATTTGCCATGGTCAGCGCAGCCTCGGGTTGGACATGATGGCGATGATGTCGGCAATCGTGATCAGGATCAGGTAACCGAAACAGAAGATCATCGAACAGGTCTGGATGAGCGGGAGGTCGCGCGTCGCCACCGCATCCACCATCATCTTGGCAATGCCGGGATAGTTGAAAATCGTCTCGACGATGATGACGCCGCCGAGCAGGTAGGACAGCGACAGCGCGACGGCATTGACGATCGGTCCTAGCGCGTTGGGAAGCGCGTGCTTCAACACGATCCTCGTTCGCGAGGCCCCTTTCAGAAGCGCCATTTCGATGTAGGGCGTTCCGAGCGTTTCGATCACCGCTGCCCGCGTCATGCGGATCATCTGCGCCGAGATGACGAAGCTCAGCGTGATCACCGGCATGGCAAAGACCCGCAGAAGCTCGCCGAAGCTGTGGACCTCATTGGCGAAGGAGAGCGCCGGAAGCCACTTCAGATACACCGCGAAGACGAGTACGGCTGACGTCGCGACCATGAATTCGGGCACGGAAATAACGGCTATGGTCACCGTGGTGACGATCCGGTCGAAGATCGAGCCCCGTGCAATCGCCGAGGTTATGCCCAGTGTCAGGGCCAGCGGCACGGAGAACAGGGCAGTGGCAGTCGCCAGTTTCAGCGTGCTGAGGAAGCGCGGACCGATCAGCTTTGCGATGGGCATGTTGTTGGCATAGGAGATGCCGAGATCGCCGGTGACGAAACCGCCGAGCCAGTGGATGAACCGGTAGAATGCAGGGTCGTCGAGATGCATCGCGGTCCGCAAACCCGCCACGGCTTCCGGTGTCGCTGCCTGACCGAGAAGGATCTGGGCGACATCGCCCGGCAGCATCTCGGTTGCGAAAAACACGGTGAAGGACACGATCAGCAAGGTGACGACAGCCACGAGCAATCGGTTGATCACCAACACGAGGACGTGGAGGTTCATGGGCGCTCCGCAGGGGGACGGTGCTTTCAAAGCACTGTAGCATGGAGGGGGGCCGGAGACACGATGGATCTCCGGCCGGCTTCATGGCGGTGCTAGGCCTCGAGCCAGACATACTCTGCGAACGCATATCCCATCATGCCGCCGAGCGGATTGGATTCCAGCCCCTTGAGCTTGGAGGAAATGGCGTCGACATTCGAGATGAAGGCGGGAATGGCGGTGCCGGCCTCTTCCGCGATCATCACCTGCATCGCATTGTATATTTCCTTGCGCTTGGCCTGGTCCAGCATGCCGCGCGCTTCGATCATCATCGTGTCGAACTTGGGCGACTTGTACTGGCTCTCGTTCCAAGGGGCGTCGGAGGAATAGAGGAGCGAGAACAGGATATCCGGCGTCGGGCGTGGATTGATGTTGCCGAAATGAATCGGCGCCTTCAGCCAGTAGTTCGACCAATAGCCGTCGGAGGGAACGCGCTGCACGTCGAGCTTCATGCCGATCTCGGCGCCGGCTGCCTGGGCGACCATGGCCATGTCGATCGACGAGGTGGCCGCATCCGAGGCCACGACGGGGATCGATTGTCCCAGCACGCCGGCCTTCTGGAAGTGGAACTTGGCCTTTTCGGGGTCGAAGGCTTTCGGCTTCAGATCGGCGTTGTAATAGATGCTGGCCGGGGAAATCGGCTGGTCGTTGCCGATCTCGGCCAGGCCGCGCAGCACGGATTTCTGGATCTGCTCCCTGTTGAGCAGGTATTTCATGCCGGTGACGAAGTCGGCCTTGTTGCCCGGGCTCATGTCGAGGCGCATGTTGAGGTTGGTGTAGTTGCCCGATGTCGTCTTGGAGATGGCGACGGAGGGCTGGGTTTCGAGCAAGCGCATGGAGCGCGGATTGATCGAGGCTGCGAGCTGGATGTCGCCGGAAATCAGCGCATTGACGCGGGCGCTATCGTCGGAGATGGCGAAGAACTCGAAGCTGTCGAGGTGCGGGCCGCCCTGCTTCCAGTAGTTCTTGTTCTTGGTTGCAAGGGAGCGCACGCCGGGCTCGAAAACTTCGCAAACAAACGCGCCGGTGCCGTTTGCCTTGGAGAAATCGGTCGTGCCGTCGGCCAGGATCATGAAGTGATGCATGGCGAGAATGGTCGGCAGGTCGGCATTGGCGCTGGCGAGCGTGATCTCTACGGTGAGGTCGTCGACGGCCTTGAAACCGGTCATCTGCTTGGCGATCGAATTGACCTTCGATCCGACGGCCGGGTCGAGGTGGCGCTTCAGCGAGTAGACGACGTCGGCGGCCTTCAGCGTCTTACCGTCGTGGAACGTGACCCCCTTGCGCAATTTGACGGTCCAAACCTTTGCGTCCGAGCTTTCGACGCTCTCGGCAAGTTCCATCTGCGTTACGCCGGCCTTGTCGAGGAATGTCAGCCGGTTGTAGAAGGCGCAGCAACGGACGTAGTCGGTCGACAGCGATGCCTTGGCCGGGTCGAGCGTATCTGCCGTCGAAGCCGACCAGCCGGCTGCTTTCAGCGATCCGCCGGAAACAGGCGTGGCGGCAATCGCGCTATTGGCGCGGCCGAGGATCAGGCTGCCGGCAGTGGCGGCAAGGCCTCCGGCCATCATCATCTTCAGAAGATCGCGGCGGCTTGCACCACGGCGAATGGCGTTCTCGACCATGGCATCGTCGGAAGACGTCCAGTTTAAAAATTTATTGTCAGACATGCGCATTCCCCTTTTATTGATTGTGTGAAGGCATTGCCGTGTCCGTCCGGGGCTCGTTGAAGCCTCAGGCGGCGTTCGTCTGTTCCACGGCATCCGCAAGCGCTGCCATGGAGGTAAAGTGGAAATCCGGCTTGGTGAAGGCTACAGGCTCGATCGTGCCGCCATAGCCCTTCTGGGCGTGGCGTCGCTCGATCCAGCAGTTTGCTATGCCAAGCTGCCTGGAGATCCCGATGTCGTGATACTGGCTCTGCGCGACATGCAGGATGTCGGCGCGGGAGCCGCCTTCGGACGTTATGGAGGCGAGGACATGCTCGAAAAATGCCGGGTCTGGCTTTTCCGTGCCCGTGTCGTCGGCGGTAAAACCCTTGAAGAACGGATTGCCGAGCGCTTGCGAAAAGCACTCGAACGCCCAGCGCTGGGCATTTGTCATGGCGATGAGCTTGAAGCGCTTGGCGAGGCGGGCCATTGCATCGGCGCTGTCGGGAAATGCCATCCACGTCTTTGCCGAGTCACGCAGCCGCTCACCCAACCGGGCCTCCGCCGGCAGTCCGAGCGCCGGTGCAATGACCATGTAGACACGCACGAGATCATCCGGGAAAAGCCCGACATCCGGCATGTAGCGGGCATTGCGATAAAGGCTGAGCGCCGTTTCGCCATCGACGGACTTGCCGTTCTCGGCGGCAATTTCCTGCAGGCAGCCGATCAGCCCGCCCTCGAAGTCGATCAGCGTGCCGACCACGTCGAAGGTCAGATATTTGAAGCTTTCAAATGTCTTTTCCAAGCCTCTAGTCCTTTCTCGGTGGACCCTTGGTCCTCCTCTGCAGCGTCCTAACAGAACGATATGCTGTGTGCATTTCAGGCGATACGACCCTGTTGAGACTGCCTGATCGCTTTGTTTGCGGCTTTTGACCGCCGGTTGAAGGACAGTGTCTCAGTTAACGGGCACCGAATGCGCTTAAAGACGGAAGTGCCACGGCAGAAAATTCCGAATATTCAGCCACCGCGGTATTTCGGCCCGCATGATTCTCGCTCATGGGGAACCGGTGATCTCACGCCATGGCGGCACGGATATCCGGATCTTCCAGCGTCTGGTCCAGCGTTTTGCGCGTACGCTCGACGATGGCATCGATTTCGGCCTCCGTGCAGCAGAGCGGCGGCGCATAGCCGAGAATGCCGTTGCCGAAGGCGCGCACGACCAGCCCGTTATCCCAGGCGCGGTCGAAGATGCGGCGCGACGGGTCCGCCGCTGCCGGCAGCGGGGTCTTGCGCTCCTTGTCGGTGACAAGTTCGAGCGCCGCCAGCATTCCGCGACCGCGGACCTCGCCGACCAGCGGATGACTGGCGAGGCTGTGCAGGCCCTCCATCAGGCGGGCACCGGCCTTGCGGCCGTTGTCCAGCAACCCGCCCTCATAGAGACGCAAGACTTCGAGGCCGACGGCGGCGCTGACCGGATGGGCGGAATAGGTATAGCCATGTCCGACTGCAGCGCTGCCGGCGCCGTCGGCGATGGTCTGGTAGATCTTGTCGGTCATGAATACGGCGCCCATCGGCACATAGCCTGAGGTCAGCCCCTTGGCGACGGTCATGAAATCCGGAACGATGTCCTCCTCGCTGCAGGCAAACAGCGGTCCGGTGCGGCCGAAACCGGTGATGACTTCGTCGGCGATGAACAGAATGTCGAGTTCGGTGCAGAGATCGCGCATCGCCTTGATCCAGCCTTTCGGCGGCACGATGACGCCTCCGGACCCCTGGATCGGCTCGACATAGAATGCAGCGACGCGGTCCGCGCCGAGGACCTCGACCTTGGCACGTAGTGCAGCTGTCGACGCGGCAATGATCGCCGCATCGTCGCTGCCGACCGGGTTGCGATAGGCGTAATGCGACGGGATTTTATGCTGCCAGTCGAACGGGATGCCGAAGCCTGCATGAAACACCGGCAGGGCCGTCAGCCCGGCGCCGACCGTCGATGAACCGTGGTAGCCCTGTTCGACGGAGATGAACTGGTCTTTCGCGGGCGTGCCCTTGGCATGGTAATAATAGCGGATGAAACGCACCGTGCTGTCGATGGCATCGGATCCGCCGAGCGTGAAGTAGACATGGTTGAGATCGCCGGGCGTCCGATCGGCAAGTTCGGCGGCAAGACGGATGGCGGGTTCTGAACCGAGGCTGAAATAGCCGGTGGCGTAGGGCAGCTCGCGCATCTGCTGCGCGGCGGCCTCGACGATGCTTTCCTGGCCGTAGCCGGCATTGACGCACCACAGGCCGGCAAAACCATCGATAAGCTGATGGCCCGAGGCATCCGTGACCGTCGCACCCTTGCCGGATTTCAGAACCCGCACGCCGATTTTCTCGTGGGTCCTGTAGGACGCGACCGGATGGACGAGATGGGCTCGGTCGAGTTCGATGAGTGAGTTGCTCAGCATGGTCGTCTCCTGATTTAGCCAAGCGCCTGGCTTGCAAGGGCAAAGGTTTGAAACGCGGATGTCCCGGTGGAAGGCTTGGCGCTGCGCCGCATGGCGATGCCGCCGCCGACATTGGCAAGGCCCTGCGCCTCCAGCCACGATGCCAGACCGCAGACCTTTGTGGTGTCGACCCGGACGAATTGCCCGTGGCGGGCTTCGATGAGACCGGCGATCAGGGTCTTGGCCTCGTCAGCATGTGCGGCCACCACGGGACCGATGACCTCGCCGTGACCGAACGCGCGCAGGGCGGCAAAGGCGGTGATCTTGCCGGCGGGGCGCAGGACGGCGATCCGGCCGGCCTGGTGCAGCGCCTCTATAAGGTCGAAGCGTTCGAGGCCGGAGGCTGACTGGTCCAGCGTTGCGCAATCGGCAAGGTCTTCGACACTTGCCCAGTCAACGCTGGCTTCACCATTTCCAGCACCCAGGGCGCCCTGATGCTGGAGGATCCGGCCGGTCTCCTTGAAGCCAAGCTTGGTGTAGAGCGGCAGGCCTTCCTTTGTGGCGTTCAGGCGGCACTCGCGATCGCCACATTCGGCGAGCGCCATATCCATCAGCCGCCGTCCGATGCCACGGCCGCGCATCGCCTCGTCAACGATGACCATGTTGATGGTGGCGGCCGCAGCCCCGTAGAGGGTCACAAACGTGGTGCCGACCACGCGCCCGTTCTCGATGGCCACGAAGCCGACGCTGAGCGAGAGCACCATCGCCCAGTCTTCCAGGCGGTGCGGCCAGCCGGCCTGACGCGAGAGCGTCAGCGCGCCTTCGAGATGGTCGGCAGAAAACTTCACGATGTCGATGTGGCTTGGGTCGATGTGGCTGGGGTCGATCTGGTCTGGCGGCATTCTCTTGTTCCGGATAATCCTGTCCTGTCTTCATTGATAGCGCCGGCGTGCAGGTAGAACCTCCTGACCATGGGGTTGGCGGCAACATGTTTGCATCGTCTTTCCGGAGGGGCGCCGCATCTTATGCCGTGGGTCGAGCCATGCCGGGCGACAGGGACGACCGGCCGGGACAGCCGGCGCAACTCTCTGCCAAACGGCTATTGAGATACGCAACAATCTGCTTTCAGTCACAGCAATTGCGGTCAACGACATATCCGGGACGCGACTATGATCGGGTCAACAAGGCGCCGGGCACTGGCGCCAATATCCCGTCACCAGCCCAAAACCAGTAAGGAATTTGAGAGCGATGTCCCAGTTTCGGCCCAAATACATCACCTTCGACTGCTACGGAACGCTGACCCATTTCCAGATGGCGGAGGCGGCCGAGAAGATCTATGGCGGCCAACTCGAAGCCGCCGCCATGAAGCAGTTCATCAAGAATTTCGCCGCCTATCGCCTCGACGAGATCCTCGGGGACTGGAAGCCCTACAACGAAGTCATCCACAATGCCGTCGAGCGCACCTGCAAGAGGAACCGCGTCGCCTTCAACGATGCGGATGCGCGCTCAATCTACGAGACAGTGCCGAGCTGGGGACCGCACGCCGACGTTCCGGCTGGCCTTGCCAAGGTTGCCAAGGAAATTCCGCTGGTTATCCTGTCGAACGCCATGAACGAGCAGATCATGTCGAACGTCGAAAAGCTCGGCGCGCCATTCCATGCGGTCTACACCGCTGAGCAGGCCAATGCCTACAAGCCGCGCTTCCAGGCATTCGAATATATGTTCGACATGCTCGGCTGCGGTCCGGAAGATGTTCTGCATTGCTCGTCGTCGTTCCGCTACGATCTGATGTCGGCCCACGATCTCGGCATCAAGAACAAGGTCTGGGTCAACCGTGGCCATGAGCCGGCCAATCCTTATTATGAATATACCGAGATCAAGGACATTTCGGGCCTGCCCGGCGTCGTCGGGCTCTGACGGGGATGGCGATGCAGTTCAAGTCCTACTGGCACGATACAGCGCCCGCTTTCGCGGCCGCCAGCAAAGGCCCGGTCGAAGGCCATTACGATGTGGCCGTGATCGGCGGCGGTTTCGGTGGCCTGTCGGCAGCCCGGCACCTGGCGAAGGCCGGGGTCAAGGTCGTCGTCCTCGAGGCGGCCCATGTCGGCGCGGGCGCATCGGGTCGCAACGGTGGACACCTCAACAACGGCATCGCCCACGGTTTTGCCTCTGCCCGGAATGAACTCGGGGCGGAACGGGCGAAGGCGCTCTACCGCGCCTTCGACGCTTCCATCGATACCATTGAGCGCATCGTTACGGAGGAGGGCATCGACTGCAATTTTCGCCGTGCCGGCAAGCTGAAGCTCGCCTCGAAGCCGGAGCATTTCAAATCGATCGCCGCCAATTTCGAGCTCGTCAACCGAGACGTCGATCCCGACACGGCCCTGTTGACGGCGACTGACCTGCGGCACGAGATCGGCTCGAATGCCTTCCACGGCGCCATGCTGTCGAAAAAGAGCGCCATGATGCACATGGGCCGCTACGTCGCGGGGCTTGCCAACGCCGCCGTGCGCCATGGCGCGGTGATCTTCGAGAATGCCGCGGTGACGGACCGCAAGGTGGCAGGCGCCAGGCATACGCTGACCACAGCGCGTGGCAGCGTCACCGCCGATGCAGTCTTTGTGGCAACGGGTGCCTATACCTCCGGTCCCTTCGGCTATTTCCGGCGCCGCATCGTCTCGGTTGGAAGCTTCCTGCTGGCCACCCGGCCGCTGACCGATGCCGAGGTCGCCGACGTCATGCCGGGCAACCGCACCTGCGTCACCTCGCTCAACATCGGCAACTACTTCCGCCTGTCGCCGGACCAGCGGCTGATCTTCGGCGGCCGTGCCCGGTTTTCGGCATCGTCGGATCAACGCTCAGACGACAAGAGCGGCGCCATCCTGAAGGCGAGCCTGCGCCAGATCTTTCCGCAGCTGGGTCAGGTCGAGATCGATTATTGCTGGGGTGGCCTCGTCGACATGACCAAGGATCGCTTCCCGCGCGCCGGCTTTGCCGACGGTGTCTGGTATGCCATGGGCTATTCCGGCCACGGAGCGCAGATGGCAAGCCACATGGGGATCGTCATCGCCGACGCGATCATGGGCAAAGCCGACCGTAACCCAGTCTCCGGTCTTGAATGGCCCGCTATCGCCGGCCATTTCGGCAAGCCATGGTTCCTGCCGATGGTCGGGCTCTACTACAAGACGCTCGACCGGTTCCAGTAAACCAAAGATCTCACGAACAGGGACGGAGAGTGATCTCCGCCCCTGTTCGCGTCCGTGTCAGCCAAGTCCACCGATGTGGAAGCTCTTCATTTCGAGATATTCCTCGATCCCGCATTGTCCGCCCTCGCGGCCGATGCCGGATTGCTTGACGCCGCCGAAGGGCGCGACCTCCATCGAGACGGAGCCGGTGTTGAGGCCAACCATCCCGAATTCGAGCGCCTCCGCCACCCGCCATGAGCGTCGCAGGCTCTCGGTGTAGAAATAGGACGCCAGGCCGAACGGGGTGGCGTTGGCGATTTCGATGGCTTCCTCTTCGGTGTCGAACCGGAACAGAGGAGCGACTGGACCGAATGTCTCCTCGTTGGCCAGCAGCATGTCCGTTGTGGCGCCACCAAGCACGACAGGGACGGCATATTGCTTGCCATCTGGCATTGCAGGTCTCTCGGAAATGATGCGAGCGCCCTTGGCAAGTGCATCCTCGATATGGCGATCGATCTTGTCGATGGCCGCCTTGTTGATCATCGGTCCGATATCCACGGGTTCGCCGGCCCCGGGGCCGACCTTCATGACGGAGACCCGGGCCGCCAGCTTTTGGGCAAACGTGTCATAGATGCCGGATTGCACGAGAATGCGGTTGGAGCAGACGCAGGTCTGCCCGCCGTTGCGGAACTTGGACGCAAGCGCGCCGTCGATCGCCAGATCGATATCGGCATCGTCAAAGACGATGAACGGCGCGTTGCCGCCGAGTTCCAGGCTGAGGCGCTTGATGCTGTCGGCGGCGCCCCGCATCAAAAGCGAGCCGACGCGGGTCGATCCGGTGAAGGATATCTTGCGCACGATCTCGTTCGCCATCATCTCATTGCCGATCTCGGCCGGCATGCCCGTGACGATATTGATGACACCTGCCGGGATGCCGGCACGCTCGGCCAGCACGCCAAGGGCCAGCGCGGAAAATGGCGTGAATTCAGAAGGCTTGACGACCACGGTGCAGCCGGCCGCAAGCGCTGGAGCGACCTTGCGGGTAATCATGGCGTTCGGGAAATTCCACGGCGTGATGATGGCGCAGACGCCGACGGCCTCCTTCAGCACGATGATCCGGCGATCTGCCGTGGGCGATGGGACGGTCGTTCCGCCGACGCGGCGGGCTTCCTCGGCAAACCACTTGACGAAGGATGCGCCATAGCGGATTTCGCCCAGCGCTTCCGCCAGCGGCTTGCCCTGCTCGAGGGTCAGGATCATGGCGAGATCCTGCTCGTTTTCGAGGATCAGGCGGTGCCAGGCTTCCAAGAGCGCTGCCCGTGCCGCATGGGTCTTGGCCTTCCAGGGGGCGAAGGCTGCCCGCGCTGCTGCGATTGCCTCGCGTGTTTCATCGCCGCTGACATCGGGAACGTGCCCGATAATACCTTGCGTCGCCGGATTGGTGACCGGCACCGACGAACCGGAGGCAGCGTTGCGCCAGATGCCGTCAATGACGCATTGCTGCCGGAAGAGGTTGTTGTCCTTCAGAGTGTCCATTTTGGCGTTCCTTCTCGTCAGCAAAGCGTCGAAAGCACAGCGGCAGTGATCGCGTCGGTTTTGTCGCGGCCCGGCCTTGTGCCGATGCCGCTTGCGGTCGCAGTTTCGATGGCCTTGATGATCCCGGCTGCCGCGGCGGGCTCGCCGAGATGCTCCAGCATCATTGCCGCCGACCAGATGGTGGCAATCGGGTTGGCAATGCCGAGATGGGCGATATCGGGCGCCGATCCATGCACCGGCTCGAACATCGATGGCGCGGTGCGATCGGGATTGATGTTGGCGGAGGCTGCAAAGCCGAGGCCGCCCTGGATGGCGGCGCCGAGATCGGTCAGGATATCGCCGAACAGGTTGGACGCAACGACGACATCGAGACTGTCCGGTGCCATCACCATGCGCGCCGCCATCGCATCGATGTGATAGTTTTTCACCTCGACATCCGGATACTCGGCGGACAGTTGCGCAGTCACTTCGTCCCAGAACACCATCGAGTATTTCTGCGCATTCGACTTGGTGACGGAGGCCAGCATCTTGCGGCGCAGGCGGGCCTGCTCGAAGCCGAAGCGCAGGATGCGCTCCACACCCTTGCGGGTGAAGATCGACGTCTCGACGGCGACTTCGTCGGGCGTGCCGACATGCACGCGGCCGCCGGCACCGGAATATTCGCCCTCGGTGTTTTCGCGGATGCAGAGGATATCGAAGCCCGTCGACTTCAACGGACCTTCGACGCCCGGTAGAAGACGATGCGGACGGATGTTGGCATATTGCACGAAGGCCTTGCGGATCGGCAGCAGCAGGCCGTGCAGCGATACGGAATCGGGCACCTCCGCCGGCCAGCCGACGGCACCCAGCAGGATGGCATCGTGTTTGCGAAGGGTCTCGATACCGTCTGCGGGCATCATCGCGCCGGCTTCCTTGTAAAAGGCGCAGGACCAAGGAAAGGTCGTGCCCTCCAGCTTGAAGCCCGCCTGCTTCGAGGCTGCCTCCAGCACCTGCCAGGCGGCGTCGATGACGGGAACGCCGATGCCGTCGCCGGGGATCAGGGCTATGGAATAGGTCTTCATGGATTTTTCCTTTACAGGTCGATCAGGACGCTTTTGGATTTCCGATTGGCGAGGTAAGCATCGCGGCCGAGATCCTTGCCGATGCCGGAGCTTTTGTAGCCGCCTGTCGGAAGGATGTGGTCGCGCGAACGCCCGTAGCGATTCACCCAGATCGTACCGGCCTGCAGTCGCTTCGTCACCCGGATTGCTCGCGACAGGTCGGTCGTGAAAACGCCGGCCGCAAGCCCGTAGGTCGGGTGGTCGGCGAGCGCCAAGGCCTCTTCCTCTTCTACGAATGTCTGGATCGTCAGCACCGGGCCGAAGATTTCCTCGGTCACGGCAGGGGAGGATGGGGTGACGCCTGCGATCAGTGTCGGTGCATAGAAATATCCGTCGCGCTCCAGCATCTGGCCGCCACGCAGGCATTCGGCACCCTCGGCGACCGATGCGCGGACGATGCTGTCGATGCGGCCGATCTGGCGCTCGGAAATGATCGGCGAATATTGCGTCTTTTCGTCCCATGTCGGGCCTGGGGTAATGTCGTCCATGGCTGATGTCAGCGCATCGACCAGCTGAGCCGCCACCGACTGGTGGACGATCAGCCGCGATCCGGCGACGCAGGCCTGCCCGGCATTCGACAGGATGCCCTGCGCCACGGCCTTTGCGGTGCGGGCAATGTCGGCATCGGCAAAGACCAGCTGCGGGCTCTTGCCACCGAGCTCGAGCGTCATCGGTTTGATGCCCGTTCGAGCGATGTTGGCCATGATGGCACGTCCGGCCGCTGTCGAGCCGGTGAAGCTGATCTTGCCGATCTCCGGGTGGCCGGTGATTGCAGTCCCGGTCGTCGCGCCATCGCCGAGCACGATGTTGATAAGGCCAGCGGGCAGGCCGGCGCGCACCGAGAGCTCGGCAAGATAGAGCGCCGAAAACGGCGTGAGTTCGGATGGTTTGAGCACCACGGCATTGCCCGCAGCCAGCGCCGGCCCGAGTTTCCAGGCGGCCATCGACAGGGGAAAGTTCCAGGGGGTGATCGCGCCGACCACGCCATAGGGTTCGGACATGATCATGCCGAGGCTGTCCTTGCTCGTCGGCACGAGATCGCTGCCCTCCTTGTCGGCGAACTCGGCAAAAAAGCGGATCTGTTCGGCGCTGATGGCGATATCGCCCTGGATGAGGTGGCCGACGGGGCGCGTCGAGGCGATTGCCTCAATCCTTGCCAATGTTTCCGCCTCGGCCTCGATCAGGTCGGCCCAGCGATGCATCATCCGCGTGCGTTCGCGCGGCCTCACATCTGCCCAGCCGCTTTCCTTCAACGCGCGTTTTGCGCCCTGAACGGCCTCGTCGACAAGATCAGCCCCGGCTATGGGGCAATCGGCGAACGCGGCGCCGTCGGAGGGGCGGTGCATGGCGATTTCACCCTTTGCCGCGATCATCCGCCCGCCGATGAAATGTCCGTGGGGAAGCTGCACGGAATCGGGATTGAAGCTCAGCGACATGGCATTTCCTCTGGGCGTTGGCAGACCACCGAAACTAGCGGTCATTGCCGCGCAGTTTGCGTCGACTGTGGCCCGGGCGGCGATGGAATCTCCCGTTTACCGGTGCGTTCGCAGCGCATTCTTCGGCGGCTTTGAGCGCGGCGATATCGTGCCGCGCGCACTGGCGAGAGATGCTGTCCCGCAGGGGAAAATTCAGTTGACGGTGACGTAGATCTTGCGGACGGTCTCGATCGTACGCCAGATGCCGACGAAGCCGGGCTTCATGACAAAACTGTCGCCGGCGCGATAGGTATAGGTCTCGCCGTCCTTCTCGACGATTTCAACAACGCCGGTTATGAGGTGGCAGAACTCGTAGGTCGTCCCCTTGATCGAATGGGTCTCGCCGGGGGTCGCTTCCCATACGCCGGTCAGCACGCTGTCGTCGCGCGAGGCGTCCTGCGGCCAGGTCTTGAAGGACGGATCGCCGGAGATCAGACGCTCGGCCGTCGGCTTCGATTCGCGCGGAGCCGTGGTCGGGTTGGTGTCGATAAGCTTGAGAAGAGACATGCGTTTTCTTTCCTTTTTAGTGTCAGTAGCCGCGCTTGCGGTCGACGAGGCCGATCGGGTCCTTCCCGGCCTCGTGACGGTGGATGTTGGCGATGACGGCCTTGGCGGCAGTCTCGGGTTGGGTGACGCTGGCGATATGCGGCGTCAGGATGATCTTCGGGTGTTGCCAGAGGGGATCGCTGGCGGGGAGGGGTTCAGGATCGGTAACGTCGAGCACCGCACCGGAAAGGTGCCCGCTGTCCAGCGCGTCGATCAATGCCTGTTGATCGAGCTGCGGCCCGCGACCCGCATGGATCAGCGATGCCCCGGCCGGCAGCTTCGAAAAGAGGTCCGTATTGAGCAAGCCCCGGGTCTGCGGCGTCAGCGGCAGGAGGCAGATCAGAATATCAGTGCGCGCCAGAAATGTATCGAGCTGGTCTTCGCCATGGAAGCACGCGACGCCTTCGATCTCACGAGGCGAGCGGCTCCACCCCGCCAGCGAAAAGCCGAATGGCCCGAGGCGCTCCAGTACCGCCTTTCCGAGCAGTCCGAGACCGAGCACACCGACACGCTGGTCTGGCGCTTGACGCACTGGGCGGGATTTCCAAACGCCCTGTTGCTGCTGTGCGAGATAGCCCGGCAGGTCCCGGTGCAAGGCCAGTACGGCGAGCGTCACATATTCCTGCATCATCCGCACGATCCCGTCCTCGACCATCCGCACCAGCTTGACGCTGTCCGGCAGGGCCTGAACGTCAAACTGATCCACCCCGGCGCCGATGGAAAACAGCACTTCGAGATTGGTGTAGCGCTTAAGGTCGTCGGGCGCGGTCCAGGTCAGCAGGTAGCGCACGTCTTCTGGAGCAACCGACTTCGCATCGGTAACAAACGGCAGACGAGGCAGCTCGCGGGCGAACTCTGCGGCAAATATCCGGGCGCGCGCTGCGTCCGAGTTGAATAGAAAGGCCATTCGATTGTCCCGCTCGTTGTTGTGGGAGGTGTCGATCAACTGCCAAGGCAATCGGTGGAGATCGCGCTCAGGCGCATGATCGCCGTCCGAGGTCTTCGATCATCTTCCGGCAAGCTGCGAGTTCGCTTACTTCGATATACTCGTCGGCCTTGTGGGCGCGACCGATATCGCCCGGCCCGCAGATGATCGCATCCATGCCGGCGGCCTGATATAGTCCGGCCTCGGTGCCGTAGCTGACGGCGGCAAGCGGGGGTTTTCCCGTCAAGGCTTCTAGGAGGCCTGCCAAGAGGGCGTCGGCGGCAAGCGACAAGGCTGGATATTCGCTGAGCAGGTCCCAGCGGGTGGTGAAGCCTTGTGTTTCCAGGGCGAGCAGGGCGGCCTTAATCGGCTGCAACAGTGTCGAGGGCGAAACGCCCGCTATGGCGCGCGCCTCTATGTCGGCGGTGCAGAAATCCGGGATAATGTTGACAGCCTGGCCACCGCTGATAACGCCGACCTGCAGCGAGGAGTAGGGCGGCTCGAAGTTGCTGTCGAAGGGACCATTTGCAAGTCGCGCGGCTGTTGCACCTGCCTCGCCGAGCACCGATGCCATCGCATGGATGGAATTCGCGCCGAGATCCGGACGCGAGGAATGGCCGGTGAGGCCGCGGATCTCGATGCGGGCGGCAGCCTTGCCCTTGTGGGCGCGGATCGCACGCAGGCCGCTGGGTTCGCCGATGATGCAGCCCTGAGGTTTGGCGCAGAGGTCGGGCAGCAACCGAAGCAGATGCGGCACGCCTCGGCAACCGGCCTCTTCGTCATAGGAGAAGGCCAGATGCACCGGCTGCGTCAGGGGCATGGCTGCCAGCGCCGGGAGGGCTGCGAGGGCGCAGGCTAGGAAACCCTTCATGTCGCTGGTGCCACGTCCGTAGAGCCTGTCTCCGTCTGCGCGCAGACGGAAAGGATCGGAGGTCCAACCCTGTTCACCGGCCGGTACCACATCCATGTGCCCGGAGAGAAGGATGCCCGGGACGTCTCTCGGGCCAATCGTCGCAAAGAGATTGGCGCGGTCGCCCTCCGGCCCCATCGCCACCGTCACGTTGGCGCCGCAGCTCTCTGCATGGCGACGGATCCACGCGACGATGTCATGGTTGGCAGTGCCGACCACACAGGGGAAGGCGACCAGCCGTTCAAGAATGTCCTGCTCATGCATCGCGCAACCGTCCCTCGTGTGTCGACGGCAGCATAGGGAGACATTCCGGCACGGGTCCCCCGAAGGTTCGTCCGCTGCAGCGCAAACTGCTGAAAAAGACCGTATTTGAAGCGAAATCTTCGGTGTCGAATGGCGGAAAATCGACAGTTCAAGATGGATGTTACGGGGTGGTGACGATTGTCGTCGCCCGCCCGGCTCTCTATCTTGGAGTGCGGGCGACGGAGGGGGAATTGACCACAGAAGAAACGATGCGGCTGGAGTCCTTTGACCTGCAGCTTTGCGACATCGCCGGAACCGATCCCGAAAAGCTGCATGCGTTGTCGCTTGCCGTCGGCTGGCCGCACCGGGTGAAGGATTGGCTGATGCTGCGCGAGATCGGGTCCGGCGTGGTGGCGCAGGACGAGATCGGCCGTGCCATCGGCTCGGCCATGTGGTTTCCGTTGTCGGACGATTTTGTCACGGTCGGCATGGTCATTACCTCGCCGAGGCTGCAGGCGCATGGCCATGGCCGCTGGCTGATGGACCATGTCTTGAGACAAACCGGGTCGCGTCCGCTGCGCCTCAATGCGACACGGGCGGCGCGGCGGCTCTATCTTTCCATGGGCTTCACAGCAGAAAGAACCGTCTATCAGTGCCAGGGAACCGCGGTGCTATCTGGCGAGCCGCCGCTCCCAGAGCAGGCTATTCTGCGCGCTGTGACGCTGGACGATCTGGCGGAAATTGCAGCGCTCGACCGCGCCGCCTATGGCACCGACAGGGCAGCGCTGCTTGGCCGTCTGCTGCATGCTTCCAAGGGCGTGGCGCTGATACGCGGCGGCCGGATCGCCGCATTTTCCCTCGCACGCAATTTCGGCCGGGGCACCGTGATCGGTCCGGTCGTGGCCGTCGATGACGCCGATGCGATCGCCGTGACTGCCCCGCACGTGAAAGCCCATGCCGGCGCCTTCCTGCGCATCGATACGCGCCAGGCGATGGGTGACTTTGCCGAGTTCCTGACGCAATCGGGGATGCCGGTCTTCGATACGGTCACCAGCATGTCGCTTGGCGGTCGCTGGTTGCTGGATCGCCCGGGCGATGAACCCCGCCCAAAGATCTACGGACTGGTCAGCCAAGCCCTGGGCTGACCAACTCCGGCGAGGTCTAAAGCCTCTGGTTCTCAGGTGCCGGCATAGCCGACGACACCCTTGATCTCGGTAAACTCGTGGATGCCGAACTTGCCGTACTCACGGCCATTGCCGGATTGCTTGTAGCCGCCGAACGGTGCGGCGCCATCCCAGGCAGAATTATTGATACGCACAATTCCCGCTCGCAGCTTTCGTGACAGGGCGCGTGCCTCGCTTGCGTCCCCCTGGATGTAGGCGGCAAGGCCGTACGGCGTGTCGTTGGCAATGGCGACTGCCTCATCCTCGGTTTCATAGCCGATCATGACCAGCACAGGACCAAAGATCTCCTCCCGCGCAATCGTCATGTCGTTGGCGACCTTCGCAAAGACGGTCGGCTTGATGTAGTAGCCGACGTCCAGGTGAACCGGCCGATCATTGCCGCCGGCAATCAGCTCGGCGCCCTCGTTGATCCCCTTGCGGATGAGGTTCTGGATCTTGTCGAACTGCTGCTGGCTGACCACAGGCCCCATCGTCGTTGACGGGTCCGCCGGCGACCCGACGACGATTTCACCGGCGGCTTTTGCCGCTGCCGCGATGGCATCGTCCATCCGTTCCATCGGCACGAGCAAGCGCGTCGGCGCATTGCAGGACTGGCCGGAATTATCGAAGCATCGGCGCACGCCCATCGTCACCGCCGCGCTAAGGTCAGCGCTTCTAAGGACGATGTTCGGTGACTTTCCGCCGAGTTCCTGATGCACGCGCTTGACGGTGGGGGCCGCTGCCGTCGCCACCGATATCCCCGCTCGGGTGGAGCCGGTGAACGATATCATGTCGACATCGGGGTGGCTGGCAAGGATCGTGCCGACTGTCGGGCCATCGCCGTGGATGAGGTTGAAAACACCGGCGGGAACACCTGCCTCGTGCATGATTTCTGCAAACAGGATCGCATTCAGCGGCGCGATCTCCGAGGGCTTCAGCACCATGGTGCAGCCGGTGGCCAGCGCCGGCGCGGCCTTGGAGGCAATCTGGTTGATCGGTCAGTTCCAGGGCGTGATCATCGCGACGACGCCGATCGGCTCGTGGATAATGCGCGTGTCGCCTTGCATGTATTCCCAATCGAAGCTTTCGAATGCGCGAATTGTTTCTGCAAAATGGGCAGCCCCAAGGATTGCCTGTGACTGGCGTGCAAGTGCTGTCGGTGCGCCCATCTCCCGCGAGATGACGTCGCCGATCTCGTCGTTGCGACGCTTGAGGACCTCGAGCACCCGCCTGAGCAGGGCAAGACGCTGCTCTCTCGAGGTTTGCGAGAAGGATGGGAAGGCCTGCCTCGCAGCCGCTATCGCCCTTTCGGCGTCGGCAGCATTGCCCATTGCAATCGTCGCGAATGCCTGTTCCGTTGCGGGGTCGGTGACATCGATAGTGGCCTTACCGACGGGGTCCACCCATGCACCGCCGATATAGAATTTGTCCGTATTCTTCATCTCGTGCTCCCGCATCAAGGCGCCCCCGCAACCGGGTATTGCATAGGTCGCAGTTCAAGGCGGGCTGGCGGCAGGTCTTGCCGAAAGCTTGCCCGCTGCGGCCAAATCTGCCGATCGACGGCGCTGTTCAGGCCAATGGTTTCGACAGGGCTTCGATCCGCCAGGGGTCAGCTGCGGAGCTTCAGTTTGTCCCAGATCCTCACGAGGTCGGTCACGGACTTGACGTTCATCTTGCGCATGAGCTGGCCACGTCGCACCTTAACGGTGATTTCGCTGACCCCGAGCTGCCCGGCGATCTGTTTGTTGAGCAAGCCCTTAACGACCAATTCCATGACAGCCTGCTCCGACGTGGTGAGGCTCTGCCAGAGCTCGCGCAGTTTTGCCGATACGATTTCCTCTTTTCGCTGCAGACGGTGTCTGTCTATGCCCAGCTGGATCGCATCAAGGAGGTCCTGATCGCGAAAGGGTTTCGTCAGGAACTCGATGGCCCCGTTCTTCATCGCCTTGACCGACATGGCGATATCGCCGTGTCCGGTGATGAAAATCACGGGCAGCGTAATTCCCATAGCCGTCATGCGTTGCTGGAATTCAAGGCCGCTTTGCCCGGGCATTCGAACGTCGAGGACGAGACAGCCAGGCGCGTCTGCTATCGGTGCGCTCAGAAATTCGTGTACGGAACCATAGGTCAAGACCGCCAGCCCCACGGATGCAAGCAGATCCTCCAGTGCGGTGCGCACGGATACGTCATCGTCGACCACATAGACGACCGGATCGTCCAAAATATCGAACTGGCCGAGCCCGATCATGATTGATCGTCCTCCCTGGCCGGCAGGCTGAACTGGACGGTGGTGCCCATGCGCGGCGCTGATGTCACCGAGATGCGTCCACCATGCGCTTCTATGATGGAACGACTTATGGAGAGGCCGATGCCCATGCCACTTTCCTTGGTCGTCCAGAACGCCTCGAACAAATGATCGATTGTCGATTGCTTCATTCCGATGCCGGAATCGGCAACGATAAAGGTGGCGCCTGTCGCATCGTCATAGGACGAGGAGATGGCCAGCTCCCTTTTGAAGCTCGGGACATCGGTCATCGCTTCGATGGCATTCAGCAGCAAATTGCTGATCACTTGCTGTATCTGGATTTTGTCTGCCATGACCATTGCCATGTCTTGCGCAAGATCGAGCCGCAGCACGACGCTGTTGCGCTCCATCTCGTGACGGGCCATTTCGATTGCTTCCGTTGCGGCCGCGTTGAGGTCGAAGCTTTCCCGATGGGGCACGTCGTTTTTCGCCAGCCCTCTCACCCGCACGATGACGTCGCTGGCGCGCTTGGCATCACCGACAATTCGCTCGGCCGCTTGCCGCGCTCTTTCGAGATTGGGCGGCGAATGGTCCAGCCAGCGGCGGCACGCATCGGCGCTGGTCGTCACTGCGGCGAGCGGCTGGTTGATCTCGTGGGCGATCGAGGCCGTCAATTCTCCCAGCCGTGTCAGACGTGCCATCCGGCCGAACTGCTCCTGCGCGTCATAGACTGCGGCCTGGGCAGCGACAGTCTTGAGGCCCAGGTAGGTGGTGATGCCGATGGCGCATGCGCTGATGCCACAGTTGAACAGTCCGGCCTCGAAAGACCCATGCCGGGTCAGGAGCAGGCTAACGACAGTCAGGCAAATGCACAGCACTGCGAGCGCGATAACCCCCCGTGTCGAGAGAAATCCAATGGCGATCAGGATGACTGCAATATAAAAAACCGCAAAGGCGATTTCGAAGTCCGTCACCGTGTCGGCTATAAAGATCGATATCATCAGCAAGACGATGAACGCCGCCCTCAACCGTGGCCTTTTCTGCCGTTTCAAAAATACAGCGTGCATCATTGTCCGGCAGCCATGCCCAATTCTTCGCTCTGTTTTCGCGGCATTTTTCGTCGCTTTAAGCTCAAGCCTTCAGAAAATCTCATGAATGCCAGGCGTGTGAAAAAGCGCGCGCCCTTTCATGCTCAGTAGACGACTTGTGTCCGATCGAACAGCCAGTGGTCAGATCAATTCTGCCGGATATACCATGGTATAGGGTTCCTATGCCTAAGCGTCGCCCCGCTAACCATCAATTCGGATGGCCCGGGCAGGCAAGCTATTCTATGTGTCATCTGTCCCGGTTGGACGCGTCGAAAGCCGTGCATTCGTACAGCAGACAAGGTTCGAGCCGTTTTCCCCGCAGTATGCGGTCGTCGGACCCGGGGGATGACAGCGATGTGATCTTCCGGGCAAGCATGCCGTCTTTCTGCAACCAACCCCGGATGGTCGCTCGACCGTCTGGCGATCGCAGCGGCTGCAACTGCCGCTTTTGGACGTTCAACGCATTGGCTCTCGAAACAGGAGCGACCCATGAAATTGCAGAAACTTGCGCCGCTCGCCATTCGCCGGTCGCTGATGCCCAGCCATTGGGATGTCATGGCGCTGCTCCTCGTCGTTGGTGCCATCGTGCTCTTCGCCTATGGCGCAAGGGTAACGACGGTTCCGCTTTCGGCCCTCGACGTCGCGCCACTTTCGCTCGATCCGGCCAACCTGCCGATCTATGCCCTGCGCACCGTTTTGCGGATGCTGCTGGCAATCGTGTTCTCGCTGGCTTTCACCTTCGTCTATGCCGCACTTGCGGCCAAAAGCCGACGGGCAGAGATGGTGCTGATCCCGATCCTCGACATCCTGCAATCGGTTCCGATCCTGGGCTTCCTGACTTTCACCGTGACCTTTTTCCTCAATCTCTTTCCCGGAAGCGTGCTCGGCGCCGAACTTGCCTGCGTGTTTGCGATCTTCACCAGCCAGGCCTGGAACATGACCTTCAGTCTCTACCAGTCCATGCGCAACCAGCCCAAGGATCTGGAAGAGGTTGCACGCGGTTTCCACCTGAGCGGATGGCAGCGCTTCTGGCGTCTCGACGTGCCATTTGCCATGCCGGGGCTCGTCTGGAACACCATGATGTCGATGTCCGGCGGCTGGTTTTTCGTCGTTGCCTCGGAGGCGATCACGGTCGGCAACACCACGATAACCCTGCCCGGGATAGGGTCCTATGTGGCGCTGGCCATCAAGCAGCAGAACATCATGGCGATATTCTATGCCGTCATCGCCATGCTTTGCGTCATCGTGCTCTACGACCAGCTGATGTTCCGGCCGCTGGTGGCCTGGGCCGACAAGTTTCGTTTCGAGACCACAACCTCGGGCGTCGCGCCGACATCCTGGATGCTGGACCTGTTAAGCAAATCGCGCGTCACGCGCATTGCCATGGCTCCCTTTCGCTGGATGTCGCGGCAGGTGTGGAATTTTCGCCTGCCCAACCTGGTGCCGGTTGGCTCGAAGGCGAGGGGCGTTGCACGATCGCGTGCGGTAGACTGGATCTGGATCGCTACCATCATCGCCGCAGCAACCTGGGGAGGCTTTCTCAGCCTAGACTATCTGCGCGCCAACATCGGTTGGTCGGATGTGGCGACCGCAGTTCTATATGGTTCGATCACGCTCCTGCGCGTCGTTGTCCTGATGACCATCGCTACTCTCATCTGGGTGCCGATCGGCGTATGGATCGGTCTCCGCCCTAAACTTGCCGAAAAGGTGCAGCCGCTGGCACAGTTTCTGGCAGCTTTCCCCGCCAACATCGCTTTCCCCGTCTTCGTGGTGGTGATCGTCCGGTTCGGGCTCAACGCCAACATCTGGCTGAGCCCGCTGATGATCCTCGGCACGCAGTGGTATATCCTGTTCAACGTCATTGCCGGCGCCAGCGCCTTTCCGAGCGATCTCAAGGAGGCCGCCCGCAGCTTCCACATTTCCGGCTGGCGCTGGTGGATCAAAGTCATCCTGCCCGGTGTCTTCCCCTACTACATCACCGGTGCCATTACGGCCTCCGGCGGGTCCTGGAACGCCAGCATCGTTGCCGAGGTCGCCAGCTGGGGCGATACCCAGCTGACGACCCCCGGCCTCGGTTCCTACATCGCCAATGCGACCGTGAACGGCGATTTCCCGCGTGTCGTCCTCGGCATTGTCGTGATGTGCACCTTTGTCACCCTGTTCAACCGCCTGCTCTGGAGGCCGCTTTACGCCTTCGGCGAACGCCACCTGCGGCTCGGCTGATCCACCTCCTATCGTAAGGGACAAATCCTATGCTCGACCAAACCGCCAAGGCGTCGCTGATCGATATCAGCAAGGTCTGCCGCTCCTTCCCAAAGGCCAACGGCAATGATGTCGTCGTTCTCGACAATGTCGACGTGACCATCTCGCAAGGCGAGATCGTCGGACTGCTCGGCCGCTCCGGCTCCGGCAAATCGACGCTGTTGCGTATTATCGCGGGGCTGCTTCCGCCCTCGTCCGGCGAGGCCACGTATCGCGGCCACCCGATCGCCGGGCCACCCGTGGGTATCTCGATGGTGTTCCAGTCTTTTGCGCTCTTTCCCTGGCTGACTGTGCTGCAGAATGTCGAGCTTGGCCTCGAGGCGAAGGGTGTCGACCGGTCGGAACGGCGATCGCTGGCCTTGGCTGCCATCGACCTGATCGGCCTCGACGGCTTCGAGAATGCCTATCCGAAAGAGTTGTCCGGCGGCATGCGCCAGCGCGTCGGCTTTGCGCGGGCGCTTGTCGTCCATCCGGACCTGCTGTTGATGGACGAGCCTTTCTCCGCACTCGACGTCCTCACCGCCGAGACATTGCGCACGGACATGATCGACCTCTGGATCGAGGGCCGGCTGCCCATCAAGTCGGTGCTGATGGTGACCCACAATATCGAGGAGGCCGTCCTCATGTGCGACCGCATCCTGGTGTTCTCGTCGAACCCCGGCCGGGTCGCTCGCGAGGTAAAAATCGACCTGATGCACCCGAGGAACCGCCTCGATCCGGTGTTCCGGCAGCTGGTCGACAGTATCTATGCGCTGATGACCCAGAGAGCCGAGCCGCGAGCAACCGAGATGGAGGGCATTCCGGGAACCGGGATGGGCATGGTGCTCGAACCGGTATCGACCAATATCCTGTCCGGACTGATAGAGGCGCTGGCAGGGGCACCCTATCACGGGCGGGCAGACCTTCCCGTTCTTGCAGAAACCCTGCAGCTCGAGGCGAATGAGCTCTTTCATCTCGGCGAAGCCCTTCAACTCTTGCGCTTTGCCCACCTCAGCGAAGGCGACCTCGTGCTCACCGAAGCCGGAACCAAATTTGCCCATCTCGCCACCGACGCCCGCAAGAAGCTCTTCGCCGAACATCTGGTCACCTACGTGCCGCTGATGGGCCTCATCAGGCGCGTGCTCGACGAACGCACCACCCACACAGCCCCGGCAGCCCGTTTCCGCAACGAGCTTGAAGACTACATGACGGCCTCTCGCGCAGACGAAACCCTCAGGACCATCGTTTCATGGGCAAGGTATGCAGAGCTGTTTGCCTACGACGAACGCAATGAGATGTTCAGCCTTGAAGATCCGGAGTGAAAAAATGGCATTCCGCCAAGTGCGCAAGTGTGACATTGATCATAACCTCAGCCTATCGCGACGATCAATAAATCCAACTTAAATTTATCGCAGTCCTGCGCTAAGTTCCGTCTCGACAGGCGGGAACGATCTTTTGAAAATTTCGGGTTTCATGCGAAATCTTCAAAGGAGCCCGAACTGTTGAAATTCGATGCTCCAGCGCGGACGCATTTTTTCGAGGAGAAAATCATGGACCATGAACCAGCCAGCGCTCAGGGCGCAAAATGTCCCGTTGCGCATACACCGGCGCCGAAACCTCGCTCCAACCGCGATTGGTGGCCCAACCAGTTGGACGTCCAGATCCTTCACCACGGTGCCGGCCGCGCCGATCCTCTCGGCAAGGATTTCAACTACGCCGAAGAATTCAAGACACTCGATCTTGCCGCTGTGAAGGCTGATCTTCACGCGTTGATGACGGACAGCCAGGATTGGTGGCCCGCTGATTTCGGCCACTATGGCGGTCTTTTCATCCGCTTGGCCTGGCATAGCGCCGGCACCTATCGGATTACCGATGGCCGCGGCGGCGCCGGCGCCGGCCAGCAGCGTTTCGCGCCTCTGAACAGCTGGCCGGACAACGTCAATCTCGACAAGGCCCGACGTCTGATTTGGCCGATAAAGCAGAAGTACGGCAACAAGCTTTCCTGGGCAGATCTCTATATTCTGACCGGAAACGTGGCGCTCGAATCCATGGGCTTCAAGACCTTTGGTTTTGCCGGTGGCCGCGCCGATGTGTGGGAGCCTGAGGAACTGTTCTGGGGGCCGGAGGGCTCGTGGCTCGGCGACGAGCGCTACAGTGGAGAGCGGGAGCTGGCCGAGCCGCTGGGCGCGGTACAGATGGGCCTGATCTACGTCAATCCCGAAGGTCCGAACGGTAATCCCGATGCGCTTGCCTCCGCCCGTGACATCCGCGAAACCTTTGCCAGGATGGCAATGAATGACGAGGAAACCGTCGCACTGATCGCAGGTGGCCATACCTTTGGCAAAACCCACGGTGCAGGCGATCCTTCCTTCGTCGGCATCGACCCGGAAGGCGGCGAACTCGAGGCCCAGGGGCTTGGCTGGACCAGCAAGTTCAACACCGGCGTCGGTGCCGACGCGATCGGTAGCGGCCTCGAAGTCATCTGGACGCAGACGCCGACACAGTGGAGCAACCACTATTTCGAGAACCTGTTCGGTTTCGAATGGGAGCTGACCACAAGTCCGGCCGGTGCCAAGCAATGGGTCGCAAAGAACGCCGAAGCCTCAATCCCGGACCCGTTCGATCCGTCGAAAAAGCGTCTTCCAACCATGCTGACCAGCGATCTGGCGCTGCGTGTCGATCCTGCCTACGAGAAAATCTCCCGGCGCTTCCTGGAAAACCCCGCTGAGTTCGCCGATGCGTTTGCCCGGGCCTGGTTCAAGCTCACCCATCGTGACATGGGACCGAAGATCCGCTACCTCGGGCCGGAAGTTCCGGCGGAAGATCTGATCTGGCAGGACGTTATTCCAGCCGTGGACCACGTTTTGGTGGATGACGCAGACATCGTCAGCCTGAAGGCCAAGGTGCTTGCCTCTGGTCTCACTGTTCAGGAACTTGCATCGACCGCCTGGGCTTCCGCCTCGACATTCCGCGGCTCTGACAAGCGCGGCGGTGCCAACGGCGCCCGCATCCGGCTTGCGCCGCAAAAAGACTGGGAGGTGAACCAGCCGGCGCAGCTGGCGAAGGTTTTGGCCGTTTTGGAGGGCATCAAAGCCGACTTCGACAGGGCTCAGTCGGGTGGTAAAAAGATCTCTCTGGCGGATCTGATCGTCCTTGCAGGCTCTGCCGGTATCGAAAAGGCTGCCAAGGCAGGTGGTCACGATATCACAGTCCCCTTTACCCCCGGCCGCATGGACGCATCGCAGGAACAGACGGATGCGGCCTCCTTCGCGGCGCTGCGACCACGCGCTGACGGCTTCCGCAATTATATCGCCGGCAGGCAATATATGAGGCCGGAAGAAGCACTGGTCGATCGTTCGCAACTGCTGACGCTGACCGCACCAGAGATGGCGCTTCTGGTTGGCGGGCTTCGGGTTCTCAAGGTGGGACAGCCGGAGCATGGCGTGTTCACCGACAGACCGGAGACCTTGACCAACGACTTCTTCATCAACCTTCTCGACATGAACACGGTGTGGTCACCTGTCGAGGGTTCGGAAGGCGTATACGAAGGTCGGGACCGCAAGACGGGCGCACGGCGTTGGACGGGAACGCGTGTGGACCTGATTTTCGGTTCTCATTCGCAGCTCCGGGCGATTTGCGAAGTCTATGCGCAGTCCGATTCCGCCGAAAAATTCCTGCGGGACTTCGTCGCCGCCTGGACGCGGGTCATGAACGCAGATCGTTTCGATCTCAAGAAATAATAGCTGCGTATTCGTCTACCACGAAGGGGAAGGGCCACCGAGGCCTTTCCCCTTTGAGCTTTATGATGCAGTCGAGAGACACTTTGAACTGCCCGCGTCACATCATTTTGTTCCAGCATGACCTGCTCGGTCCGAAATCCGCATAGCGTTCAAGAAACAACATCACCACGTCATCGCGAACACCGTCGCTGATGCAGTTGTTCGCCGGCCGGCCACCTTCCCTTGTCGGACCGACACACCGCAGGGGACCGCTCCCGCAGACCCGTTGCAAGGCAGTGCAGCGCATTCCCAAGAACGCGGCATCCTCGATGGGAACCGATTGTTCATAACGGGATCGAAATTTGCCCTGAACAGAGAACCCCAGGCTGATAGACAGTTCCCAACACGAGCACAGCTATGCGCACTTGTCACAGCCGCCGCCGAAGCGCTGCCAACGACGCTGTACACACTGCAAATCGGCTTTAACTGCTTGAGATTGCAGAGAGGCGTGACACACGGCGTGACAGTGCTCATTCACTCCCATTAAGCTGTGGAGAACGGCTTGCTGGTGGCACGCTATTTGTTAATATGCGAACATTCGTATGAGACATTCCATATAGAGCCTCCCATGCACCAGCGCCGGCTTGAAAAATTCTACCAGGCCAATCCAAGGGGTCTGAAGTCGGCTGCGGGCGAAGCGTCGGCTTCCGTGACCGGTACGGGCTGCCAGGACCCGGGTCTTGTCGGTGGATTGGATTCCCAGCGGACCGGTGAGCAGGAGCGGCGGTTGCCAGTCTCACCAGGCAGTTCCCAGTAGGCAAACCCCTGACCGGCATGTTTACCGGACAGTCCCGAGCGGACCGGATTTCTTCATGATCGGTCTTCGGTGGCGCATGATTGCCGACATTGCGCCGTGTATTTAAGATCGGCTCACCCACTCATGCTCGCTTGACGTATCCCACAGAGGGCTTACGGATCTGATCCGGCCTTGATGCAAACAAACGACCCCAGTGCGGCTCGTTTCCTGTGCGGTGTGTAAGTGATGACGACTGTTGACAATGCGGTGCTGGCAACGGCTGAAGGCCAACGACTGCAGGAGATCAAGCGCGGTGTTGCCTGGCGGCGATGGGGCCCATATGTGTCCGAGCGTCAGTGGGGAACGGTTCGCGAAGACTACAGCGCCGACGGCGATGCCTGGAATTTCTTTCCGTTCGATCACGCCCGAAGCCGCGCCTACCGCTGGGGGGAGGACGGGCTTGCGGGCTTCTGCGACGAGAGCATGCGCTGGTGTCTGGGGCTGGCACTCTGGAACGGCAAGGACTCGATCCTCAAGGAGAGGCTGTTCGGGCTTGCAAACGCCGAAGGCAACCACGGCGAGGACGTCAAGGAAGTCTATCACTACGTCGACGCAACGCCGACCCATTCCTACCAGAAGATGATCTATCGCTATCCACAGGCGGCTTTCCCCTACGGACAACTCCGCTCCGAGAACGCCAAACGAACGCGGCTCGATCCGGAGTTCGAAATTGCCGATACCGGAATCTTTGCCGAGGGGCGTTATTTCGACGTGAGCATCGAATACGCGAAGGCGGGGCCAGACGACATCCTGATTCATATCGTCGTGGAAAATGCGTCGGATGAGGCTGCTGTGCTTCATCTGCTGCCACAGCTCTGGGCGCGCAACACCTGGTCCTGGTCGGACGATCCAAAGCGTCCGCGGCTGGAGGCGCAGGCGAATAGCGACGTGCTTGCCACCCGGACGGCTAAGAAGACGTGGCGCCTCAGCGTCGACCAGCCCTGCGAACTGTTGTTCTGCGAAAACGACACCAATTCGCCGCTCCTTTTCGGCTCTGAGGCCAGCGGGCGTTTCAAGGATGGGATCAACGATTTCGTCGTCTCCGGTGTTCAATCGGCCGTCGATCGGCAGAGCGGCAGCAAGGTCGCGGCACGACAGATCTTCGAGGTGCCGGCAAAGGGCAGGGTCTCCATGCGCCTTCGCTGGCGGGAAGACGGGCTTTCACCCGAGCCCTTCGGCGATTTTGACGCAATCGTCGAACTCCGGCGGCAGGAGGCGGATGCCTTCTTCGACGCGGTGCAAAAGGATATTGCCCCGCAATCTGCCCGGGCGGTGCACCGCCAAGCCATTGCCGGACTGCTGTGGTCGAAGCAGTTTTATTTTCTCGATATTCCCTGCTGGCTCGACGGCGATCCCAATCTTCCGCCGCCGCCCGCAGAGCGTCGCAAGGCGCGCAACGCTGACTGGCGCCATCTTAACAATGCCGACATCATCCTGATGCCGGATGCCTGGGAATATCCCTGGTATGCCGCCTGGGATCTGGCTTTCCACTGCCTGCCGATGGCGCTGGTCGATCCGGATTTTGCCAAGCAGCAGCTGTTGCTGCTCACCCGCGACTGGTTCATGCATCCGTCCGGGCAGTTGCCGGCCTACGAGTGGAATTTCTCCGACGTCAACCCGCCGGTGCAGGCCTGGGCGGCCCTACAGGTCTATGAAATCGACCGCAAGCTGACCGGCATCGACGATATCTCGTTCCTCGAGCGCATCATGCACAAGCTGATGCTCAATTTTACCTGGTGGGTAAACCGCAAGGACTCGGACGGCCGCAACCTCTTTCAAGGCGGCTTCCTCGGGCTCGACAACATCAGCCCGTTCAACCGCTCGGAGGCTCTGCCTGACAATATGGTCCTCGATCAGGCCGACGGCACCGCCTGGATGGCGATGTACGCGCTCAACCTGATGAAGATCGCCATCGAGCTGGCGTTGAGCGATCCTGTCTATGAGGACATGGCGAGCAAGTATTTCGAGCATTTCCTGCTGATCGCCGGCGCCGTTGCGGATATTGGCGAAACCGGCGAGGGGCTGTGGAACGAGGAGGACGGCTTCTTCTATGACATGCTGCGCCACACGGACGGATCCTCTGTCCCGATTCGCATCCAGTCGCTGGTCGGCCTCATTCCGATCTTTGCCGTCGAAGTGCTGGACAACGATATTTTCGACAAGCTGCCGTCCTTTGCTGCCCGCTCGCGCTGGCTGCTGCAAAACAGGCCGAAACTTGCCTCCCTGGTTTCGCGCTGGACAGAGCATGGCGAGGGGGAGAGCCACCTTCTGTCGTTGCTGCGCGGTCATCGCTTGAAGGGGCTGCTCAGGCACATGCTCGATGAAAAAGAGTTTCTCTCCGATTTCGGCGTTCGATCCCTGTCGAAAATCTATGGGTCCAACCCTTACCGTTTCCAGGCAAAAGGCATTTCCATCGAGGTACCCTATACGCCGGGGGAGGCGGAGAGCGGTCTTTTCGGTGGCAATTCAAATTGGAGGGGCCCGGTGTGGATGCCGGTCAATTTCCTCTTCATCGACGCGCTGCGTAAATTTCATAGCTATTTCGGGCCGGACTTCCTGGTGGAATGCCCAACCGGGTCAGGCGTTTTCATGAGCCTGGACGGGGTCGCCGACGAACTGAGCAAGCGCCTTGCCCGATTGTTCGTATCCGAAGCGGAGAGCGGCGCTACACCCGCAGGCGACTCTATCCAGGGCTATCAGTTATTTTACGAATATTTCCATGGCGATACGGGCCGGGGGCTGGGCGCCTCACACCAGACCGGATGGACGGCGCTGATTGCCAACCTCATCTCCACGACCGGGCAACCCCGATGAAAATAGCCGACGAACGACCGTTCGTCGTTCGTCGGTAAAGGCGAAAAGATGATATTTTCAGTAATCGGAAAAGTTTTAAATTTCCGATGACAGGCGTTCGCTTCACTCAGCTTGGTAGCCGGGCAACAGGCCTTTTTAATTGGCCCTTAACCATTTAATTGCATGATCCGCTTCATGAACTCCGCTTTGGTATGCGCAAACACGCCAGCGGCTAGACAAATTTGGGAGCCGAACATGATGAAAAGCTTGATTGGGGCCGTTGCCTTGGCCCTGGCTGCGACGACGGCATTCTCTGCCGATCTCTATCAGCCGGAACAGGCCCCGCCGCCGGAAGTTGCGGTTGCGCAATCGAGCGGCTGGTATTTGCGCGGCGATGTCGGCTACGCCTTCAGCGACCTGCGCGGAGCCAACTATTTCCAGGGCTCGAACAGCAACATGCAGGACTTCGATTCTGCCAAGCTCGATGACAGCTTCACGCTCGGTGGTGGTGTCGGCTACCAGATCAACGATTATCTGCGCACAGACGCGACGGTCGACTACCTGTTCAAGTCGGACTTCAAGGGCTCTACCAAGGGTGATTGCGGCGGTTGCGGACCGGACTTCTCGGCCGTTGCCGCGACGTCACGTGACCGCTCTTCTCTGACTGCCGTGAGCTTGCTTGCCAACGCCTATGTCGACATCGGCCACTACGGCGCCTTCACGCCTTACGTCGGCGGCGGTCTCGGTGGCACCTACATCAAGTGGGACAAGCTCCACAACACGTCTTGCTCGGATGCCGATTCGTCCTCTTGCGACGAAACCGTGACGCATAACGGCCGTGGCAGCTGGCGCTTCACCTACGCACTGATGGCCGGTACCGCGATCGACCTGACCTGCAATCTGAAGGCCGACGTCGGCTATCGATTCCGCCACATCGAAGGCGGCGACATGTTCGGCTTTGCCGAAAATGGTGGTCCCGGTTACGACAAGGGTCTGAACCTGCACGAAGCCCGCATCGGTGCGCGCTACAACTTCGGTGGCTGCCAGACGGCCAGCTACATGCCTCCGGCCGAAATCCCGGTCGCCCCCGCTGTCTACAAATAAACAACTATCTTGATCGTCGAACGCAAAAGCCGCCCGGTCGCTCCGGGTGGCTTTTGCGTTGTCGGCGCGGGCGACCATCCACTGATACCAATCGGCAACAGGCTTTTCTTCGCGACGATGAAGCAAGGCCGATTAAACCTTCATTAACCATGAATTCCCTATGGTTAATGAAATCAAAACGGTTGGCAGATTCGCCTTGGCGCGCGTCTGGCTGGAATGCGGGCCTTGTGCCCGGTGGGGAGTGCTTGCGATGATCCGCTTCGATGCTTTGGCAGCGGCCGTGGTGATGACTGTAGCGGCGGCGGGTGCCGCCTTTGGCGGTGATATGCCCCCCGAGATCACAGTGCCCGAGGTCAGCGTCAAGGAGGCGCAAGGGTTTTACGGCCGTGTCGATCTCGGCTATGCGGTGCAAACCAGCCTGCACGGTGCCCGGCTGCGCAGCTCTGACGCCAGCAGCGACGGTTACGACAGCGAGCGTTTCGACAAGACCCGCTTTGGCGGCAACGATGTCACCGGTGGCCTTGGCGTCGGTTATCAGTTCAACGATCTCTTTCGTGCCGATGTCACGGGCGACCTGTTCCGCGGCGATTTCAGCGGCAGGTTTTCGACGGCTTCACCATGTGCTGGTGGGGCAGGGGGAGCCGGATGTACCGGCAAGACCTCCGCATCCTTCAAGGCGGGCAGTCTGCTCGCCAATGCCTATGTCGATCTCGGAACGGTGGCCGGTTTCACCCCCTATGTCGGGGGAGGCGTCGGTGCAACCCGGGTAAGCTGGGGCGATGTCCGAACGACGAGCGCCTGCGTCGGCTGTGCCAGCGATGTCGCTTCGAGCGCGCGCAGCTCCGGCGATGTCGACTGGCGCTTCACCTATGCATTGATGGCAGGCCTTGCCTATCAGCTCTCACCGAACGTCAAGCTCGATCTCGGCTACCGCTACAGCCATGTGGCGGGAGGCGACATGTTCGGCTCTTCCGCCGCCAATACGGCCGCCGGTGCCACTGGCGCCATGGCCCGCCAGGAAATCCGCGTCGGATTGCGCGTCACCACCTGGTAGCCTTCATAAGATTGCCGCCGCGACAAAAGATCCTCTCCTCACGACACCCTTCTTGACTTCGGCCGTGTCCCCCTTGACCCACAGCGGCCGCCCACCCTTCCCCAACGAAGGAACGTTTTGTAAATACTAACTATCTGTTTTAGCAGACGTAAACACTTTTTCTTTACGCTGGCGGCATGTGAGCTGAGGGGCTGTAGAGCTCGGAGCGCAGGGTATGACTAAGCAAGACGAAGAAGAATTCGCTCTCGCTGTGCGCAAGCTTCCACAGTCGGTATCTGCTTCACCAATGGAGCTTGTTCCCCATGGTGCGGAGGCATCGCCGGCACTGTGACCTTTGGCATGAAGGCATGCGTCGAATGTGAAAAGCAATATGTGTTCGGTCACCCGGACTGGCACCCTGGCAAAGACCCTATCAGCTGGGCGCCTTTCCCTTTCTCCGAATTTATCGCTTTGGGCAGTGGAACCTCATTCATTCCAGACTCCACCCGAACAAGCGCCTTCTCGAAATCGAGTTCCAGCCGACCGAAGAATCGCTTGGTATGTGTGCCGAAGGGATTATAGGCAGCGGTGATTTGATTTGGGATGTGCAGTGCGGATTTCGCCGGTCCCGCAGAGCGAGCTTCACGGCTCCCCGTTCAGCATCCCATCCAAAATTCTCGTTCACGTCGGGTAGAGCAGCCTGGTCGCTCGTCAGGCCCATAACTTGGAGGCCGCAGGTTCAAGTCCTGCCAGCTTAAGCAAATGTTTTAGGTGACGTCCTACTTGTGGACAACGCATTCGTGCTTTCTAGGTATACCTTCCCGATGATTGCCACCGGTGACCTTGGCAATCTGCCCATGCGGGCATTTGCCATCGTCTGTATAGACGACTTCACCGGCCCTTAAGTTGCCGGTACTTGGCGCATTTCTAGCGACAAACGAAGATCCTGTTGAAATTATCAGTGCGAGCAACAGCACAAAACGAAGCGGCATCGCAGGCCTCTATTTTTATTTGGGCGCGGCGCGGGTTTGCGCGGCATCCACAGTAACACACGCATGCGATCGGCAGTCAATCTAAAGCTAGCAGAAGACTTACAAAATGCACAAGGCCTCGATCGGTGTTTGCTTAGTCGTTGCTATCGCGTTTGTGGCGTTCGGCGTGTTGATGCTTCTGGGCCGCGCTCGTTACCAGCCGCTAGGCCGCTTTATATGGAAGACACTGTGACAGTCAGCCCGTATCCACCCAAAAGCCTGGCTGCCGTCGACAATCCCGTCACCTTCATTCCGGCCCCTGATATTGCCGAATGGGTAGTGGCGCCAATCTTCAACGAAGCCTCGCGCGTCCACAATCCGGATCACGATCATCTGGCCGACGTCGTCGAGAACTCACGCAAAGGGGAAACGTGTCATCGGTCAATGCGAAGAGGGAAAGCCTCAGGGCGTCATGGGCAAGTGGTCCCGTGCTCGCGCCGAGCAGGTCATGGAATGGTTTGGGCAGATACCAGACTTCATCATCACGCTTGCTGCCAGCTATTGTGCCCAATGTGGCGACGCCAAACTGATGGCGCTTGTCGAGCACGAGCTTTATCCTGCAGCTTAAGATTTGGACGACTTCGGCCAGCCAAAGTTCAATAAGCAGACAGGCCGCCTAGTCTACATCATTCGAGGCCACGACGCAGAACAGTTCATCGGCGTTCTCGGCGGCTATGGAGCAGATGCTTCCGGCGTTCGCGAGATAATCAATGCAACCAACCGGCCGCCTGAGATTGCCCGAGCCCATATCGACCACGCATGCGGCACATGCAATCTGCGCGTGGCCTGAAACTGGATGGCGTCTTGATATTCCCATGAGCAAAGCAAAACTCACCCGCGAGCAGCAAACCTATGTGGCGCAGGCGCTCGCCTCCTTCGACGCGCTATCCTTAGTTGCCGCTGTTCTAAAGAGAGACTTTGGTATCGTCTTTTCGCCTCAGGCTGGCTGGATCTATGACCGGATCGCCGCGGCGTCCGGGAGCGTGCAAATTCTACCAAGACCTCGGTCAAACTCTCAGCGAAGCCGTGGCGATCATTGCTCGCTACGACTGCGTGAAGGATGCCAACCGCGAGACCCGCCAAGTTAGAAACAAGCGCTCTGAGACGGAAAGCCCGGACCCGGAGATACCGGAAGCCGGATTTCTCCCTTGGGACTATTATTGGGAGCTCCGATTATCTGAGGCTTCGGTCTGGTTCGGGCTAGCTTCGATCTCGAATCCCGAGCTTGTTAATTGGCTGCAGGTCACAGGCGTCGGGCTGATGCTCGAGGCAAAGAAAAACCCGAGGCGTTAACCTCGGGTCTCATGGGGTCGGCCTTCTTAGAAGCGCCGACTAAGCCGCCGAAGCCGGCTATGGACTCATACGATGATATTCCGAAGATGCGACAGGGGTATAGCGACCCATGTCGTGAGCGGTTTCAAGCCAACAACCGATCGCGTCCTGAACGTTCGCAGCGGCTTCCACGGCCGATTCGCCGTCAGACATGCAGCCGGGAAGATCTGGAACGGTAGCGATGTAGCCGCCGCCATCTTCTTTGGACAACGGCTCGATGATGATTTTATAATCGTAGCTTGCCATTTGGCAGTCCTGACAGCGTCGATGAACGCGATGAGTTTCTTGATGTATACAGCTTTTACGGGCCGTTTGAAACGTACGGTTAAAATCTCATTCTGAGAATGGTGTTTGACCTTGAAGTGGAAACCGTTGGTGGGCATCTCGCAAGCGATATCATGCTCGCGGCAAACCCCTTCAACATCCTGGATGCTCCAGTCGCCGTGCGGATTGACTCGCATCTTCTCAAGGCGTTTGGAGTTCCGTCTGAATTCGACGACCATCAACCGCCGCCGCCAACCGCAACGCCGCCGCCGTTTTTTTCTCGTTCGATGTGATCTTCCAAGGAATGACCGTAGTCGTCAAAAAGATCGAGGACGAAACTGTAGCCTTCCGAGGGGCCAACACGCCTTGGCTATTGCTCTTTTTCAAGGCCTCAAGTATTGGTGACGGCGGGCCACCCTTCCCCAACGAAGGGCTTTCTATCTGAGAGGATAGCCTCATGACTGAGACCGCAAAGCCGGACATCCGTCCGCACAATACCCATTTTTCTTCTGGCCCATGCTCGAAGCGCCCCGGTTGGTCGCTCGATGCTCTTTCCGATGCGGCGCTTGGCCGCTCGCACCGCGCAAAGGTCGGAAAGACCAAGCTCAAGCAAGCCATAGAACTTACCCGTGAAATTCTGAACGTACCGGCCGATTATCGTATCGGCATCGTGCCTGCCTCCGACACCGGCGCCGTCGAAATGGCGATGTGGTCTCTGCTCGGCGAGCGCGGCGTCGATATGGTGGCCTGGGAAAGCTTTGGCGCCGGCTGGGTGACGGACGTCGTCAAGCAGCTGAAGCTGAATGATGCACGCAAGATCGAAGCCGACTACGGCGAGCTGCCGAACTTGTCGACCATCGATTTCGACCGCGACGTCGTCTTCACCTGGAACGGCACCACCTCCGGCGTCCGCGTGCCGAACGCTGACTTCATTCCGGCCGACCGCAAGGGCCTGACGATCTGCGACGCCACCTCGGCCGCTTTCGCGCAGGACCTCGATTTTGCCAAGCTCGACGTGACCACCTTCTCTTGGCAGAAAGTTTTGGGCGGGGAGGGGGCCCATGGGGTTATCATCCTCTCGCCTCGTGCCGTCGAGCGGCTGACGACGTACGTCCCTGCCTGGCCACTGCCGAAGATCTTCCGCATGACTTCGGGCGGCAAGCTGATCGAAGGCATCTTCACCGGTGAGACGATCAATACGCCGTCGATGCTCTGCGTCGAGGATTACATTGATGCGCTGCTTTGGGCGAAATCTCTCGGAGGCCTGAAGGCGCTCATCGGCCGGGCAGATGCCAATGCCAAAGTCATTGCCGACTTTGTCGCTGCCAACGACTGGATCGCCAATCTCGCGGTAAAGCCGGAAACAGCCTCCAACACATCCGTCTGCCTGCGTATTGTCGACACGGAAGTCTCGGCGCTCGACGAGGATGGCCAGGCTGCCTTCGCAAAAGGTCTTGTCGCGCTCCTCGAAAAGGAAGCGGTGGCATTCGACGTCGGCCATTACCGCGATGCGCCGTCCGGTCTGCGCATCTGGGCCGGTGCGACGATCGAGACATCGGATATGAAGGCACTTATGCCTTGGCTCGCCTGGGCTTTCCAGACGCAGAAGGCAACGCTTTCCAAGGCTGCTGCCTGACCGAGCGATCCAGGCTCCGCCGAGAGGGCGGAGCCACAACATTTCATGACTTCATCGCTGAACCCATTCTCAGGAGGCCATCATGGCACCTCGCGTTCTCGTATCCGACGAATTGTCGGAAACTGCCGTCCAGATTTTCCGCGACCGTGGCGTCGAGGTCGATTTCCAGCCGCAACTCGGCAAGGACAAGGACAAACTTGCCGAAATCATCGGCAATTATGACGGTCTCGCGATCCGCTCCGCGACCAAGGCGACGGAAAAGCTGATCGCTGCCGCCACCAATCTCAAGGTCATTGGCCGCGCCGGCATCGGCGTTGACAATGTCGATATCCCGGCAGCGTCCCGCCGCGGCATCATCGTCATGAACACGCCGTTCGGCAATTCGATCACGACGGCCGAACACGCTATTGCGCTGATGTTTGCCGTTGCCCGCCAATTGCCACAGGCCGATGCCTCGACGCAGGCCGGCAAGTGGGAAAAGTCGAAATTCATGGGTGTTGAAATCACCGGCAAGACACTCGGCGTCATCGGTGCCGGAAACATCGGCTCTATCGTCATTTCGCGCGCCCTGGGGCTGAAGATGCACGTCATCGCCTACGATCCCTTCCTGTCCAAGGAGCGGGCCGAGGAAATGGGCGTCACCAAGGTCGAACTGGAGGAGCTTCTTGCACAGGCTGACTTCATCACCTTGCATGTTCCGATGACCGACAAGACGCGCGGCATCCTCAACAAGGAGGCGCTTGCAAAGACGAAGCCAGGTGTTCGCATCATCAACTGCGCGCGCGGCGGGCTGGTCGATGAGGCAGCCCTTGCTGAAGCCATAAAGTCCGGCCATGTCGCCGGTGCGGCCTTCGACGTCTTCGAGGTCGAGCCTGCTAAGGAAAGCCCGTTGTTCGGTCTGCCGAACGTCGTCTGCACGCCGCATCTGGGCGCTGCCACCATTGAGGCGCAGGAAAATGTCGCCCTGCAGGTCGCCGAGCAGATGTCGGACTACCTGATGAAGGGCGCCGTTTCCAACGCCATCAACATGCCGTCCATCACTGCCGAGGAAGCACCGCTGCTGAAGCCGTTCATCCGTCTTGCCGACGTGCTTGGCGCTTTCGTCGGCCAGGTGACGGACGAGCCGATCAAGGAAATCGAGATCCTCTACGACGGCGTTACGGCCAACATGAACACCAAGGCACTGACATCGGCATTGCTGGCCGGCCTGATCCGTACCCAGGTGTCTGACGTGAACATGGTCTCGGCGCCGATCATGATCAAGGAAAAGGGCATCGTGCTGTCCGAGGTCAAGCGCGACAAGACCGGCGTCTATGACGGCTACATCAAGCTGACCGTCAAGACCGACGGCATGACCCGCTCGGTTGCAGGCACTGTGTTCTCGGATGGCAAGCCGCGCTTCATCCAGATCAAGAACATCAACCTGGACGCCGATGTCGGCCAGCACATGGTCTACATCACCAACACCGACGTTCCCGGCATGATCGGTTTCATCGGGACGACACTCGGGCAGGCCGATGTCAACATCGCCAACTTCCAGCTCGGACGCGACAGCCAGGGCGGCGATGCGATTGCACTGCTCTACGTCGATGGTGCGATCAGCGACGATGTGTTGGCAAAGCTGACGGCCAATCCTGCCATCCGCCAGGCGCGGCCTCTGGTCTTCAACGTCGACTGATCTATCGTCAACTCAACTCAAAGCCGGCGCGAGCGATCGCGTCGGCTTTACGCGTTTTCAGTAGTATTCAAAGAATCCGACCGACAGACAGGTAGATGAGGCGTTTGATCTCTCGGCGGGCGCGGGTGGTCATGTCGAGGATGAGGGCGGTGAAGATGCTGAGAAACCCGAGCAGCACCATACCGAGGCTGAGGATTGCCGTTGGCAGGCGTGGAACCAGTCCGGTCTCGAAAAAGGTCATCAGGACAGGCACCATCAGCACGGTTGCAATGGTAAAGAACAGCAGGCCGAACAGGCCGAAGAACATCAGCGGCCGCTCTTCCTTGATGAGCTTGACGATCATCAACATGATACGCGCACCGTCACGCACCGTGTTCAGCTTGCTCACCGAACCTTCCGGCCGTTCGCTGTAGGGTGTCGGCAATTCTGCGCAAGGCATGCGCAGTTCCAGCGCATGTACTGCAAGCTCGGTCTCCGTCTCGAAGCCGCTGGACATGGCTGGAAACGATTTGACGAACCGGCGCGACAGGACCTTGTAGCCGGACAGCATATCTGAAAATTGCGGTCCGAAGATCCAGCGGACGATCCCGGACAGCAGCCTGTTGCCGAACTGGTGGCCGGGTCGATAGGCGCCGCTGAGTGTCGAGACGCGCGAGCCGTTGACGAAATCCAACTCGTCTGAAATCAGAGCGTCAATCAGCATCGGGGCAAACAGCGCCGAGTAGGTGCCGTCACCATCGGCAAGAACATAGATGTCGGCGTCGATATCTGCAAACATGCGACGAATGACATTGCCCTTGCCCTGCCGCTTCTCCGCCCGGACGACGGCGCCGGCAGCACGGGCGATGGCGCCGGTGCCGTCGGATGAATTGTTGTCGTAGACATAGACGGCGGCACCCGGCAGCGACATCTGGAAATCGGCCACCACCTTAGCGATCGTCACGGCCTCGTTGTAGCAGGGAAGCAGCACGGCGATCCGCTTCTTGCCGAAGGCTGCCGACGAGGGTTTGAATTCGGTGACTTCCAGCATTCGGCAGCTCCAGGACACAGAGGCTTTCCGTGCCAAAATTTACGGGCAGCACGGGGCCTACAGTTCTAAGGGCGTGTCTTTAAGATTTGGTGCTGATGAGGGCACCCGCGCCACTATTTCCGAACTGCCGAACGGGGATGGTTTATGAGACCTGAACGTGACTGAGGTGACGAGTGCAGGCAACCGATGTCCATAGGAGACACGGAATGCAAATTTTGCAGCGCACCCTTTTCTATGCCGCACTGCACACTATTTTGGGGGCATGAAGGAATTTCTGGCAAAAGTTGACGATCAATTGAACTGGCTGCCCGGCTGGGTCGTCGGCTTCGTGCTGATCATTGCGGCGATCCTGTCTGGCCTCGTGGTCCACAAGCTTCTTTTTAACATGCTCACGCGGCTGGTTGCCACCTGGGATCTGTTCTGGCGGTCGTTGATCTCGCGCACGGAACGGCCGGCGCGTTTTGCCATCGTCGTCGCTGCGCTTGCTTTCGCGGTCTCGGTTGCGCCGTTGACCGAGGTGCAGGCGTCTTTGTTGCGGCACGTCCTGCTCATCTGCTTCATCGCGCAGGTGGCCTGGATGAGCAAGTCGGCCCTGCACATCTGGATGATCGTCTACCTTCGGCGTTTCAAGCTCGATGCGGAGGACAACCTGCTTGCCCGCAAGCATGTGACGCAATCGAAGATCATGCAGCGCATCGGCGATCTCATGATCGTCATCGTGGCGATCGCCGCAGCGCTGATGACGTTTGAGCCGGTGCGTCAATACGGCGTCAGCCTGCTTGCCTCGGCCGGTGTCGCCGGCATCGTCCTCGGTCTTGCCCTCCAGCCGGTCCTGAAGAACCTGTTTGCCGGCATACAGCTTGCGATCACCCAGCCGATCCGCATCGACGACGCGTTACTTGTTGAGGGCGAGTGGGGCAACGTCGAGGAAATCACCTCGACCTATGTCGTGGTCAAGCTCTGGGACTGGCGCCGAATGATCCTGCCGCTCAGCTATTTCATGGAGAAGCCGTTCCAGAACTGGACACGTGAGAGCTCGTCGCTGATCGGCACTGTCATGATCTATCTCGATTACAGCGTGCCGGTGGCGGCCTTGCGCGCAAAGGTCGAGGAGATAGCGGCGGCATCCGCCCTGTGGGACCGCCGCGTGGTCAATGTTGCCGTCACGGATTTTCGCGAGGCCGTGCTCGAAGTCCGCATTCTGGTGTCTGCATCGAGCGCCGGCCGGACATTCGATCTTCGTTGCGAGGTCCGTGAAAAACTGATCGAGTTCATTCAGTCGGAGTACCCGAAGGCACTGCCGCAGTTGCGCATGGACATGCGCGACCTGGTGCCGCGCGAGCCGAACCAGTCGAGGCCTGCGGCTTAGGAACTGCCGCCGTTGTGGACGGATGCGATTTCTACGTTTCCGGTCGATGCTCGCGGTAGATCCAGGCGGTAGTCTTCAATAAAACACACAGTCGACTGCGTCGCTCAAGGCTGCAGTTCAAACCATTCACGGTGACGCTACGACAAAATCGAATTGAGGGCATTGCGTTTTGTCGCCCGGCGCCTCTATTCCGTCGTCTTTTCAGTGCCGTTCGTTGGACATCTTTTTGGTATTGGATGGTCTTATATGAGGGCAACGTTGCGTCGGTTTGCATCCAGCATGCTTGTTCATCTCCTGCTTGCGTCCGCCGCCATGGGCAGTTGGGCCTTTTATGCAAATCGCAGGTATCCGATGCCGCAACCCCTGTCGGCCGGGCTCGTGCAGGGAATGCTGTCTGCGCTGCTCATGGTGCTTCAGAAGTCGGCCATCGACGTGCTGGCAAGGCGCTTTCCTGGCAGTGCAGCGCTTTGGGCCCCACCGCTGATTACCGGCCTGGGTTCTGCAGCCGTTCTCATCCTGGTGCATCGTCTGGGCGGGACGCCGCGGATCGCACAGACCATTACCCTGCCGCTGATCGTCTCGACGAGTTATGCGACAATCTACACCTTTTGCATCGTTCGCGCGCGCGGCGAGACGCTGTGAGAACGACAAAATGCTATATCAGCTGGCCGCCGATCGGGCGGCTGGCTGCGTTTGCGCTCCGGGCCTTGCGTGCAATGCCAATTCTTTCTATATCGTCTGCCAGAAACCGCAGGTTTCCGGAGCGTCTTTTGGTCCGGCAAGCAAGATGTCGCCGCTCTGCGGGCATGGCGCGGAACATCACCAGAACGCGCGACAAGGGAACGGCAGGCAGACCGTGAATTCACTCGATTTCGACAAGCGTCCGGAAGATACCCGCATCGTCGTTGCCATGTCCGGCGGCGTCGACAGCTCTGTGGTGGCCGGCATCCTAAAGCGCCAGGGCTACGACGTGCTCGGCATCACGCTGCAGCTCTACGACCACGGTGCCGCCGTGCATCGTGCCGGTTCCTGCTGTGCCGGACAGGATATCGACGACGCGCGCCGGGTTTGCGAGACGATCGGCATTCCCCATTACGTGCTCGACTACGAGCAGCGCTTTCGCGACACCGTGATCAATCCATTCATGGAAAGCTATGTGGCCGGTGAAACGCCGATCCCTTGCGTCTCCTGCAATCAGACGGTCAAGTTTGCCGATCTGCTGGCAACAGCAAGGGAGCTCGGCGCCGACGCGCTGGCCACCGGCCATTACATCCGCTCGCGTCCGAACCCCTCTGCCGCCAATCCCGGGCGCCGGGCGCTCTACCGGCCTGCCGACGCAGATCGCGACCAGAGCTATTTCCTGTTTGCGACCACGCAGGAGCAGATCGATTACTTGCGCTTTCCGCTCGGCGGCCTGCCGAAGGCCGACACCCGGGCTCTGGCCGAGGAGATGGGGCTTGTCGTTGCCAAGAAGGCCGACAGCCAGGACATATGCTTCGTGCCGCAGGGCAAGTATTCCGACATCATCACGAAGCTGAAGCCGAATGCTGCGCTCGCTGGCGAGATCGTTCATCTCGACGGACGCGTGCTGGGCAGCCACGAGGGCATTCTGCACTACACGATCGGCCAGCGGCGCGGTATCGGCGTTGCCACTGGCGAACCGCTCTATGTAGTTTTCCTCGACGCCCGCTCGCGCCGCGTTATCGTTGGCCCCAGAGAAGCGTTGGAGACGCACCGCGTTCACCTGCGCGATGTCAACTGGCTCGGCGACGAGGCGCTGGAAGTGGCCGCTGCGGGCGAGGGGTTCGCCTGCTACGCGAAGGTTCGCTCCACCCGCCAGCCGACGCCAGCCGTGCTGCACGTCAACGCGTCGGGCATCTATGTCGATCTCACGATCGGCGAGGCCGGCGTTGCTCCTGGACAGGCCTGCGCGCTCTATTCCGCACCGGGCGACAACGCACGGGTCTACGGCGGCGGCTTTATCGAACGATCTGAACGGGAGCCATCGGCCGAGGCGTCACTCGCAGCCCTATTGCGCCCGGCCTTCGCCGCCTGAGCCTTACCAAGAGCCCGGAAAATCACTTGTCACTCGACGCGTCGATTTTTGTCTCCGCCGCGCTTGACACTAAGGTGAAGGCGGTTTTATAAGCCGCTCAACCAAATGGACCTTTCGGCTCGAATTCAAGAGTGTCGCAAAGGTCTTACGGCGGGGTAGCTCAGGTGGTTAGAGCAGCGGAATCATAATCCGCGTGTCGGGGGTTCGAGTCCCTCTCCCGCTACCACTACAACCCATTAGTTAGCTTCAATTCTCTAGGTGCATCGCTTACGATAAGCACCCATGTATGTAGCGCGACTGTAGCACGCCGCTGCTTGGTGTCAGACAAAGTGGCACTACAGCTTTACCCAATCTATGAGCATGGCATCAAGGTTTTCGTATTCGGCCAATATTGTGGACGGAAACTCGACATCATGGACCCTGATTTGCCCGTTAGATTGACACAACACCCCTATCGAAATCCCGAAGTAAGTTTCACGGCGCTTGCTCCACGGTGATTGCTTGACATAATGCCTTTTTGCAGAGGTCGTGAAGTGCTTGCGCTCCACTTCCAATCGTTCCTCCGTGGGTCTTTGTCGGCTATGCATAACAACTCTTTGATGCAGGGAGGGACGATGCCATGAAGAGAACGTGGGTCAGAATGCAACAGCCGAGCTATTCTACCAAAATAGTGTTAGACATTTCATTAACGTTACCTATATTTAAACTATGAGAGAGAACTTATCAACAACACAGACCATTTTTTCGTCAATTTGCGCCTGCGTATGTTGATAATTTTTATTTGTATTATCGTTACTATATTATCACTCTCATCTGTTGGATTTATTATGTACTATTTATTCTATTTCCGGCACTAGTTGTGGTGCAATGATTTATTGTTTTATATTGAGCTATGTTTTATTGTAGATAGGACAGGTGAATCTGACAGTACGTTCCGTGCGAGGGTTTGCAGAGTATGGGTTTGCCACGCCTCATTGCGTAAACAGTTATGGATACCAAACTAAGGCCAGCGGACATGTGGCGCCGTCACCGGGGCGCTGTCGCAAGGCTAGCTTAAATGCTTCGCATGGCCGCGAATCGTGTCGTTTGGTGTCCGGTCAAGGTCGCTCAGCTCCGCGAATTATAGTCTAGTACTACAGCTGCGTTTGATAGCGTGTTTTGTAATGTGATGTCATTGTGGCAGCCTGGTGGCTTCGTCGCCATAGTGACCAAGCGAGGATGTAACGAACTCTGATCGGCGGCGGCAGCAATAGACGCATAATCAGATAGCGGATCTCTGCGACGGTTGGCAGTAGCGCGAGTGCCCTGGTCAGGCGGAGATTGGAGGATTTAGACTCCTTTCGTTCGGTTTGCCAGTAGCCACGCGGCGTAGATCAGCGCCGAGCTTGGCGAGGAAAGCTGCGGCAGCCATGACGAGCGTCATGTGCCGTACCCGAATATTGTCGTGCAACACCGACCGAGTGTAAGCGGTTAGCCGATAGCGTCTGCCTTATAATTCCAAGGCATTAGCAGCTCAATATCGGCGGCGGGCCAACCGTTTGCGATGCGCATCAGCGTCTGGGAAAGCCAGGCAAGCGGATCGACGTTGTTCATTTTCGCTGTTTATGCCGACCGTCGAACTATGCCGAGTGTCTCTTCTATTGTTTGCAGCAAACCATGCGTTCCCGGCTAGTTCGGCGGGTCGCTGTTGTTTGGCACTCGGCATAGTTCTCATGCTCAGAGGGCGTTCAGGAATTCCAGAAGCCGGTCGCTTGGTCGAAATCGCTCGGCCTTGGCGCGTTCGTACGGCTTCAGCTTTGCGAGTGCAGATTCCTTCAGTTCGAGATGCGCATGAAGATAGGTCACCGTCGTTTCCATCGCTTCGTGGCCCAACCACAGGGCAATTACGGAGCAGTCGACGCCCGCCTGCAGCAACTCCATGGCAGCAGAGTGCCGCAAGACATGGGGCGAGACCCGCTTTGAGCGAAGGGAGATGCAGTGCTCAGGTGCTTTGGCGACATATTTGTTCAGCAGAGCCTGCACGCCGTCCGCGCTGAACCTGCCACCGTGCATATTCGGAAAGAGAGCCGTTGCGCCCCGCTTCCCTGGCTCCCTGAGCCACCGCTTGAGGGCGTGCTGTGCAACCTTCGTGAGCGGGGTACTTCGCTCTTTGCGGCCCTTGCCGACGCATTGCACATGCGCACCGCGGCCGAGCATTACCGAGTCTCGGTCGAGGTCGATGATCTCCGAGACCCGCAGCCCCGTTTGCGCAGCCAGCAATAGCAGAGTGTAATCGCGGCGTCCCAGCCACGTGTTTCGATCCGTACAGTCCAGGATCGCTTCAATCTCGGGCCTGGTTAGGAATTGGAGCTGCCGCTTGTCGCATCGCTTGCTGGGGATCGCGAGCACACGCTAAATGTGGGCGCTGTGTGCCGGCTCCTCAAACGCCGCATATCGGAAGAAAGAGCGGATGGCTGTGAGGCGGAGATTCCGCGTCAGCACCGAGGCGGATCTTTGCGTCTCAAGATCCTCCAGGAATTCGCCGATGAAAGGAGCGTCCAAATCCCGCAGCGTCAACTGGGATGGGGATCTCCCAATGCGCGTCTGTGCGAAAGCAAACAGGAGCCTGAAGGTGTCGCGATAGGAGGCGATGGTATTGGAACTTACACCTCGATGCTTCATAAGCCGATCCGTAAAGCACCGGTCGATCAGCACGGCCAGGTCGTTCGTGCGTCTCATGACCGGACCTCCCAGCGCTTATCCAATCGCCGTACGGCATGGTTCATCAGTTCCGGCGTGGCCGACAGATACCAATAGGTGTCGCGAACATTGGCATGGCCGAAGAAGGTTGAGAGAACGGGCAGATCGCGTTCCACATCTTCGCCGGCGCGATGCCAGTTGATCAGGGTCTAGACGGCGAAACGGTGACGAAGATCATGAATCCGTGGGCCATCTCGATTCCTCCCGTCGTAATCCGATTTGCCGGGATAGTCGCCAGAACACGCGATGCACGTATTGATGCAGCAATCTGCCGCCTTGTTCGGCGACGAAGAAATAGGGACTGCGCGGTGTACCAAAGTGTGCATCGCGTCGGGCGGCATAGCCTGAAAGGACAGCAATTGTCGTGGCATGCAGCGGGACCAGCCGTGACTTGCCAAACTTTGTCTCTCGGATGGTGAGGACGCCCTGGTCGAGATCGACATCGGTCCGGAGCAGGCTGAGCGCTTCGGAATGGCGCAATCCGGCCACTGCTATTAGCCCGAACAGGCAGTGATATGTCCAGCGCCGCAGAGCGTTGGCGGCGGCAACGACAGTGCCGCCGCCAAAAGTGTCTGAATCTCGATCTCGCTATAGATGTAGGGCTTTGTCCGCCGTGCCGGTGCTACAGCGTCGCTTGGTAGCACTTCTGTCAAAGGATCGAAATAGCTGAGGTGCTGGGCAAAGCAGCGCACATCAGACAGGCGGATGGACCAGCTTGGCTGCCGGCCCATCGAGGTGACCCCTCCATTGCCAGATCATTCGTGATGGTCTCGGCGCCGCGGGATTCCATGAAAGCGACGAACTCCGACAATCGTTTTGCCGGACCGTCATATTTGTATCCCAGCCCCTGGCGCATGCCGATGTAGCGCCCAAACGCGGTGCGAAGCCGGCTCATTGGACACCTCCCGGCCAGGGTAGGCTCAGTTCACGCAGCTTCTCAATATCGAGCTCGGCATAGATTCTTGTACTGTCGATGCTTCGATGGCGGAGCAGTTGGCCGATCTCGGCAAAGCTGGCGCCCGATCGCAAAAGGTCAGTCGCAAGGCTGTGGCGGAAAAGATGGGCGCCGTGATGCGCATAGCCTTCAATGTCGGCCTGTTCGAGTGCTTGCTTGGCGATCCACGTGATGGCGCAGCCAGATGTAAAACCCACGTGCGGGGCGAGTGTTCGTAGGAAAAGTCGTCGACATGCCGGGGGCTGGGCGCCCATGCTGGATATAAGCGACGATCGCTGCTCCGACGTCTTGACGCAGCGGCATAGTCGCTTGGCGTCGTCCCTTTCCGTGTACGAGGATCGTGCCCGACTGCCAGTCGATATCGTCAAGATTGAGGTTGGAAACTTCGCTGGCGCGCAAACCGAGCTTGGCGAGGATCATCAGAACTGCGTAGTCCCGACGACCCATTGCCGTCGTCCGATCACAGGCATCGAGAACCTTCTGGACTTTCTCGGGCGGGAGAAATGTTGGAAGGCCGGCAAGTCGCCAGCGGCGGATGGACGGCACACAGCCAGCGAGCGGCATCGAGATGAAACCCTTCAGATGCAAATAGCGCAGGAAGGCACGCACAACCACGCACATGGCTTTGCCACTGTCGGCGGAACCATCGAGCGCATGTCGCTCGACATAACCGATCACGGTCTGCGGGGTGAGCGCTGCAACCCGTCTACGCCTAACGGACACACCTCCCGGAGAAATCGAAGCGACAGAAGCTTGTGGCTCCCCACAGTTGCGGCGGCGAGCCCTCTCTCCGTCGAGAGATATTGCCCGAATACATCGACGATCTTCTCGTGCTCACTGCGCAGAATCGGAAGTGCGGCTGGTACCAAGCCTTTCTCCCGTAACGCCAAAAGCAAGCGGCGGAGTGCCGATCGATCGCCCGGGTCGGGCTTCCAGTGCTTGAAACGATGCTCAAGAAAGCGGTCGACGTGAACGTCGCTTAAATCCTGCGGAGCATGTCCATTGCCAACAAGCCAGTCCATCAGATCCCGAAACAGGCTCAGCGAGCGCCACGTGCAATGCCGACCCAAACCTTCGTTCGACATTTTGGCGGCGTAAACGCCCGCAAACTCCCGATACGGACCATAGACCAGCTTCCGGTATAGGGCGCTGCGATTCAAATAGTCAGTTGCGTTCATGTGTCCTCTCCTTCGCGTCAACTGCGACGGAGAGACCCTAAACTATGCCGACTAGCTGCCGCTATGATGCCGGAAACGTTGGCAAAAAGTTCATTAATCGGCATAGTTCGACGGTCGGCATAAACAGCGAAAATGAACAACGTCGATCCGCTTGCCTGGCTTGCCCAGACGCTGACGCGCATCGCAAACGGTTGGCCCGCCGCCGATATTGAGCTGCTAATGCCTTGGAATTATAAGGCAGACGCTATCGGCTAACCGCTTACCTCCCTGGCGCGTCGTTACGAAACCGATCGGCTGGAATTGGCCTGTGAGCGTGCGTTGGTCATCAATGCGCTGACCTATTCGTCTGTCGCCAACATTCTCAGATCTGGTCTCGATCAGGCTCCTGCTGCAAGCGAGACCGTGTCCGCGACTTGCTGAAACCGCTGTCCCGATTTAGCGAAATCCGCAGGACAGCCACCAATCTGGCTACAATCTCGGAAGCGCCGGCCCATTACGGATCTAAATGAATTTTACCTGATATCTTCAATTAAAGACTGCTGAAAGCAGTGTATTTTGTGCTAGTTGGATCTAATCAGGCATCCTAGCTGTTCAACCAGTTCACTATCTTGGAAATAAGGTACGTTTTGGAAATGAAGATTGAATCGGGCGAACAGGAAATCAGCTACAAACATTTAACAACTGGTCGATCAAAAGCAGCAATCAGGGGAGTCGTTTGGTCATCTATTAGCAATTTTGTCCCTACAATTCTTGGTTTTTGTGTTTTTATTGCTAGCTCAAGAGTATTAACAACGCGAGAATTTGGAATTGTAGCATTTTCGACAGTAGTGGTTACCGTCTTCACCGCGTTTTGCCCGTTTGGACTAGGGGAAGCTTTGGTTCGTGAAAAAAATTTGAAGACAATCCATTTAGATACAATTTTCTGGTTTGTAGTTCTATTTGGTCTCTCAATTTACGCGGTTCTCTATGCAAACTCTAATTATATAGCATATCAGTTTGGCGACGATGAATCCTCATCTACTATTCGGGTTATTGGTCTTAGGGTTATTTTTGACTCTTTGGGCCTTGTACCAAACGCACTCTTGTCGAGATCTATGTCGTTCAGAAGTATTGCAATAAGGGGAATTGTTTCGTCTTCATGCGCTGCTGCGCTTTGCATTTTGCTTTTGTACTTGCGCATGGGATACTGGGCTCTTGTCGCTTCACAAGTATTATCGGCTGCGGTTATTTCTCTAGGGGCGTGGTCTGCCAGCGGATGGAGACCGCGGTTGCGGTTTTCATTACGCTCTGTGCGTGATCTTTTGAAATATGGTGCGTGGGCCTCAGCAAACTTTATGATTTCTATTATAAGCTTAGACCAATTATTCATTGGATCATTTATTGGATCCTCACAATATGGGTTGTACGGTTTTGCTCGTCGAATATTTCAGCTAGCGACAGGTTTGATGACGGGTGCAATTAATGCAGTATCTTACTCGCTACTTTCGAGCCTTCAGGAGGAAAAGGCGAAGCTCAAAGATGCTACATTACTTGCCATTTTTGCAGCTTCTCTTGTCGCATTTCCGGCCTTCTGCGGCCTTGCACTAGTTGCGCGTTACCTGATCCCCACGCTCTTTGGCGATAAATGGCTGCCTGCGCTACCAATATTACAGGCTTTATGCGTTGTTGCCATCGTCTTATCTATAGATTCAATACAGTCTTCGCTAATCCGAAGTCAAGGTAAGGTACGATTTTGGATCGCTTATCAGGCTATGGATCAAATCCTTTCAATTATAATAGTCGTTTCCATACATTCTTACGGGGCGCCCCTTATTGCGCAGTCTTTGGCGTTTAAATCGGTTATGATTTTTCCTTTCTCAATATGGCTTACATTAGATACTTTGCAATGCAGCCTTTCTTCCTACCTAAGGCAAATGATACCGGCCACGTGTGGGACTACGTTAATGGCTTTGGTGGTTCTAATTGTAAATAGATTCGCGACGTTTTCGACGTTGGAGGTTGGATTGTTGGCGGTCAGTTTGGGTGGCATCGTATATATTACGGCTGTACTTCTGATAGCTGGGCCCAAACTTAGGCAGCTTTATTAGCGATTGTCTAATACATCCCATTCATGAGGTTGCTGCTCCCCTCGGCTGATGAGGACCTCCGCCTTGGTTTGTCGAAGACCTTAGGAGAGCAGCGATGCAATATTACGTTGGATTGGACGTCAGCCTCAAGAGCACACACATTTGCGTTATGGATCAAGATCGCCGAGTGGTGTGGCGCGGGAGCGCGGATACGCAGCCGTCGATGATTTCCGAGCGACTGAAGAGATGGAACGACCATCTGGTGAAGGTCGGGCTTGAGACAGGGTCGCTAACGCCCTGGCTCTACCATGAACTGAAGGATCTTGGCTTTCCTATCATCTGCATGGATGCGCGGCGGGCGGCCGATGCCCTGAAGGCGCGGCCTGAGAAGACTGACAAGGCGGACGCGCAGGCACTTGCCGAGATGTTGGCGAGCGGCTGGTATTCTGCGGTACATGTGAAGACCATGGAAAGTCATCGGCTAAAGGCTTTGTTGGGCGCGCGTGAGCACCTCGTCAACGTCAAGCGCCAGCTTTATGGACAAGTTCGTGGGCTGCTGCGGCCGTTCGGCATCAAGATTTCGGCTCGAGCCGGAGGTAAACGGTTCGATGAGGAGGTGCGATCTTCCTGCAACCGACATGATGCTCTTTATATCGGGATTGCGGCACTTCTTGATACGCTTGCATGGGTTGAGGTGGAATTGGCCGGCCTGGATAAGAAGGTGCGGCAAATAACGGCCGCATCGAAGCCGTACTGGCATCTGATGTCGGTGCCTGGCGTCGGACCGCTGAGCTCCCTAGCCTTCGTGGCGACGGTGGAGGATCCGCGACGTTTTGGAAAAAGCCGATCCATCGGTTCTTACGTTGGCCTGACACCAAAAAGGTACCAGTCGGGCGATCGAGATGTGACAGGCTCGATCTCCAAACAGGGCGGCGATATGTTGCGGCACTATCTATATGAGGCAGCGGGTTGTCTCCCGACAACGGTGCCGCGCCGTCGACCTTGCGAAGCTGGGGGTTGAAGTTGGCAAAACGATTGGGCCCAAAGCGGGCGCGAACGGCAGTGGCACGCAAATTGGCCGTGCTGTTGCTTGGGCTTTGGAAGAGGGAAGATCATTTCCAAGCCGTGCCGAGCGGTAAAGCCTTTTAGAACCGTTTTTTTGAAGTTCGTTCGCGGATAAAGTCCTCAATGTCCATGAGGTGAAGCGACCGGACCGGGACGGACGAATGCGAGACAGTTGGATGCGGATCGAAGACCGCGTTTAATACACTGCATCGGCCCCTGGATATGAAGCGAAAAGCCCCGAATAGTGGTGGCGGAAATGGATAGACCGCACACCGAAGAGAATCATGGGACGCTTGTTGTGCTTCAACCGGATTGGATAAAGACAAAGCGAACAAAAAACGGCACATGACGCTCGTCATGGCTGCCGCAGCTTTCCTCGCCAAGCTCGGCGCTGATCTACGCCGCGTGACTACTGGCAAACCGAACGAAAGTAAGCGTTCGGCGAACGCATTTTTGAGTGAAGGCGGCGGGTAGTTTAGGCTTGGTGGATGGCGCCTTGCTGGGTTTCTACCGGCGTCCAGTTCCATGGCAGCAATTCCTCAAGGCGATCCTTGGGGTGATCCTGGATCCGGGTGAGGACGTCGGTCAGATAGATCTCGGGATTGTGGCCATGGAGCTTGACCGTTTCGATAATCGTGAGGATATTGGCGATGCGCTCGCCGCCCTTATCCGAGCCGGCGAATAACCAATTTTTCCTGCCAATTCCAAGCGGACGCATGGCGCGCTCAGCTATATTGTTGTCGATCTCAACGCGACCATCATCGATGTAGACGCGCAATGCAGCCCACCGTGACAGCGCGTATCGCATCGCTTCAGCCAGCTTCTGTTTCTGCGGTATCGTCGAGAGCGTAGCCTCGATCCAAAGCTTCAGGTCATTCAGAATGGGGTTGGCATGTTCCTGGCGCAATGCGCGTCGCTCGTCAGGAGGCATGCCACGAATGCGATGCTCGATATCGTAGAGCGCGCCGATGCGCGACAGCGCCTCGTCGGCGATCGGTGAAGGTTTGAGCTTGATGACGTCGTGGAACTTGCGACGCACGTGCGCCATGCAGGCCGCCTCGATAATTTGGTTGCCGTAAAGCTTCTTGTAGCCACCATAGCCATCCGCATGCATAACGCCGCTGAAGGTGGCGAGATGGTCGGCCGGATGCGTGCCCTTACGGTCGGGGCTGTAGTAATAGGCGATTGCCCCAGGGTTCGGGTCTTGATAGCCGCGGCCATCGAAGACATAGACCCATACCCTGCCGGTTTTTGTCTTGCCTCGGCCAGGGTCGAGAACATCGACCGGAGTATCGTCCGAATGTATCCGGTCGACCGCGGCGACATGGGCTTTGATCAGTGAGATGAGAGGCGAAAGCAGAGCGGACACACGACCTACCCAGTCCGCCATGACGGATCGGGAGATGTCTATCCCCAGACGGTCATACATCTCGGATAGACGGTAAAGCGGAATATGATCGTCGAACTTGGCCACCATGATATGGGCGAGCAACCCCGGTCCGGGCTTACCTCGCTCAATCGGCAAGGTCGGCATAATACCTGCTACCGTCGTATCGCAGCCCTTGCAAATCATGCGCTTTTCGACGTGGCGAACAATCTTCACAGACGCCGGTACGTGCTCCATTACCTGGACCACCTTGTCGGCGGCCTTCAGGAACGATGTGCCACCACAGGTGGGGCAATTGCAGGGGGCCGGATAGACCAACTCTTCGGTTGGAAGGCCATCGGGTAGCGGTTTGCGCTTCGGCTTACTCGGTACCTCGTCCGAGACCGGTAAAGGCGTCTTCCCAGCGCGGGCCTCAGCCTCGGCGCGGGAGGCCTCGATCTCCTCCAACATCAGCTCGAATTGCTCGATCTTCCGATCAATCTTTTCCGAGGAAGCGCCATGCTGCCGGTGGCGGAGAAGCTCCAGCTGCGCCCGCAAAAGGCTAATGATGGAGTCGCGCTTGCCGACCTCAGCTTCGCGCTGCTCAAGTTTCGCCGCTTGCTCAGCGACGAGCGCGCGCAATGCAGACAACTCATCCTGACTGTTCAGCGGCATTGTTTCCATGCCCAGAAGCCTAGCCGATTTGGGCTTCAAGCGCCAGTATTTCGGCTAGATTTCTCTGCAAAATCAGTCGTTCAGCCCACCCGGCCGGGAGCGGAAGTCCATGCTGGTCGACGCCAGTCGATCCCTTCAACGAGCATCGACAACTGAGCCTGCGTCAGGTGCGCAACCCCCTCCTTTGCCGTTGGCCAGGGAAAATATCCGCGCTCCAACCTCTTGTACCTCACAACAGAATGCAGCCACTGCCAACGCAGATACGCAGTTAGTGCGGGTTACACATCCGTTTCATCCTTTATTCCCACGACAATTGCCGTGCGTCGGCAAGCGCTACAACCGGCATGGTGAACGCCTTTTGCTGCAGACCGAGGACGCCACTGTTTGGTCGGTTCCTCCGCAATGGACTGATCTTGTAAGCTTGGATCCTGAGGTCGTCATGAGCAACGGACGATCGCTCTTGCGGGTGGTCGACTTAATGGAGTTGGCCACTCTGGTGAAGCGCCTTTCGAGCAAATTGGGGCCGCGCTGACGTGCAGAAGTGTAAGGATAAATATGCCGCATTTGTAAAGTGGATTATGCCGCAAGAGGTCGCTTTTATGAGAGGATATGCCTGCAATTACGAGTCATTTCGTCAAATAGACCATACGCATCAGCTTGACGAGGTAGTAAAATGCGTCATAATTAGAATTACTCTAACGCCGCTTCGTGTCCTCGGAGCCATTGATGTCTGCGAAGTACGACAGCAAGCGCACAAAGACGGATGTCCTCATCGAAGAGGGCACGTTCAATCCCACCCCCGAGAAGGTGCGCGATCCAAAATTTCGGGGCAGCGAGTTCTTCGATCCGCACGACGCCGTGCAGGTCAAATACGAGATGCTGCGTCGCGTCTCCATCGACAAGGTTTCGGTGACGGAGGCCTCCGACGAGTACGGTGTTTCCAGGCCAACCTACTACCAGGCCAAGGTGAACTTCGACATGGCCGGGATTGCGGGATTGGTGCCGACAAAGCCGGGCCCCCGCCGTCCCCACAAGATCGACGACAAAGTCCTGGCATTTCTGCAGGCGCAGCTTGGCCCAGGAGAACCCGTTCGCGCCCGGGAACTGGCCAAGCTGCTCCGCCAGGAACTCGATATCGAGCTTCATCCCAGATCGATCGAGCGGGTTCTAAAAAAAAGCAGCAGGTAAACACTGCCGCGGCGGTGGCATGCCTGATCCAACCGTCGACCATCGCGTCCCAGTACGAGGTATTGCGCCAGGCTGCTTTCGGCGCAGCGCTGCCGCTTATGGCCCGTAGCGGTCTGATGCTCTTTCTGCGTCGGGGCATGTGGGGATGGGCTCAGGCGCTGACAGCAACAGCAAGCACCCCGCGAGAGCAGCTTTACCCATCGTCAATTGCTTGGCCGCTGCACGGCGGGCACAGCGCCGTTGTTCACGTCCTTGCGACAATCGCAATGAGCATCAACGATCGGAGATCACCATGAATGTACACCTCAAAGTCCAGCCTCATCACCTCGAACGCGGCGCCTACCTGTACATCCGCCAGTCTTCAATGCGGCAAGTCGTTGAGAACGTCGAGAGCGCCAGGCGGCAATATGCGCTTCGGGGACGCGCTGTCGCCCTCGGCTGGCGCGACGAGCAGGTTATCGTCATCGACAACGATCAAGGAGAGTCCGGTGCATCGGCGGCGTGGCGCGAAGGGTTTCAGCGGCTGGTCAGCGATGTCGGCATGGGGCATGCCGGGATCGTCATGGGCCTGGAAGTCTCCCGTCTGGCGCGCAACAATGCCGACTGGCAACGTCTGTTGGAGATCTGCGCCCTTGCCGACACCCTGATCCTCGACGAGGACGGCGTCTATGATCCGGCAAGTTTCAACGACCGGCTCCTGCTCGGCCTGAAGGGAACAATGAGTGAGGCCGAGCTGCATGTGATCAAAGCCCGGCTACGCGGCGGCATTCTCAATAAGGTGCGGCGCGGCGAGTTTCGTTGCCTCCTGCCGACCGGGCTGGTCTATGACCATTTCGGCAATGTGACTCTTGATCCAGACACGCAAGTCAGAGAAACGATCATTCATTTCTTTGAGATGTTCTCTCGCCTCGGGTCCGCCTCCCAGACCGTCAAGGTCTTTCGCAATGAGGGACTATTGTTTCCATCGCGCCTACACAACGGCGGCACGCTGTTTCGGCCGCTGACCGCATCGACGGCGATGCGTGTCCTGAACAATCCGCGCTACGCTGGCGCCTATACCTATGGCCGACGACAGTTTCGACGCACCATCGACGGCAAAAAGACTCTGCGTGCGCGCGACATTGATGACTGGCCGGCCTGCATTCCCGATGCTCATCCCGGCTATATCAGCTGGGAGCGACATCAGGAGAATCTGAAGATCCTCAAGGCGAATGGCTGTGGATTTGAAGCGGCACGAGCTTCAATCCCAAGGGAGGGACCGGCACTGCTGCAAGGCCGAGCCGTGTGTGGGCAGTGCGGCAGCCATCTTAGGGTTCGCTATGCGGCGCGGCGTGGCCGGCAGGAAGCCTGGTACATTTGCAATCGTGCCCGTATTTATCGTGGGGAGCCTATGTGTCAGTCGATCGCCGGGCCTCCCGTCGATGAAGCCATCGGTATGCTGATTGCCGAGCAGATGACGCCGGCGGCCGTCGAGCTCGCTCTCGAAGTCCGCAAGGAGATCCAAGCCCGCCATGAAGAAGCAGACCGGCTGCGCTGTCGCGCCATCGAACGCGCCCAAACGGAAGCCGAGCTCGCTCAGCGCCGCTTCATGCTTGTCGATCCTAGTAACCGCCTCGTCGCCGACACGCTCGAAGGTGAATGGAACGAGAAGCTTCGCACGCTGGCCAGTGCCCGCGAAGAACGCGAACGTGGTCGAGAGCACGATCAATTCATCCTTGATAAAGCTGTCCACGAACGGTTAGTCGCGATGACGGCCGACTTCAACCAGCTCTGGAAGGATCCGGATACCCCATGCCGCGAACGCAAGCGATTGCTGGCCCACATCATTGAGGATGTTACTCTCCTAAAGTTGCCAGCGGAAGGAACCACCAAGCTTCACGTTCGCTTCAAGGGCGGCAAAATCCAGACGCTTACCACCATGAACCCAAAATCCTCTCCTCAGCAGATCAAGACAAAGCTCAGTATCATTGAGCTGGTCGATAGGCTTCTCGACGATTACATTTATCCCGAGATCGCCCAGGTGGAACCGCACGTCGCGGCTGCCAGGACGCCCGCTTTATTTCCGGACGGCCCGATCATGCCGCCTCCACGCAGACGATCAATGCCGACAGTAACCTTCCATCAAGGTCAGCGGAGACCTTCAAGCTCCGGCCATTTCGCAACAAGATCTCGACCGCGACCGACGCCGGGAACGTCACAGGTGCCTGCTCAGAGCGCATTTCCTCAACCATCTTCACCGGAAGGAACGTGGCGGGCGTGCTGACGTGGCCAAATGTCTGCCGCCACAGCCGGATCTGCGCCGGATAAATATCATGGCGGCGCGCCACATCGCCAATCCGGACGCCAGCCCCAGCCGCCTCTGCTAAAATCCTCAGCTTCGCCTCGCGCGACCATCGCCGCCGGCGCTCAACGCCGGAAATGACCTCAATCCGAGCCATGCTAACCTCTTTGATCTGGAATTAATGTCAGCATTAATGCTGGTTCTAATGCCAGATCATCGCCTGATCTGCTCAATCAGCAAAATCCGTCCGCCGGACGCTTACCAACGAAAGGAGTCTAAATCCTCCAATCTACGCCTGACCAGGGCACTCGCGCTACTGCCAACCGTCGCAGAGATCCGCTATCTGATTATGCGTCTATTGCTACCGCCGCCGATCAGAGTTCGTTACATCCTCGCTTGGTCACCTGGCGACGAAGCCACCAGGCTGCCACAATGACATCACATTACAAAACACGATATCAAACGCAACTGTAATACTAACGCCAAAAATTCCTGTTGCCTCCTCAAGGAGTTGGTCTTTCCATTGCTTGATTTGATTGGCGTGCACATCAAACTGCTGGGGCAACTCCACCAGCGTCTGCTCACCCCGGGTGGCGGCAAGTGCCACCTTCGCCTTTAAAGCCGGGCTGTGATTCCGGCGCGGACGTCTTGTCATGATATCTCCTGTTCCAGGCATCTAAGCCGAAGTCAGGCACAAACTCAACTTATCCCACTGTGCAAATTTCCCGAGCCACTTCTGTTGCCGACGTCGCAGAGCCGCTCGTCAACATCCGAACATACTTTATGCCGAAGCGGGCAAAACAGAAGTCCCAATCGACAGTAAATCTACACCGAAAACCCCGCAAAGTCGTGGGCCTCTCGTCTCGCTCACTCTCAGTCGGGGGAATTCTCCTTAAGGTAAGCCGCAATTCCCCGCAATCAGTGGTTTAGTTCAATTCACAAGCCTATAAATTTGGTGATAGTGAGCGCCTGACATCACGAGCTAGCTTATAGAAAACTCTGCCTACCACGTTCTTCTCAAGTGCCTTTGTCGAAATATCGCTCCTAGAAGATCGCTGATAGCCAAGAACGGGCGAAGCGGCGAATGCCAACAATTCTGGATATTCCCTCCGAAAACGACCGTATGCCGAATCTATTCCATGAGGCGCTGTAGCAAAGTCCCTCGCTATCCACTCTAAACAGTGATCAAGATATGCACTGATTTGTTTGAGAGCAACACCGTTCAGCGCTATGAAATGCGCCCCGAGAACCCAGTCAGACGGATCGACGCGGAATACAGCCTCTTTGACATCTGATGGATAAGAAATGTCGCCGTGACCACCATAGAATAACGACCAATCTTTATGTGAAAGTGCAGTCATACACGCAGGGATTTTCGATCCGTAATCTGTGGAGAAATTTAAATCATCTTCGAAAATCAGAACGCTTGATACACCCTGATCCACCGCATCTCTAAGAACTTCACGATGACTTAGGAAGCATCCGTATGCCCCAACACTTGGAAACCCGCCGTTGCACGATGGCCTAATAGCTGCATGAAACGCTACCCGATCGCCATCAACACGCACTCCGATTCGGCGTAACTGGATTTCAGTATCCCTCCGGCGGTCAGTTCGATCGGTCAAATTAATTATTCGGATGCGCTCGAAATTATTAAGCAATGATTCAGCTGCAATGTCCAACAATGCGATCCTTCCTTATACTATGGCAGAATCAATTAATCGGTATTGATAGCTTGCATTTTAACGCCATAAAATCGCTTTTGCAAAGGTCTACCCATTAACTTATTGTAGTAAATTGAAACGCCGTTTATCGGATACGATCAATGAAAGACATACGTGACGTGATGGGATAATCAGGTTTCGGTGAGCGCGATAGTCCTGTCGAGTGCGTTAAATAGCCGAATACACGCTCGAATCAGATTGATAACGGCATGAATCAAATTACAATTCAGTGTAGTGACCGGCTGGAGAATGGACTTGGCAAGGATTGATGTGCTGTTACCGGTGCGTAATGGGGAGGAATTTTTAGAAGAATCTATTTTGAGCATTGTTAATCAAACATTTCAGGACTGGAAGTTGTGGATACTCGATCACGGTTCGGTAGATAGCTCACTCAAAATAGCGGAACGGTTTGCTGAGCGCGATAGGCGCATACACATTCGCTCAATTCCCGAGGCAAATTCGCTAGCCGATCTTTTAAACAGAGGCTTAGATCAATCGGATGCAGATCTAATAATGCGTCACGATGCGGACGACATTGCAGTTCCAGCTCGGATGAACATCTCGCTGAGTGGTTTAGCGCATTACGAGTGCGCCGTGATCGGTGGACAAAGCAAGGTCATCGACAACGTCGGCAGACACATCGGCCACCTGCGAGTACCAACTGGTAAGAATGCAGTATCTGCCAGGGTTTATTTCGCGAATCCTATGTCGCATCCAACAATCATGATGAGCCGTGAGAAATTGCAACTGATTGGGGCAAGGTACGGTGTGGATTTTCTCGGTACCGAGAGGAGCGGGATCGCAGGGTATGAAAACTTAGTCGAGGATTATTTCATGTTTGGGCAACTCGCTGTGGTCGGAGAGTGCGCAAACGTGCCTAATACGTTGATTTCCTATCGCCAACACCCTGCTAGCGTCGGCGCAACTAAATTTAAGGAACAGATCACATCTGCGGTCAATGTGAGTCGGCAGCTCATGCGTGCATTTTGCTTTATTAACAATGTGCAATATATCGATCCGGCTCCGTTCTCAACTCACGGCGAACGACTTCCTCAACTTGCTGGCTCATGGGATTTGGAGTCTGACGTGGGCAGGTTGGGCACGCTTCTTCGCTCTAAGCTCGGCAAATCGGCCGAGGTCGAAAGAGAGATTGCATATCGAAATAGCCTGGCGACGCTAACTCTACGAGGGTTACTGGTAAAACAAATGCATTTCGCATTTATCCATGGACTTACACTTGTTGAGTTACGCACCCTGCGGGAAAAGTTATTTCGAAATCGAGCCAAGGGTAACTATATTCAATTGAGCCCAGAGAAAGTGAATTAGAGAAACGCGATTCGCGAATGGCTTGTTCACCGGTTTGGCTTGAAAGGCGCGTCCTGTTGCTGCTGTTTGCAAAATCAATTGATGGGGATTGAAGTTAGCCGCTGATCTCTGGGATTTTCGGCTGGCCTTGTGGAGAGTTTCCTGATCGGTGCGGCGCAGGCCGCAGCCAGACGGTTTTTCATTTGAGCCGGGTTTCGCTGAAATTCTTCGATGGAAATCGGCGAAGATTGATGACGTAGTCTTGGAGCTTCGGCTGCTTTATGAGGGCGTGTATGGAAGGGCTTCGACTGGGATCGACGGAACTGCGTATAAGAAGGGGATGATCGGCGACCCGGTAAGCAAGTCGAAGTCATTAATCTTGATGCATGACGGCGTTAGGTGCTCAATTTACGAGCTCCACGGGGCCGCCGCAATAGTGGCTTTTGGCCTTCCAATGCCAGAACAGCAATCTTTGATCCGTAAGCGCTAAGGCTACCCCACGTAGCATTGAGCAGGAAAATCGCTCATTTTCAGTGTGAATCATGCTGGGAAACCTATGAGTGAAGATATGAAACAGGGTCGTACGTTCGAAATTCTGACGGCTGATCCTGTGCGAACGCGGCGAAAGCCGAAGTTGTGGTCAGACGAGGAGAAAGCTCAGATCTTGGAGGAACCGCTTGCTCCTGGCGCGAATGTGTCTGCGGTTGCGCGTGCTCATGGAATGGACCCGTCGCAGCTTTTTGGTTGGGGGCGAATAGCGCTTGCGTCTGGTTCGGTTCAGCGCCTGAGCGCAGCCGGAGATGGCGAGGCCTTTACCCGTTTCGAAGCAGTCCGAACGGACACCGTCGAGATAAAGGTTGGCGACGCGACACTTCGCGTCAGCGCCTCGATCGATCCGGCGCTGCTGAGCGGCATTGTCAGAGCGGTACGGCAGGCATGATCGCTTCGGGTGTCGTGGTCTACGTGTCGTGCCAACCAGTCGACTTCCGCAAAGGAGCCCCGTCGCTGATGGTCCTGGTGCGGGATGGCGGCCTTGACCCCTTTAGTGGCGCACTTTTTGTATTCCGGTCGAAGCGAGCAGACCGGATCCGTATTGTTTGGTGGGATGGGACAGGTGTCTGCCTTTACGCAAAAATTCTTGAGGAAAATGGCTTCTGCTGGCCAGGGCAGTCCAGCGCCCGTATCCGTCTCGACCATGCGCAGTTGATGGCACTTCTAGCCGGAATGGACTGGAAAAAGATCCATCCCGTCCAAGTGCGCCGACCACTGTCAACGGGCTGAATTGCCTGCGACAAGATGAATCATATCGCTGTAAGTGTTGGGAAATCGGGCGCTTTTGTGCTTTACTGGCATCATGATTTTACCCGGTCCCGCCCTTCCCGACGACGTCGATGCGCTGAAAGCGATGATCATCGCTTTGAACGCGGAGAAGGCTGCGACTGATGCTGAAATCGCTCGAATGAAGGTTGCCCAACAGAAGGCTGACGAGCGGATCACCAATTTGACGGCAATCTTAAAGGTTTTGCAGCGTGCTCAAAAAGGAACGCGCTCCGAGCGTCTGCGGCAGGCGATCAACGACGACCAGATCGACTTCGCCTTCGAGGAGGTCGAGACTGACCTTGCCGTGATTGATCGTGAACAGAGGTGGCTCGGTTTGTCTGAACAGTTTCGGGCGTTTCGTTAAGTGGAATTCCGCCTCGATTATGCCGCCACCATCATCGGTGCCAGCACGTTTAAGTAGGCCTGATCCGTTGTCTGCCCTTCAAAGAAGCTGCCTGCTGGGCGCATTGGCGACGGGACTTCCACGATATCTGGACATCGAACAATTCCGAGATCGCGCCGGAAGCCCTCGATCGTATCGGTGCGCTCTACGACATAGAGCGAGACATCAACGGTCAGCCTCCCGAGATGCGCCGTACGCATCCGAGCTGAACCGGATTGCGGATTTGAGTGATCGTGTGGATGCTCTGTCTATATAGACGGCAATATAGACGGTGCTTTCATGGACATCACAAGCGATCACTCGGGGCGTTTCAGCCGGATGGAGATTGTCGATAGCGGGCGTCGGCGGCGTTTCACGGATGAAGCGAAGCTGGCGATCGTGGCTGAGAGTTATGCTGGCCCGCGGCAGGTAACAGTCACGGCGCAGCGTCACGGGATCACGCGTTGGCAGTTGAATGCCTGGCGCAGGGCCGTGCGGGAAGGACGCCTTGTCCACCGCTCGACGAACGAGTTTGTTCCGGCGATTGTCGTTGCTGCCGAGCCTGTTTTTGCGAGCACGCCTCCTGCGGAAACTGTCGCGGTGCCGTCTCCCATCACCGACCGGGGTCGCATAGAGGTGGTGAGTGCGAACGGCCGGCGTGTGATCATGGGCCAGGATATCGATGTGGACGTTTTGCTACGGATCATGCGTGGTTTGGAGACATTGCGATGAATCCGTTTCCGATGGGGGCGGAGATCAAGGTGTGGCTGTCGACCGGACATACCGACATGCGGTGTGGCTTTCCATCCTTGGCCCTTCGGGTGCAGGAAGTTTTAAAGCATGATCCGCTGGGCGGTCATTTGTTCTGCTTCAGGGGCCGCCGCGGTGACCTGATAAAGTTGATCTGGCATGATGGCCAGGGCGCATGCCTGTTCACGAAAAAATTAGAACGCGGCCGGTTTATCTGGCCGAATGTGCAGGGTGGCGCGGTGGCGATCACACCGGCGCAGCTTTCCTATTTGCTCTCTGGAATTGACTGGCGAGCTCCTCAGGAAACTTGGCGTCCAACACGCGTTTGAGTTTCTTCATCATTGAATTTGTTGAAGAAATATGCTCTTATTCTGGCATGTCGTTACCACCGCTTTCCTTTCCTGACGATCTTGCCAGCGCCCACGCCGCGCTGCTGATAGAACGCGAGGCACGGTTGCGGGCGAGGCGGAAGCCACCAGCGCCAAGGCAAAACTTTCCAGCATCGAGGCGCTCAACGCCCATCTGCAATTGCTGATCGCCAAGCTGGAACGCGACAAACATGGTCCAAGCCGGGAGCGCACCCAGCGGCTGATCGACCAGATGGAATTGCAGCTCGAGGAGCTGGTTGCCGATGCCACCGAGGACGAGCTCGCTTCACAAGTGTCTGCCGCCAAAACCCAAGTCGTGCGTGCCTTCACCCGCAAGCGGCCAGTGCGCAAGCCTTGGCCAGAGACTATCGAGCGCGAGCGCGTCGTCATCGACGCGCCCAGTGCCTGCGATCACTGCGGCAGCGAACGCCTGTCGAAGCTCGGTGAGGACACCACCGAGACGCTGGAGGAGATCCCGCGCCGCTTCAAGGTCGTCGAGACCGTGCGGGAGAAGTTCACGTGCCGGGACTGCGGCTGCATCAGCCAATCGCCCGCACCCTTCCATGCAACGCCACGTGGCTTTTTCGGCCCCAAGCTACTCGCCACCATCGTCTTCGACAAATTCTCTGAGCATCAGCCGCTCAACCGCCAGAGCCGTCGCTTTCGCAGTGAAGGGATCGATCTGTCCACCCAGACGCTTGCCGACCAGGTTGGCTACGTCAGCGCCGCCGTCACACCGCTGTTCGATCTCATTGAGACCCATGTGTTTGCGGCCGAGCGGTTGCACGGCGACGACACCACCATCCCGATCCTCGCCAAGGGCCAGTGCACGACGGGGCGCATATGGACCTACGTTTGCGACGACAGGCCGTTTGGTGGGCTATCACCGCCGGCGGCCGTCTTCTACGCCTCCAGTGATAGGCGGGGTGAGCATCCGCAAGGACACCTGGCCGAGTTCACCGGTATCCTGCAGGCTGATTGCTACAATGGCTTCAATCCGCTCTTCGATCGGACCAAGAAACAGATCCCGGTGACGCCGGCCTTCTGTTTTGCCCACGCGCGCCGAAAGTTCTTCGAGTTGGCAGATGTCTCGCGAAGTGCCCGGCGGGGCAAAGGGGCAAAGCCTGTCTCTGCGACGGCGTTGGAGGCGGTCAAGCGTATCGATGCGCTGTTTGACATCGAGCGCGACATTAACGGCCAGAGCGCCGGTGAGCGACTTGCCGTGCGCCAGGAAATGAGCAAACCGCTGCTCGAAGAGCTGGAGACCTGGTTGCGGCAGGAGCGCGAAGGTTTGTCGCGATCCTCACCGGTGCTTGAGCCGATCAACTACATGCTGTCGCGCTGGCAGGACTTTGCCAGATACGCCGATGACGGCAGGATCTGCATGACGAACAACGCGGCGGAAAGAGCTCTGCGCGGCGTGGCTTGCGGAAGGAAAAACTGGAACTTCGCCGGGTCCGATCGCGGCGCAGACCGGGCTGCCATCATGCTGACCCTTATCACCACGGCCCGTCTCAACGATATCGATCCGAAGGCCTGGCTGGCGGACGTGCTGGCTCGCATCGCCGATCTGCCCGTCTCCCACCTGCACGAATTGTTGCCATGGGAATGGAAGAGGATCAAGGCGGCGGAGATTGCGGTTGCTGCGTAAATAACTGCCGGAAAAGCTCTTCCGATCGGCGTAGACCCTCATCCGTCAGCACCAGCGACTTCGACTTGTTCACCGGATCGCCAATCAAGCCTTTCTGATGCAACCGATCCGTCGTAGCCCAGTCAAAACCCTTCCAGGCGCAACGCTCGTTGTGAAGCGTCAGCCATAGCAGCGCCAGCACAGCATCGTCGATTTTGCCTTCGTCGATCTCCATCCCGCCAATTTACCACGCGCAAAAGCAAAAATCCTGCGGTTCACCTCGGATGGATACGATGCGCCTTGCCGCGCGTCAAAAGCAGAGCAAGCCCAAGGCTGAAGCATTGCATTCCGTCTCTGGGCCGAAGCCCAACTGACCCGCATACCAGGCAAGGGTGATCTGGCGGCAGCCTTTCGATATGGTTTGAGCCGATGGTCTTCGCTCTGCCTGTTCCTCGATGACGGCCGTATCGCGATCGACAACAATGCCGCCGAGCGGGCTCTGCGTCCGATAGGCGTTGGAAGACGCAACTGGCTATTCGCAGGAGCCGACACAGGGGCTGAGACCTTGGCGCGGGCCATGACGATCATCGAGACGGCCAAGATGAATGGTCTTGATCCTCAGGCATATCTAACTGATGTGCCCGATCGCATCCACGATCACAAGATCAACCGCCTTGACGAGCTGCTGCCGTGGAACTGGTCGCCGATCGTCACAATCTCCGCCGAGGCAGCCTAATGGCGACGGTCACCTACGTCCGTATAATTAAATTTGTTGCCGAAATTCTCGAAGAGGACCCGGAGCTTCTTCAGGCAATCGTCTCCAATGATGATAATCTGAGTTACGGCAGCATCATCTCCGTGTACACAGGAGAGGACGAATCCGTGACCGCGCTGACAGACGACGGCATGGACGAATTGGAGCAGATGCTCAAAGACGCCCGCCACTCACCCCAAGAATGGAACGACTTCGTCGACAGTTTCGTCGACGACAAGGAACTCGTAGCTCGCATTAAAGCGAAATCTACGCCGTAGCAATCGGCGGTTACATCTAAGCCGAAGTTAGGCAGAAATTCCTCTTATCCTCGCTGTTCAGATTTCCCGAGCCAGCTCTCACAGCGCGGCGACAAAAAATTTCTCGTTCGTAATTGTATAAATCGCGACGGTTGGTACGCGCTGCAGTTTGGTCAGTGGCTCGGTCGTGGTAATTGGGCGGTTAAATGTCAACAACCCTTCAGTCATCCGGTTACCAACAGCCTTTTTTAAGTAGAGCATTGTCCACAACGCTGTTAGATAGTCACGAATTTCGAGGTTTTTGCTCGTGGGTAAGAGTAACGTATCGACAACAATCGATGCTATTTTATAAGATTGTCGGCCAGTACACTATTTTTCTAACAATGACGGTATATCCAATGAACCAAATGTCGTATGCAATAGGAAACCTAAAATTTCGGGAGATAACCCAGAGAGCTTGGTTCAGGTTTGCTACCGGCAAAGAACCAAAAATTAGAAAATCTAAACGGGATATAATATGCCGCTTCTTAACCATCAAATGCTCGGTATCGACTTTGTTTCTGGGCCTCTGGAAGAAGTCAGACACGAAATATTCGATTTTATTCGGAGAAAAAAATGCGCGGTTATAGTAACTCCAAATGTTGATCATATTATACGTATTCATGAATCGCGCGATTTGTCTATAAGGGAAGCATACCTCGGCGCCGATATTCGCCTTTGTGATAGTCGGGTATTAGCTCTAATTGGTCGCTGGATTTTCAATGAGGATATTTTGGCTTGCCCAGGCTCGGATTTGGTGACTTCACTAGTTTCAAATCCTGGTCCTCTTGCGGGTAATATTCTAGTTTTCGGTCCATCTTTTTCAGACTTTGCAAAACTTACAAACAAATTTCCATACATCAAATTCGTATACGTTGAAGCACCTCATAATCTTAGAATGGGAAGCTCGGATTGGGAACTCGCGCTAACCGCCGTTGAAAGTACCGAATGGGATCTGGCCTTTGTTTGCATCTCTTTTCCCAAGCAAGAGCTGTTTGCAACGGAATTAAAGAGGCGAGCCCGCGCAACCGGAGTGGTGCTGTGTGTTGGGGCAAGCGTAGATTTTCTAACCGCGCGTCAAGCGCGGGCACCATCTTGGATACAACATTTGAGTCTTGAATGGTGTTACAGACTAATGAGCAATCCGCGCCGATTGGGAAAGCGCTATATATTTAGTATTCCTAAAATAATCCGGTTGATATACGTCCACCGCCGAGCTTAAATAATGTAGAGATCGTCATGATATGTTATATCGTCAATGAATACCCCAAAACAAGCCACACATTCATCAGACGCGAGATCGCGGCCCTAGAACAAATAGGAGTCTCGGTGCGTAGATTCGCTTTTCGCGGATGGAAAGCTGATCTCGTGAATGGTGCTGATGTGGCGGAGCGAGAGAAAACAACTTATCTTTTAAAAAGCAGAAGCGCGTTGTTAAGTGCATTATTATGGCATCTACTTTTTAACACGAGGCGTGTCTGCATTGCCTTTAGTGAGTTTTTGCGACTCATCCGAAGATCCGATCGATCGTTTTTCCTGCATACCGTTACTTTTATTGAAGCCATGCGCCTTTCCCGTGAAATAGGTCGCGACGGAATTACACACATTCACGCGCATTTTGGCACTAACTCTGCGGAGTGTGGAATGCTCGCATCTGTTCTTAGCAACGTCCCGTACAGTTTTACTGCGCATGGCCCCGACGAATTCGATCGGCCTGAATTTATACATTTAGAGCGGAAAATCGCGCTGGCTAGCTTTGTCATCGGGGTTAGTTCCTTCGGGGTAGGGCAATTGTTGCGGTGGGCCCAACCAAGAGATTTCGGTAAAATACACCAAGTCCATTGCGGTCTTGAGGACAACATGTTCGCCGCAATCGAAAGCACGCGGTTAATTGGAAATAATTTTGTATGCGTTGCGCGGTTGTCTCGTCAAAAAGGTCACAACATCCTGATCAGGGCATTTTCTGAAATCATCAAGTCAGGGCACAAATGTCACCTCACATTAATAGGTGACGGGGAACTGCGATCCTCAGTGGAGGCGCTCATTGGTGAGTTGCAAATCTCTGCACATATCACCCTATTTGGTTGGGCGGATGAGGCGGCTATACTTTACGAGTTAACAAACGCCAGAGCGCTCATACTCAGTAGTTTTGCTGAAGGTTTACCGGTTGTTTTTATGGAGGCGATGGGGCGAGCTAGAGTGGTACTCGCATCCAACGTCGCGGGAAACGCCGAATTGGTTCTTGATGGAGTGACTGGTTGGCTCTTTCCATCTGGTTCGGTACCGGAAGCCGTAGCTGCGATGCTGAAATGTCTTGAAGCGACTGACGAGAGGCTATTGGAGATGGGAGCGATGGGCGCTAGAAGGGCCTGGGAGCGACACCGCCAAATAGATCAGGCAAAACTCCTAAAGTCCCTGATTGAGATTTCAACACACTCCGTTGGAGCGTAAGATGATAATTATTTTTATTTGGTCAATATTGTGTCTAGTTGTTTTACTGCCGGTTGCCGTATATGCGGTTGAAATCGCCGTTGCCCCGAGCGGCTCTACTGATATACCGGCCTCTGAATATTCTATCGCACCCAACTTCACGGTGGTTGTTCCGGCGCACAATGAGGCTCTGACGATTGCGACGGCACTTAGGGCGATACAACATGATTTGCGGGAAGGGGATAGATTAGTAGTTGTCGCCGATAATTGTACCGATGAAACTGCGGCTATTTCAGCGTCTGCCGGTGCCGAAGTGCTGATTCGTCATGATCTGATGAAAAAAGGTAAGGGATACGCACTTCAGTTTGGTTTAGACAGTTTGCAAAGTCGTGCCCCGGACGTGGTCATTTTTATTGATGCCGATTGCGTACCCGAACAATTTGCGCTTCAGAAACTAGCTTACGCAGCGTCGAATTTAATGCGGCCGATCCAAGCGCAATATCTTTTTGAGCAGCCTCTCCTCCAAAGTCGATCTCAACGTGTATCTGCGTTCGCGTTGAGGATAAAAAATGATGTTCGGCTGAGTGGGGACGCATCGCTGGGCATTCCATCAATAATTACGGGCAGCGGTATCGCGTTGCCTTGGGCGTTAGCGAGTCGCATAGATCTTGGAAATTCAAATATAGTAGAAGATATGGCGCTGGGAATCGACCTAGTATCTCAAGGCATCAACCCAGTATATTTGCGAAGTGCGATGGTTAGAACGTTACTCCCGACAGATTTATCATCTCAAAAAACACAGCGTACACGCTGGGAACATGGGCACATAACGATTATTCCATATGCGATCGCAAAGCTGATACCGGTTGCGATTCAATCAAGAAGCTGGCCCCCATTGGGGTACGCATTTGCGATAATGGTCCCACCAATATCGCTTCTGGCTATGATTTGTACAAGCTTTTTTCTTATTTCCGTCTGCGCGTTTTACTTCGGTTTCTTGGGGATAGTCTCTGTGATTTTGGCTGGAATTGTTTTTGGGGTACTGGTTTTAGCAGTTCTAATAGCTTGGTGGAAAACCGGTAGGGATCTGATAACAGGTGGAGATCTGTTTAGGATCCCACTTTATATAATTGCGAAATTACCCGTATATCTTTTGTTGGTTTTCGGTAAACGTATTGGCTGGGTTAGGACGCGCCGAACGGGAGAGTAAATAAATTCAACCGAAAGCGTCAAATCTGTAAGTTGGCCATGCGACGAGAAGCATATGCAAAGAGATATTAACTGGAAACAAGATCTAGATCGGATTACTGGAACCAGTAAATTCTTTCGCGAACAATCACTGTGGGCGATTTGGGTATACAGGTATGGTCGGCGTAATGATCTACGGAAACCTGGTCCTTTTCGTTTCATTAATAACAAGACATATTGGATGATGTTTCGATTGGTGGAAACAGTAACCGGGGTAAGTATTCCGAAAGAATGCGTGATCGGAGCCGGTCTTCGTATATGGCATTTTGGCGGTATTTTTATTCATCCAAATTCGATAATAGGCGCCAACTGTACCTTAAGACAGGGAGTCACAATAGGAAACCGAACAAATGATGGCGGAGCGCCCGTTATCGGCGATGATGTGGAAATTGGCGCCTATGCACAAATTCTGGGGCCAGTAAAAATAGGTTCGGGAGCGAAAATCGGTGCGATGAGTGTGGTACTCACCGATTTACCTTCCGGGTGCACCGCAGTTGGAAATCCGGCTAGAATTATAGAATAAGTATCGGCTAAATATTGAAAATGAGATCGATGTTATAAAGTATGTTAGGTGGCAACACTAATGCGTAATATAGTTATATTTGTTTTGCTTACAAGAGCCTCACTTGAGGGTGTCGATGGTTTAGGCGCAGCTTTCAACGCATTATTAATTGTCATAGGGTTATTTTCCGCTACTCAAACAAGAAAATTATACGTAAATCTTGCGTTGCTTTCGTGGGTCCCCTATCTGAGCTTCATGTTATTCTCTTTGACATATTCCTCGGCTCCGAGTGCCGGGTTTCGTTTATTCCTTCAAACATGCACGTTTCCATCTATTTTATTATCGGTTTTTTATGTTTGTGATAACCGAAAATATATAAAAAAAGTTCTATTTGCCATCATATGTTCCTCATTAACTCAAATTCCAGTTGCGTTTTTACAACTGGCACTTGGGGGCGCAGAGCGATCGGTGAAAGGAACGTTCACTCATCCCAATATATTCGCGTTTTACCTTGTCGCGCTAATACTCGCCACTTACTTATTTTTTCAGCTGCCACAGCTAGGTAATTCTCGAAGAGTTATCGTATACTTGCGGACGTCAGTTTTTTTCTTTTTTATGCTATTAATTGCTACTGAGACTCGTAGTGCTTGGATCGCAATCGCTGCATCGCTGATTTTACTAGGTGTGTTTGCGGATAGGCGGCTGCTTTATCCATTGGTTTTAGCTCCGTTACTGTTGTTTGTACCGCAGGTAAGTGAGCGGTTGTCTGATCTTAAAACGCCCCAGGTAGAGACGACAATCGACGACGTAGGGAAAGGTGGCGTCGTGGTCGACTCGTATACTTGGCGGAAGTTACTATGGGACTCGGCTTTGACCTACTCTGAAGAAAGCCGCGTATTGGGCGAAGGCGCTGGTTCGTTCAATCACGATACTGAGATATTTTTTCCTATAGCTCCCGACATGGATGCTCACAGTGCCTACATCCATACCATTTATGAACTGGGAATAACTGGTTTACTGCTGTATCTCTTTACATTCTCGTTGCCATTTTTCTTCATATGGAAAAGGAGAGCGCGAAATCCAAAAGCTGCGTGGACAACCTTATCATTGATACTGGCCCACGCCATTGAAGCATATTCCGACAACACAATATTTTATCTTGCGTATGACTGGTATGCATTTTCGATATTAGCAGTCGGCGTGGTTATAGTCAGTCAACCCAACCACCTTTATGAACAGCACCGTCGAAAGCTTCGTGGCGACCCTAGAATAACGCAGAAAGTAGGCGGATCTTCACCCGGCACGGTGCATTCCGGAACGACCAGGGCTGCAACAAACCCTTCCTAGAACCATTGCCAAGCCTTCCTTCCCGCGCCGCTTTGCGCCAGCTATTCAACTGAAGACGGGTGATCCCGTGGCGCTGGGCTGTAACCGTCACTTGCCGTGGAGCAGAGAGGCTCTGCTACAATCGCAAGCTTGGTTCGTCACTGTACCGGCGGCGCCGACCGCTGTCCACAATCTCAAGGCGGCTCACCTGTTTACGGTCTCTGATAATGTCCATGGCTACCACCGGCGCAACGCGCTCTTCGCCGGCCACGATGAGGGGGCGCAATTGGGCCCGGTTTGCCAGCTTAACATTACAGTTGCAATTTTGATTTCAAGTGAGCGCGTCGGGCGGCAGCTTGATGCGCTCGTCTCCAACTTGACCATGCGATGATGTGGGCGGGCTTTATACGCCGCTGGGCAAGCTTATTCGCAATGCGTCGGACCTCTTGGATGGACCAGCGGATCAGATCGTGAGGGTCGGACAAAAGAATACGATCACCCTGCGGTGGGCGCAACGGGGGACACGTCCATCCGCGCCGCACGATCAACGTACCCTTTCGGCCTACTTATTACTTATTCGGCGCAATCTGCCCAAAGGGCAAGGGGCAAGCGTTGTCATGCCCTGGTGCGACAGACAGGCTATGAACGAACATCTTTTGGAAATCAGTGGCGAGGTCAATCCCGGTGCGCAAACGGTGCTGATCCTTGATCAGGCGGGCTGGCACTTATTGGCCAAGTTGATCGTGCCAAAAAAAGCATCACCTTGCTCTTCCTGCCGCCGCGTCCCCCCTGAACTCAACCCGGTAGAAAACGTCTGGCAATTCATGCGCAACAACTGGCTGTCAAACCGGGTCTTCACATCCTATGACGATATGGTCGATCACTGCTGCGAGGCTTGAAAGAAGCTCATCGATCAACCATGGAAGATCATGTCAATCGGCCTACGACATTAGGCCCATCGGTTATGATCAATGGCGATTGGTATTATCTGTAGTGCTGGTTCTAATGCAAACACATCGCCCGATCTGCCCAATCAGCAAAATCCGTCCGCGGGACGCTCACCATTGAAACTCCGCAAATTTCCGGGATCACAACGGGCTGAGATCACTCAAGCCTTATTCGAGACGCCTCGTAGCAAATACAGGGCAATTGCTTTTTGCCGAAAGCCAATTCCGAGGTATTCATAGTGTATCGCCCTCGCCACTGCTACAAATATTATTCCGATGGTTTTATTCAAGAGCCAAATGCCTGCACACCCCTTCGATTTTTCCATATTTTCCATATCAACTTAATCCAGCTTGACAAAGGTGCTCGTTGATCAAGCAAAACAGCAAAATCCTGATATTTTGGCCTTACACCATAGTAGTCAGAAAATATCTGCATAAATAGAGTATTTAAGTACCTCCTATCAATTCCAGAATTCTTACTTTTTATTATAGAAAAAGCCTTCCTAAGCGAATCAGTGCGCGTAGATATACGTTGCCGTCCTGTATCGATATAGCACAAGTAGGTAGGTCTATTGACGTGTCGAGCGTGACCATAGGCTCGCAATAGCCTTATAAAGAACTCTAGGTCTTGCCATGCTGGCATATTGATATCGAAGCCGCCTATCTCTTTCATATGGCCGGTAGGGCAAAAAATTTGATTTCCGACTAAATTTCCTGAAAAAAGTTCTTCGGCGACAACTCTGTCTCGCTTATCATTAGACACAATTTTCCCACTATCGCCTACAAAGAGTAAAGATGAAAAAAGACATGCTGGCTGCGCCGCAGTGCCGGCTACTTCCAACCAGTTTTTGACAAAAACTTCAAGCCTTAGCGGATGAAACTCATCATCGTCGTCAAGTCCAGTGATATACTTCCCTTTTGCTCGACTAATTGCCAGGTTTCGCGCCGCCGGGGCGCCCCTGGGATAGGAGTGCTTTAAGACTATGATCCTGGCATCAGAGAGGGCAATTCTTGCAAGATATTCACCCGTATCATCAGTGGATCCATCATCAACTATAATTAGTTCGAAATGAATATAAGACTGCATCACGACCGAACTTACCGCCCGCTCCAAAAGAAGCCTTCGATTATGAGTGGGAAGATAAACCGTTACGAGCGGGTTATCGTCGAAAAAAGTCAAATCATCCTCAGTCTGCGCTTTAGAATACAACGACGGCACCTTTATCGCTGGAAAGCCCGTGTATGTGATTTTTTGACCTCATCGTTGACATGCCTACGCCTTTTTCAAATGGTATCAGTAAATGTCGCGTATATTAGCTTTCAGGCCAACACAGTCAACAATATCGTCTTTGTTCATGCACTACATAACCATCTTCGATCCAAGGCAAGCGGAACGGGTCAAATATGCACATTTCAAATTGTTACTTAATCGTTGGCGGAAAGTCGGCAACCCTAACTCCCGGACCACCTATGTCCTTACTGGTGTTGTTAGAAACGGGGAGCAGCACATCTCGAATCGACCTTACATCGTGCTGAAGATTTTTGACACTCTGAACTTTGCAACCGTGTTCGATCGCGCCAATTGACATAGTGTTGGTTGCCGTGTCCACAACATAACCGCCAAACTGCTGCAGTGCGGTTGCTAAGGCGAGTCCGTCGGGGGTTAGGTCAAGGCGAGAAATATCTACAGATTGCGGTATCGCTAAAAGTTGCCCGATGGGAACTAGCCCGGAATAACTGTTTTTCCCCGCGCCGTCCGTATTCATTGCAGGCCAAACTTTCTGATCGTCTACACCAGCTCCTCGCTTTGCTTGATTTTGGCTGACCAAAATGGCAACGGCATGGCTAATTCTGTAAGATTCCAACTCGCCGCAACGGATCAACCCACCGAGGATTGACCCTCCGAACGCACGCACACCCTCGGAACGACTTTCACCGCTTGCGATTCCCGTGCTCGTTAGGTCCACTCTGACAAGATACTGTACGTTATAGACGTTCGCGAGCGCATCGTACTTTCCCAGCCAAACTTCATATGCAACTTTTCCGCTTGGGTCGATAATCACCGCCACGTTATCGGTACCTCCAAAAAACTGGACGTTCTTCGGAGTGCGTAACCAGACGCTGTCATTTTGGATAGCTGTATCATACGGCCATGGTGCTGTCGCTGACCGACCGACATAATTCCACTTCACGAACGGGTCCTTGTAGCTGGTATAGTAAATGCTGGTAGCATCATACCCAATCCAAGCGTAAGAACCGCTTTTCCCTCCAACGTTATCGCTATGCAACATCTTGCTCATCGCGTCATCGCGGGAGAGAAACGCAGCTTTTTGCCCGAGCGGTGTGTTCCAAATACTTTGCTCACTAAATGGTTGATATGCGAGTTGGCGGCGAAGTCCCTCCGAATTTGAAGCGCCGTGAACATACCCAAATGGGATAAACATCACAAAATAAATGATGATGGAATAAAAATAAGTTGTCGGTTTCATCTCAACCCTCCTCATTCGGCCTATAACAACAAGCGGTGGCACACCAAGCAAATAAAGCGACTCGCAGCAAACTACTATCCCTAGAATATAGCCAACAGAGTCAGGAATGTTTATTCCGAACACGGCACTCCTGGTTATAAACGGTGCGCTCACGCAATACATTCGTGGATCGCACGTGGAAGTTTAGATTAGCGAAAGGTTAACAGTCTTTGCCGACGCTTGAGTAGCTGTTTTGCGCCGGCGGCTATTAACAGCGTGCGGAAATAGCGCTAATTTTCGCACCAGTCCTCGATAAATGGGGTGTAGGCGAGCGGCAGTGACATTCTTTCCGCGGCCATTTTCGCCTAGTTTGTCATCATATGCCTTCGCTCGGCGGATGACGGGCGCGAATATACCGTCGCCAGCAGCTTTGGTAGCCTCACCAAATTATAAGAGGTCGCCGTCAGGGTGTACATCCAGCCGACGCGATCCTCTCCGCGGTGGCGGGTCTTGCGCATTCCGCCGATGGTCTTGGCCCAGCCTCTTCGACACGCTTGAGAATGCGCTGAATAACTGCATAGCCGGAGTTATGGGTGGTCCGACCGTCTATGGCCGAGCGGCGGTTCGTCGTGTTCTGGGCGACGTGTGGTGTCGCCTTTGCGTCCCGCAAGGCGGCGACAAAGTCGGCCGTATCGTAAGCTTTGTCTGCAGCCAATTTGATGCGATGACGACCATCCATGTTGCCCACCATATCCAGAGCGGCCTCGCGCTCGGCAATTCCGGTCGCATGGGTCATCGTGGCGTCTACGACCAGACCGTTGCGGTTTTCGATGGTACCGTGACCCATATGGCAAAGCTTGGCGGCCTGACCGCGAGCCTTCTTGTAAAGCCTGGCATCGGGGCCGGTGGTCGACGCGTAGGTTGCGTTGTTGCGCTTCTCGCCGTGGAAATCGCGCTCGGAGATGCGACCTACGGGCTTATACGCATCCTCACTGACTAGTACTACAGTTGCGTTTAAAACGAAATCTTGATTCACTTCCGGTGTTTGAAGGAGGGAATTCGATGTCGGTTTCGGGTTGGTCTGGATCAGTGGTGGCCTGGCAGCAGGGAGCTTGACACATTGAAGCAGCGGCTAGGCCCGGTGTTTGGTCGACGTGAACTCCGGGCATCGGCGAGTGCCTTCCTAGATGGTTTGTTGTCTGGAGTTGAGCGCAAGACCGGCTGGTTAATGGCCGAACAGGCAGGGCTGGAGAGCCCCTATCGGATGCAATCGCTGTTGGGGCCCAGCCAATGGGATGCAGACACGTTGCGCGACGTCGTGCGCGCTTATGCGGTGGAGGCACTTGGCGATGCTGATGGCGTCCTTGTGGTCGATGAAACCGGGTTTCTGAAAAAAAGGCACACACTCGGTCGGTGTTGCACGACAATATTCGGGTACGGCGGGACGTATTGAAAACTGCCAGGTCGGCGTCTTTCTTGCCTATGCAAGCCGTTTTGGTCAAACCCTGATTGATCGGCAGCTTTATTTGCCCAAAGACTGGAGCGAAAGCGAAACGCGTCGTGCTGCGGCTCATATCCCACAGCAGCAAGCCTTCGCGACCAAGCCGACCATTGCAGCCAAGCTCAGTGCCGATGCGCTCGATGCTGGCGTGCCTTGCGCATGGGTGTTGGCCGATGCACTCTATGGATCGGATTCCAAGTTACGACGCATGCTGGAAGGACGCGGTCAGCCTTACTTTCTAGCAGTTCGTTCCAATCATTGCCTGCGCTTTGTCCGTGAGCAGCACGTCGAACAAACTTGTCCGGAAACAATGGCAGCGGAACTTGAGACGGAAGCCTAGTTCAGTCATGCAGCCGGAGAAGGTGCCAAGGGCCTCCGGCTCTACGATTGGGTGCGTATTCCTCTGAGCTCGCGTCCTGATGGGCAATGGGAACGCTGGCTTCTCATCCGCCGCAGCCGTCGGGAACCGGACGCACGCGCCTATTATTTTGTTTTTGCGCCTGCCGGTACGGAACTTAGCGAGTTGGCGGGTGCTGCCGGGCTACGGTGGACAGTGGAGGAGTGCTTTCAACGCGCTAAGGATGACCTTGGCCTGGATCATTGCGAAGCACGTTCGTGGCATGCATGGAACCGACATATGACGCTGGTCATGGCTGCTGCAGCCTTCCTCGCCAAGCTCGGCGCTGATCTACGCCGCGCGGCGACTGGCAAACCGAACGAAAGGAGTGCAAATCCTCCAATCGCCGCCTGACCCGGACACTCGCGTTATTGCCGACCGTCGCAGAGATCCGCTATCTGATTATGCGTCTACTGCTGCCACCGCCGATCAGAGTTCGATATATCCTCGCATGGTCCCTATGGCGACGAACCCACCAGGCTTCCGCAATGAACTTACACTACAAAACACGCCATCAAATGCAACTGTAGTACTAGAGCGGTTCCCTGACTGATTGAATCTTTGGGACTTTGCAAATCGGTCCGGGTCTGATTCAAGCTATCTGCCGATGGAGGTCGGCGGATATGTCAAAATTCCGTTCTGTCGATCTGCGCGTTCGTGTTGTTGCTGCGGTTTCTGCTGGTGCAACGCATCGAGAAGCCGCCGAACGTTTCGGTGTGAGTGCCGCAAGCGTCAGTCGCTGGCGAAATCTGCAACTGCGGCAGGGTGATGTGCGACCTGGCCCGCTTGGCGGGGATCGCAATTCCCGCAATACCGAGGCGCATGGGGAACAGATCATGGCCTGGCTTGCCGAACACCGGGACGGAACCTTGTTTGAACTCCGCGACGCGTTGGCGGAGCAAGGCATCACGATCAGCAAGTCGGCCTTGCACCGCTTCCTTGTCCGGCACGGCCAGACGCGTAAAAAAAGACTGGCCACGCGATAGAACAGAGCCGGCCCGATGTCTTGGAGCAGCGCCAGCGCTGGTTCGACGATCAAGAACCCATTTGCCCATTCTCGGCGCCCAATTGACATTATGCGCCACGGCTGGGTTTCGAGCTTTCGCCAAGCATCGCAGCAGTGAGCGACAATGTCGTCGTATGATTTAAAGATACGGTTCGACAGGCAGTTCTCGCGTATTAAGAGCCAGAGGTTCTCAACCGGGTTAAGCTCGGGCGACTTCGGCGGCAATGGCAAAATCGAGATGTTGGCAGGCACTACAAGGTTGTTGGACATGTGCCATCCCGCCTGGTCCATGATGAGGACGGCATGCGCGTCATCGGCCACATGACGGGATATTTCTGCCAGGTGCTGGGTCATGGCATGGGTATCACACCAGGGCATGACCAACGCCGCCGCCTTGCCGGGCTCGGGGCAAATGGCACCGAAGATATAGGCAAAGCGGGTTCGCTGGTCATGCGGGGCTGACGGCCGAGTTCCTCGCTTTGCCCATCGGCGGGTGATTTTGTTCTTCTGACCGATCCGGGTCTCGTCCTGGGACCGCGCCACCTGCCCAACGGAGGGCGCTGGTATCTGGGAGCAAGCCCGTCCAAGAAGAGTGTGCAGAGGGTCAAGCTGAAGGTTGGCGAACTTTTGGTGCCGGGTAACAAGGGTGCTTGGGATGAGGTCAGGGCACGATTGAACCGCCTCTTGCGCGGATGGTCGGCCTACTTTTCCTACGGCGCTCTGGCGTCCACATACGAGGCCGTCGATCAGCATGTCTATGATCGGACGCGGCACTTCCTCCGACAACGACACAAAGTGCAAGGGCGTGGGACGGACCGGTTTTCCCGTGAGCATGTCTACGGGAAACTGGCCGTTCTGAGCCTTCGACGCGAGCGGGCGGTCGTCGCGGTGGGCCTTACGATGAAGCCAGTCGGAAAGCCGGATGCGGGAAATCCGCACGTCCGGTTTGATGAGCGGGGACGGGAAACGGGGCTTCGCCACCGCGCCCGTCCTCGACTCTACAGATCAAGGGCCGCAAGCGGCACATTCTGGTCGATACTCTTGGCATGCTTCTGAAAGCCGAGGTCTACTCGGCAGGAATGCAGGAATTCAGGATCGTGATGGAGCAGCACTTGTTTTCGACAGCCTCGCCAACCGTTTTCCCTTTATCGAGAAAATCTGTGGCGACGGCGGCTATCAGGGCACAACGGTAGAAGAGGCCAGCCCGCGACCGATGGAGATTATCAAACGAAACCAGGCCGGTTTCCAGGTGCTACCGAAGCGATGGATTGTCGAACGAACGCTGGCTTGGCTCGGCATAAACCGCCGAATGGCAAAGCATTTCTAGCGTTTCTCGGCCACAAGCCTAGCCTTCATCCAAACAGCAATGATCAAGCTCATGACAAGAGGCTCGCTCGATACCCGCTTTCTTGAACAGACTCTTACAGATGCAATCGTTGTCGTCCGCCTCGTCTTGTGGAGCGGCGATCCTAATCGACACTCACCGTCAAACCCGGAAATGTATAAAATACCGCCCGGACTGTTTCAACGCATCGCTCATACCAACGAGCGCGATGTGTGACTCTGTTGGGGCGCCATGCAGCAGCATCTCGACGAAATCAGCCTTGCCGTCGATAATGGAGCGCATGCCGTTCTCATTCTCGACCAGGCGGGTCGGCATACGACGCCGAAGCTAAAGATCCCTGATAACATCACCTTGATGTTTCTACCGCCGAGATCGCCCAGCTTAACCCGGTTGAGAACCACTGGCTCTTCATACGCGACAAATGGCCGTCGAACCGCATCTTCAAGGATTATGACGACATCGTCGCGCACTGCTGCCAAGCCTGGAACAAGCTCGTCGACCAACCGCGGAAAATCATGTCCATCGGGCATCGTCAGTGGGCGCATCGGTCATGATCAGCGCTCGTTGGTATCAGGCGCTTTACTTTGCCGCATAATGTGCAAAGTCGAGCTAAAACATCTTACGGTTAAGCTATTTATCGGTTCTTCTTTGGCGGAGAATGAGACCAACTCATTTGATGTACCTCTCTAACACATCAAGCATAAATTTCGCGTGAGAAGGTATCGTATTGCTCGATAACACCATCGCTCTCGCCTCTGTACCTATAATGGTTCTAAGTTGGGGATCCAGCCAAAGCTTCGCTATTTCACGTTTTAGAGCGTCAATATCATTCGGAGCGACGAGAATACCATTGATTCCACTTTCAACATAATCACGCGTGCCCGCGCAGCTCGTTAATATAATCGCCTTACCCAACATCATTGTTTCAAGGAACGTGACCTGGCCGGATGCAGCGTGTTCGTCTTTTATCGGGACAACATTTACAGTTGCTTGCGCGGCCAGTCGATGACATTCAGCAAGCGAAATGCCACTTAACACCTCCACGTTAAATGGGATATTTAGTCCGGCAACGGCATGGCTACCAGAAACAATTATTGTTCTATATCCCAATTCTTCTACAGCTTGAACGAGAGAGAAATAGTCCCGGTTAGCGGTTCCCATAGCAAGTACAAATGGATCGTTGCTCTCTGAAATTTCGATATTTTCCACTGGTGTAATAGCTAATGGCACGAACAAAAAGCGATCTGGCGGTAATTTTAGCCACCTTGAATAAGAAGTAATTTCAGCAGATGAATGGACAATAAATAGGTCTATTCCCCGAAGAGCAAACCGGGCGAAAAAACCTTTAAAACCACCGTAGGTGTGACCAAGGTTAAAGGTCCATGCTATGATAGGCCGTCGCGAGAAAGAGAGGCGTTTAAAGAGCCCTAGAAAAACAGGAAGCTGCGGAAAACTTGTGATGAAGCCAACGTCGTCGCTTCCATGCCTCATCGCCTTTATCCAGGCTAAAAAGGCGTGATGACCGTAATCCAGCCACTCTCGCGCGCTGGTTGAACTTCGCGATCTGTCATGATGGTAGGTAGCCTCAACGGCTTCAAAGGTATGCTTCGTGTTGTTGATGTGTGACGGAATCCAACCAACATCCTTAGTGTGTGTAAAAGGTGTAATAACTATCCAACGCATCCGCGATCTTCTCCCTTTACTCTCAATGAGCATAATGTAGCGTTTTGTTCAAATCTCTATTTTCAGATAACATTCCTGCTTTGATTGCTAGCTGTGTTTCGACCCATACGACAACGTCTATGCACTGAAAACAAGGAATATCGTTTGCGCGCTGTGAAGGCTGCGGCCGATGCAAAACTGACGAATGAAGAGTGTGAACCAAAAACAGAAAAAAGCCTCAGTCTAACTTCGATCTTGTTGATTTTGGAGCTTCTCCGAGAGCGAAGGCACACGGTACGTAGGTTTCTGGTGATCAATCGCGGCCGTCAATGTTACTTCGCTTTCAGAGCACGCGAAAAGCTTAAAATTTTGCCGCACCCCTTGGTCCCGCGTGGTATATCGCATGGATTAGCACTACTTTGGCAGATTGGGGCAAGCCTGGTTTGAGATGAGTTGCGCTCTCACTTTTGGGGCGCGATATGGCGGATTGGGATACGGAGCTTTCAGCATTTTTGTCCACTGCGTCGAGCCTGGCGGAGGTCTCTCACCCGACAGAGCAAGGTAAATCAATTGCCGATCGGGCCTCTTTCCGCCCGTTCGAGTGCTGTCACGTCTGTTTCGCCGGCGCTTCCTGACAGCTGTCGCTGCAGCCTTTGCCACAAACGAGCTCCAATTCCTCAACGAACTTGCTCATCTCAACGATAACAAGACATTCGCCCGCCATCTTGCCCGGGCTCGCAGCATCGATTGGGTGGTCTATTCAAAGCCCCCATTCGACGGCCCAGATCAGGTGCTTGCCTACCTGACGCGCTACACCGAAGACGGCAGGATGCCGATAGACAACAACCTCCTCGAACGCAATATCAGGATTTTTGCCTGCAAGAAAATTCTGGCTGTTCAGTGACACCGTGGACGGAGGCCAGGGCCAGTGCTGTCGTCTGCGGCATCATGCTGACCTGTCGCGCCTGCGGCGTGGAGCCCTTGGCGTATCTGCGCCAACTCCTCACGGAATTGCCGCAGCGTCCAACCGACGCCGACATCACCGACCTGCTTACCGTTCAACTTCGCCAAGACCGCTGCTGTCTAATCCATACGAGTGGCCGAAAAGCGCCCCGCTCAAACGGGTCGCGCCAATGCGCATTGAATGCGCGCTTAGTGCGGCTGCAAAGCCGATGAAAGATAGTTGATGAAAGTTCAACACGGAGAAGAAGTGGCGAATCACTCTGACCCCGAGTCATGCGGGGCACATCGCGAGGTGTGCGTCGAAGCGTTGACAGGGGAAACCGGCAGGCCGGCCATTGAGCCGCGAAATGATCAATTCGGGATGCCGACGCTGTTAAGCGAAGCGGAAGGCAACACGGTGCATGGCGTCAATCGCAAGCCATGTCCCGATCCCGCGCGGTCGGAGACCCTGTGCATGCCGGGAAGTCTTTCATACGGAAGCAGCGAGATCTCATCAGTGTCCAGTGCGAATGGACTGGACGGGACTGGGAAGGTCGTTGACCACAAGCCAGTCATCGACGCTGATGAGAAGTCGGATACGCCCATAGTACTGCAGAAGTTGCCGAACAAAGGAGATGATCTCGCGGAGGCAATGGAGGGAAGGGGTGTAATCGGAGGGAACGCCGTCGAGACTCCAGCGTGCCGGACGCAGAGCCGGATAAAACACGCTTCGATGGGGATCGAAGGTGTACGGGAAGCCGCCAAACGGAACCCGAAGATGCGTTTCACGGCGCTGATGCACCACATCACTCCGACGCTATTGGTGAAGAGCTTTCATGCGCTTCGCAAGCAGGCGGCGAGTGGAGTGGACGGCGTGACGTGGTACGACTATGAGAAGACACTCGAAGGGCGCGTGCACGAACTACATCGGGAGATTCAGTCCGGTGCGTATCGTGCACAACCGTCCCGACGGGTCTACATTCCGAAGAATGACGGAAGACTCCGTCCACTCGGTATTGCAGCGTTGGAAGAAAAAGTCGTGCAGATGGCCGTGTCCACGGTTCTGAACGCGATCTATGAGCAAGACTTCCTCGGCTTCTCATACGGGTTCCGACAAGGAAGGGGACAGCATGACGCGCTGGACGCCTTGTGGGTTGGGATCGACAAGCGGAAGATCAACTGGATATTGGACGCGGATATTCGCTCGTTTTACGATGAAATCGATCACGAGTGGATGCTCCGTTTCCTGTCGCATCGAGTTGGTGACCGCCGGCTGATACGTCTGATCTACAAATGGTTGAAAGCGGGCACGATTGAGGATGGCCGCCGCGTGGCATCGACGCGAGGAACTCCCCAAGGATCTGTAATTAGCCCCGTGCTATCGAATATCTATCTGCATTACGCATTGGATTTATGGGTCCAGCAGTGGCGTACTCGATACGCTAAAGGCGACGTGATCATTGTACGTTATGCCGACGACAGCGTGATTGGGTTCCAGTACGAAGGAGAGGCGCAGCGCTTTCTGCAAGCATTGCGGGAGCGTCTCGCTCAGTTCGGCTTGCAACTACACCCGGGAAAGACGCGGCTGATACGCTTTGGGCGGTATGCTGCGCGACAATGCCGGGAACGTGGTATCCGCAAGCCAGAGACTTTCGACTTTCTGGGATTCACGCACTGCTGCGGCAGGCGGCGCAATGATGGAGGCTTCAAGATTGTCCGTCTGACAATTAAGAAGCGAATGCGCACGACGCTGGCGGCCATTCGGGAAACGCTAATGCGACGGCGCCATGAACCCGTGGCTGTAGTAGGTCGGTGGCTAAGGCAAATGTTACAGGGGTATTTGAACTACCATGCGGTGCCCGACAATCTGAGAAGATTGGGAGGGTTCCGCTGGGAAGTTGGTCGCGCCTGGCGACACGCTTTGATGCGTCGAAGCCAGCGACACCGGCTGTCTTGGGATCGTTTCCAAAGGCTGCTTCGCAAGTACCTGCCGCCATGTCGTCTGCTGCACCCGCATCCAGATGCTCGGTTCACCGTCACAACATCCGATAGGAGCCGTATGCGGTAGTGCCGCACGTACGGATCTGGCCGGGGGGCGATGGGCAACCATCGTCCCTACCGGGACCATCAAAACAATTCCGCGTAACGCTTGATTTTTTCAAGTTTTAGGACGGTCTGATCTTTCCGTGTGCAATTCATGCCTCAAAGCGCTTCGCTTCAGAAGGTGCGCCGAAATTGGCGCTTAGTGCGGCTGCAAAGCCGATGAAAGATAGTTGATGAAAGTTCAACACGGAGAAGAAGTGGCGAATCACTCTGACCCCGAGTCATGCGGGGCACATCGCGAGGTGTGCGTCGAAGCGTTGACAGGGGAAACCGGCAGGCCGGCCATTGAGCCGCGAAATGATCAATTCGGGATGCCGACGCTGTTAAGCGAAGCGGAAGGCAACACGGTGCATGGCGTCAATCGCAAGCCATGTCCCGATCCCGCGCGGTCGGAGACCCTGTGCATGCCGGGAAGTCTTTCATACGGAAGCAGCGAGATCTCATCAGTGTCCAGTGCGAATGGACTGGACGGGACTGGGAAGGTCGTTGACCACAAGCCAGTCATCGACGCTGATGAGAAGTCGGATACGCCCATAGTACTGCAGAAGTTGCCGAACAAAGGAGATGATCTCGCGGAGGCAATGGAGGGAAGGGGTGTAATCGGAGGGAACGCCGTCGAGACTCCAGCGTGCCGGACGCAGAGCCGGATAAAACACGCTTCGATGGGGATCGAAGGTGTACGGGAAGCCGCCAAACGGAACCCGAAGATGCGTTTCACGGCGCTGATGCACCACATCACTCCGACGCTATTGGTGAAGAGCTTTCATGCGCTTCGCAAGCAGGCGGCGAGTGGAGTGGACGGCGTGACGTGGTACGACTATGAGAAGACACTCGAAGGGCGCGTGCACGAACTACATCGGGAGATTCAGTCCGGTGCGTATCGTGCACAACCGTCCCGACGGGTCTACATTCCGAAGAATGACGGAAGACTCCGTCCACTCGGTATTGCAGCGTTGGAAGAAAAAGTCGTGCAGATGGCCGTGTCCACGGTTCTGAACGCGATCTATGAGCAAGACTTCCTCGGCTTCTCATACGGGTTCCGACAAGGAAGGGGACAGCATGACGCGCTGGACGCCTTGTGGGTTGGGATCGACAAGCGGAAGATCAACTGGATATTGGACGCGGATATTCGCTCGTTTTACGATGAAATCGATCACGAGTGGATGCTCCGTTTCCTGTCGCATCGAGTTGGTGACCGCCGGCTGATACGTCTGATCTACAAATGGTTGAAAGCGGGCACGATTGAGGATGGCCGCCGCGTGGCATCGACGCGAGGAACTCCCCAAGGATCTGTAATTAGCCCCGTGCTATCGAATATCTATCTGCATTACGCATTGGATTTATGGGTCCAGCAGTGGCGTACTCGATACGCTAAAGGCGACGTGATCATTGTACGTTATGCCGACGACAGCGTGATTGGGTTCCAGTACGAAGGAGAGGCGCAGCGCTTTCTGCAAGCATTGCGGGAGCGTCTCGCTCAGTTCGGCTTGCAACTACACCCGGGAAAGACGCGGCTGATACGCTTTGGGCGGTATGCTGCGCGACAATGCCGGGAACGTGGTATCCGCAAGCCAGAGACTTTCGACTTTCTGGGATTCACGCACTGCTGCGGCAGGCGGCGCAATGATGGAGGCTTCAAGATTGTCCGTCTGACAATTAAGAAGCGAATGCGCACGACGCTGGCGGCCATTCGGGAAACGCTAATGCGACGGCGCCATGAACCCGTGGCTGTAGTAGGTCGGTGGCTAAGGCAAATGTTACAGGGGTATTTGAACTACCATGCGGTGCCCGACAATCTGAGAAGATTGGGAGGGTTCCGCTGGGAAGTTGGTCGCGCCTGGCTACACGCTCTGATGCGTCGAAGCCAGCGAAACCGCATGTCTTTGGATCGTTACCAAAGGCTGCTTCGTAAATACCTTCCGCCATGTCGGCTGTTCCATCCGCATCCAGATGCGCGGTTCACCGTCAAAACAACCGATAGGAGCCGTATGCGGTAGTGCCGCACGTAAGGATCTGGCCGGGGGGCGCTGGGCAACCATCGTCCCTACCGGGACCGAATCATCATCTCGATATTTAAATGAAAATAAATATCTTCATGAGAATGATTATTAATGTCGATTTTGAAAATCATTTGCAGGTTCTGCGGAGATCTTGCGGAGAAGATTTGAGTTTGAAGAAGTAGTGGTTGGAGAATGTAGTTCACATCGCCCATCTACTGCGCAAGCACCGATAAATCACATGTGCGATGAGAGAGATAAGTGTACGGGTAATGTCGGATTTAAGGCAAATGGCTGTGTTAGATTGCTATGATCAGTGAAACTAAATCCTTGAGCTGCGAAAAGATTATAAAAACTGGCGGCGACCATTACGCCGTCGGCCCGTCGGCCGGGTCGCAGCATCCAATTTCGCACGTTGGCCAGGCAGCAAGACCCATTATTTTTGCGGATACAATCGGGTTGTTTCAGGCGCCACTTGGGCCATCCACCCAGAAAGTCGCCGTATTATTCCTCTCGCCTTGGGGCTTTGAGGAAATAGCCATGCGGAAAATGTGGCGGATGTTGGCTGAGCAGTTGTCATTAAAGGGCATACCAAGCTTTCGCTTCGATTATCCTGGTACGGGCGACGCACTCGACCAAAATGCCGAAGCTAACGACTTGGAGCTGTGGGTAGATCGCGCCTGTGAAGCGTGTGAACTGCTTAGAAACTTGTCTGGTGTCCGTCACCTAATTGTTGTTGGTCAAGGGCTGGGAGCAGCCTTGGCTTACAAGACGTCGTTGAGGGTGCCAGGGATTGCTGGCGTCGCATTGCTAGCGCCGGTTATATCTGGGCACGCCTACGCACGTGAGGTCTTGGTCTTGTCGAGGATGACCGAGGGCAAGGCTGCTGCCGCAAGCGATCTGCCGACGCTAGGTGGCGAGGAAGTTGCGCCGAGACTTTTTGCTAGTATAAAAGGCGTCGATTTAAACCGTAGTCCTGTGCCGCCCGTCGGACACTATTTTCTCGCGGCCAGGCATGATCGCCCAGCCCAGTTTAAATTCAATCAGCATTTGCTTGAACAAGGCAAAGACGTCGAGGCTCACCCTTATGAGGGGTTTGATGAGATGTTGAATAACCTTACCCTCTCAAAACCCCCGTTGGTGGTTATGGCAAAACTCGTCAAGTGGGTCGGTTCGTTCGAGAAGACAATCACGAACGAACTACTAAGCGAGCCGCAAGAGGTCGTCGTTACACCGCTCAATGGGGCCCTTTTTAGTGAGACACCGGTGCGCTTTGGAGACAATAACCGTCTTTTCGGTATTGTTTGCGAGCCAAGCAAGGGTCAAAGACAGAAGGTGAGCGTCCTCCTCCTGAACACGTCCTACGAAAGGGCTGCCGGTTGGGGTCGGAGCATGACAGCGCTCGCACGCGATTTGGCTGCGGTCGGGATTGCATCTTTTCGATACGACGCAGCGAATGTCGGCGATAGTCCGGCTCTGCCAAGCGCTCCAGATCAGGTGATCTACTCCGAAACCCAGCTCGATGATGTAGACGCCGCCGTTGCGTTTATGGAGACACTGGAGCTTGGACGCATTATTTTAGCTGGGCGTTGCAGCGGTGGATACACAGCGTTTCGATCGCTCGTTAGAAATGAGCAACTTGCCGGCGCTGTCATTGCCAACGCCCACGTTTTACGCTGGGATCCCCGTCAGTCTTTGGAGGACTTGCTTCTATTTGTTCCAAAGCCGCTTAACGCTTATAAATCCAAAGCTTTCAGTTTAAAGAGTTGGGAAAAGATTTTGACGGGGAGGGTTAACCTGAAGCGAGGCGTCCTCAACATCCTGGGACTGTTGAAGATGCGATGCATGGGGATCCTCCGCCCAATATTGGAAAAACTGTCGATGTTGTCCAATGCGCATCAAGTTATACATAGAGATATGAAAAGGGTTTACGACCGCGGTGCTGGTTTGTCGTTTATTTTCAGCGACGGAGATATAGGACTGAACTACTTCTACCAACATTTCGACGTGGATTCTGAACGGCTGCGGCTATTTCCCGCTGTCAAGTTCCAAATCGTAAAGGACGCAGACCACAACCTCTTGACACCCCAGGCTCGCGCTGTTTTTCAAAGTGAGATCGAGCGGCTCGTACGTGAGGCCGGTTGAACGTTCAATGGACGCGCCAAATTGATCGATCCAGTGTAGCTGCGAGAACTCGCCTCGTTGCTTGAGCGTGCTAATTTGGTAGCCGGGTGGGATCGCTAGGGGGGGGACTTGTTATCACGAACCCGCCCGCGCGCGCGCACATAGTGATTGACTAGGCGTCGATAGAATTTCTGGGGAAGGAAGCTTCTCATTGCCTGCCGCGCCCCTACCCCAAAGGGCACGCCAGAAAGAAGAACTCCGACCACGATATCGTATGCTGCCAGAAATGGTCTATGCGGTGCCAGATAGTTCGCCAATATCGTTGCGCGATAACCCCTTTCAACACGCTTCGACAAGGTGCCCCGCATTTTTTCAAGCCAAATGAAGGGCGATTGCGAGTTCACCTCCTGAGATAGGCGTCCTTGGCCTGTGATATCTGACCATATCGTCAGAGGGTCATCGATCATGTGGAATTTCACCCCAGTTAAGGAGAGGCGATAACAGAGGTCGGGATCTTCCACCTGGCGCAAATCGACGTCAAATGGAAATGCCAAAGCGAGAGAGCGTTTCAGAACGAGGGTAGATGTGAAGACGAACTGATTGTGGACAAATAAATACTCCCCCATGTCCTCCTGTTCGCCGATAGCGCGGTCAGGACGGAGCCAGAATCGACCAACGCCACGATCAACATAACTTCGAGAATACACCGCGACTTCAGGGTGAATTCCGAGAACCTCTGCCACGCGGGTGAGCTTCTGGGGGAGAAATTTATCATCAGAATCTAAAAACGCGATGTATTGTCCACTTGCGTAATTTACGCCTGTATTCCGTGCAACGCTGGCCCCACCATTTTCTTGACGATAATACTTGAGGCGTGCATCGGCGAAGCCGTTGATCACTGAAACAAGATCGTCGGAATCGGTAGAGCCATCATCTACAATAATGCATTCGTAATCCTGATAGTCCTGATCCAATACAGACTTAAGGGAAGGCGCTATTATTTTTGATCTATTGTAAACAGGAATAACGATTGAGAAGAAAGGCGCCTGCGACAAATCATCTTGAAGTTGCGGATCAATCATCGTGAAGCTTTCAAAATCCAGTAAGTCGCAATCGGATTCGTGACAACGTAGCGCCAAAACAGCTTACGCGGTCTCTTGATCAGACGATGTAACCATTCGAGACCGAAATTTTGAACCCATTTGGGAGCACGTTTATACTCGTCGGTTATGAAATTAAAGCAGCCACCACAGGTGATGATCCAACTACAAGTCAACCGTGCGCGTGCGCGCGCAGCAAAGATCTGCTCGAGCGGCTTCCCCAGACCAACCCATACGATATCTGCACCGCTCGCTTCTATGGTGTCGAAAATAGCGTCTTCATCCTGGGTCCCGAAATATCCATTCCGGCGCCCAGCGACCTTCAGTCGGGGATAAAGTTCCTGAAGCTTGGCCGCGCAGGCAGCATTGGTCTCTTCATCCGAACCAAGTAGGAAGAAAGACTGATGGGTTCTAACCGCCTCAGCTGCAAAATCGTGAATAATATCCGTAGTGGCCGTTCGCTCCTCAATCGGCAGGGAGCAGAGAAGGCGAGAGGCGAAAACAATTGATTGACCGTCTGCATGCACAACGTCTGCCTTATCAAGCGCTGCACGGTAATTCCTGTCCGAGTAATAGAGCGCGATGGCATGTCCGTTGATATCGAATAGCAGCCGGGGGATGCGCGGTCCGTCCCTCTCGGAGGGCTCGGCAAAAACCATGTGTGCCAAGCTTGGCCGTCCCAATGTGCTGGTCGGGATGCCAGCGACGACCGTCTTACTCATAGTACACATTTACCTGTTGCTATGGCTCCACATTGCTGACTTTTTAGCAAAAGTCTGGAGATGTTGCACTATTAAAGACGCATTAACCCTAATAGAAAAGACTTTAGCTATTAACGCTATTTCAGAGTTCCCATGTCAACAATCAAGCAATGCCTATAGCAAGCCACGTACGTTATTTTCCACAAGGGTGAGGGATTGAGTTGAACGACGAGGCAGCTCCTGTTCGGCGCAAAGAGCAGTCATCAGATCCCGATGGGGGTTTGCTGGATCTCCGGCAATTGCTCGATCTTATCTGGTTGCGGCGCCTTACGGTTGGCGCCGCCTTTGGGTTGTGCCTTCTTGGCGGAATAGCATATATCGGTCTCACTCCAGCGACATACGTCGCTGAGACGGTTCTGTTAATTAACCCGAGGCAATCCACGACAGACCCCTCCAATCCTGTGGTTGGCGGGGCGGGTATGGATGCAGCTACGGTGGAAAGTCAGGTTGAAGTCATCGGATCGCGTCAGTTGCTATTGCCATTGTTTCGTGACCTCAAGCTGGCACAAGATGGGGAGTTTTCCGATCGGGGCCTTATATCCAAATTGATATCGTCTAGCACTACCAAGCCAACCAGCGAGGAGGTGGCATACAACGCGTTCATCAAAGGATTGACGGTGAGCCGCCGTGGGCTCACATATATTCTGACAGTCGACTTTAAATCTAAAAATGCAGAAAAATCGGCCTTGCTGGCAAACGCTGTGGCCAATCAATATATCGCGAAACAGATTTCTAAAAAAAAGAGCAATGCCAAAGAAGTGACTTCCGATCTTGAGGGTCGCCTGGGGGAATTGCGGTCCGGCGTTGATTCCGCCGAACGTGCAGTTGAAGATTTCAAAGTTTCACAGGGTTATGTCAACGTAAACGACGGTCCGGCGCTTTCTGAGTCAGAGCTGGTTCAAGCAAGTCAGCAGCTATCGGCCGCGACCTCTGTTGCAGCGGCTGCGGAGGCGCGCTTTCAGCAGCTCAAGAGCGCAAGTCGAAACGCAGACTTCACAGCTGTCGATTCTGTCACTGGGTCGCAGCTTCGAACGCTCTACAATGCGAAATCGTCCGAACTCGACCGTATGGAAAGTACTTTGGGTGAGCGTCATCCCACCCTTCAAGGGTTACGAATGGAGCTCGACGGCCTTCGGCGCCAGATGCAGGCGGAAGTGCAGCGTGCCGTTGGCTCTGCAAAATTGGAGTCTGATGTCGCGAACCGAAACGTTGCCACGCTTAACGCCAAAGTTGATGCCTTGACAAAGGAAATGAATCGAACACGGCAATCGGAGGTTACGATCAGAGCCCTGCAGCGGGAAGCTGACGCGCGTCGCAAAGTGTTGGAAGAGTATCTGCAGCGTTCCCGTGAGACGGGCGAACAACAGACCACCGCGCGCGCGGATGCGGAAATTCTAAGCGCCGCCGTACCTCCAACCGCGGCTTCGTGGCCGAAAATTCCAGCAATTTTAGGCGTCGCTGGATTTATTGGCTTGGCGATCGGCATTACTCTAGCCTTGTTGCAAGGCCGACCGAGGCAGGCGCCCGTAAAAGTCGAGATAAAGCCGTCTCGACAGCAAACTGCCGAACCGCCGCGTCCGAGCCTGCTCGATTATCTACCAAACCCAGATAGCGGCGCTCAACGAAGCGCCGGCAACCGCCGAGCGCTTGGCGATAGGCCGCTATGAACATGGTTTCTGACCGGTTTGACCCTTCATCACCACAGTCCGCTCCACCCAGGGCATCGGTTAACATATCGCGTCGGCAAATGCTGGGTGGGCTGACGGCCGCTGCCCTTGCTCCGGGATCCATAGGAGCCGCTCGTAGTGCTGTCAGCGTCAATCGTCTCACTCACTTTAAACGCGGTTTCAATCTGCCAGGTGTCGCTGACACGAGTGCTGATCAGGCTAGACTACCGTCTGCAAATGTTCTGGCAGCACTTAAGAAATTAGGATTTGAGGCCGTGCGCCTGCCAGTCGACCCCGGTCAATTGCTGAAGTCCGGGGCAGATCGGAGAGCGTTTCTGCGTGGGTTGGAAACGGCTTTTGCTGTTATCGAGGCCTCCGGTTTGCGCATCATGATCGATATGCATCCAAGCGGCACCATCTCTGATGTCCTCAAGAGTGACTATCGCTCCGGAGGTAAACTTGTGGATTCGGCCTGGCGTGAGTTGTTGCCTCTCGCTGCTATGTCCAACCCAGAGTCGACCCTTATTGAGGTTCTAAACGAGCCACAACTCCCGGCTTCTCAATGGCCAGAACTACGGCAGAAACTAATTGATGCTATCCGCAGCAAACTTAGCAGTCATACGTTGATTTGGTCCTCTGCGAACTACCAGACAATCGAAGAAACTGTCGGTGACACCGGGCCCGATGACGAGAATGCCATTGCCGCTGTTCACTTCTACTACCCCATGATCTTCACTCATCAAGGCGAAACCTGGACAAATGATGGATTGAGTAAGATCCGAAATTTTCCCTTTCCCTCGACAAAAGGCATGTCGTCCATAGATCAGCTGCGATCTGCCATGGAGAGAGAAGGACAGGCCGATGTTGTCGAGATGATTGATCGCGAGACCTCTGTGACTTGGGATCGCTCGCGTATTATTGACGAATTTTCCAAACTTAAAGAATGGTCACGCAAAACCGGATGGCCGGTCATCATAAACGAATTCGGAGTGCTGCGCTGGTCGGCGCCTCCAAATGATCGCGCTTTATGGCTGCAGACCGTTCGCTCCGTTGCGGAAGCCAACGATTTCGGTTGGACACACTGGGACATGGATCAGGCGTTTGGCTTCATGAGTGATCGTCGCGATGCAAAAAGTATCGATATGCA